>JABFWL010000293.1 GCA_013362315.1 Catenulispora sp. | reverse complement strand
GCAAGGCAAGCCGCCAATGTCCGCGGGCCGCCCCCTTCCCAGAGCGAGGCCCCCGCCGGAGGCGCCGCCGGAGGCGCCTTTGACTGTGGCTTTTGACGGCGAGGTCTATGCCATGGCGAAGTCCCCAGCGATAGAGCCCTACCCCCTCCCCCTCCCCCGCCGCTGCCGCGCCGCCTCATACAGCACCACCGTCGCGGCGTTCGCGGCGTTGAGCGAGCTCGCGATACCGCCCATCGGGATGCTCAGAACCCGGTCGCAGGACTCGCGCCAGCCGCCGCTCATCCCGGATGTCTCGTTGCCCACGACGATGAGCGTCGGTGCGCGGAAGTCGTAATCCTCAATGTCGGTGTCGCCGTCCTCGTCGGTGCCGACGATCGTCACGCCGGTCGTCACCTCGACGTGGCCGCCTCGCAGCCAGTCCACCACCTCCCGCTGCGACTGAGCCCGCACCGTGGGGAGGCCGAACAGCGAGCCGGTGCTGGCGCGTACTGCGCGCGGGTCGTAGACATCAGCGGCGTGGCCGGTGACGATCACGCCGTGTGCGCCGAAGGCGTCGGCGGAGCGGATCAGGGTGCCGATGTTGCCCGGCTGCGTGGGGCGGTCGAAGGCGACGCCGAGGAAGTCGTCGCCGACCCGGATCCGGTCCAGGTCGTCCGGCGGCATCTCCGCCACCGCCACCAGCTCCGGTGCGGAGTCCTGGTCCTTCTCGCCGAGTTCGGCGATCAGCTCGGCGGGCAGGGCCACCACGTCGGCGTCGGTCGTCCGCAGCAGCTGCTCGGCCCATCGCGACAGCCGTCGGTCGCCGTCGACCAGCAGCTCGCGGACCGGCCACTCCTGCTCCACCGCCAGCGTGATCGGGCGGACGCCCTGCACCAGGAAGCGGCCCGCCCGCTGGCGCTTCGTGCGGTTCGTGATCAGCGTCTGCCACTGCTGGAAGCGTGCGTTCCTCGAACCGACCCGTTGCCATCCGTGCATCCGGCTAGGCTACCGGCGGGTCCAGGGCTGAAGAGACGACCGGGCCGCACCCCTATAGAGGTATGTAGTAGAGGTGCAGCCCGCGTTCGAAGTCGGTGCTTCGTCGAGAATCAGTGCTTCTTCGAGAGGTCGAGCACCGCCACGCCCAGGTCGGCATCCTGATCCGCCGCCGACTCCAGCACCCTCCGTGCCGCCGCCATGATCGGCAGGTCCAGCACTTCACCGGCGAGCCGCAGGTCCTTGGCGGCCATCTCCACCGAGAAGTCGGTCGTCGTGGCGAAGGCTCGCGCCGTCAGCGCCGCCAGCGGGCTGGCCTCCAGCACGGCGCGCGGGTCGGCCAGGCCCAGCCGTTCGGCCAGCGCCAGCGTCTCTCCCACCACGGCGACACCGGCGACGATGCCGTTGATCAGCACCAGCTTGCGCGCCGAGCCGCTGCCGAGGTCGCCGCATTCGGTGACGGTGCCGAACGTCCGCAGCAGATCGGCGACCCGCGCCAGATCCGCCGCCGAGCCGCCGGCCAGCACCGCCAGCTCGCCGCTCGCGGCCCGGTCCACACTGCCCATGACCGGCGCGTCCACCATGCCCACGGACTCCGGAACCAGCTCCCTGATCCGCGCCGTCGCGTCCGGCCCGACGGTCGACATCTCCACCAGCACCGCGTCCGGACGCAGGGCGGCGGCGAGCTCCCCGACCACCGCGGTCACCGCGGCCGGGTCGGAGAGCATCGTCACCACGAACTCGGCCTGCGCCACCGCCTCCGCCGGGGTGGCCGCCGCCGTGGCGCCCTGCGCCACCAGCGGCTCGGTCCGCGCCGCGGTCCGGTTCCACACCGTCACGTCGTATCCGGCGTCGACCGGCCGCGCCGCCATCGGGGCGCCCATCGCCCCGAGACCCAGAAAGGCAATCTTCGTCGTCATGACGCCAGCCTATGCGCGGGCTCGGCGACAGTGCCTGGTCGTGCCGCGCCGGGTCGCGCTGCACCTGGTACTGGCGGTACCCCGGTAGCTCACTACACCGCCCGAGGCACCGCCGCCATCAGGCCCACTCGAACACTGGCACCGCCGCCGTCAAGCCCTGCCCGACAGCGCCGCTCCCTGCGCCGCGACCGCCATCCCCGGCGCGGGCGTCCGGCTCAGCGCGTCAAAGGCAGCGTGGATGCTCCCGATCATCCCGTGCACCTCTTCGCGCGCCTTCTCCAGGGCGCCCTCGACCTGCACGCCGAACGCGACCCCGAACGCCTTCAGGAACTCCAGCTGCGACTCGAGCTGCTTCAGGCTCGACGACAACTGCTCGCTGCGCCGCTGGAACGCCGACTCGGCGGCCAGCAGCCCCTGGCGGTGGCCCTCGTTGACCGTCACCTGATACTGGTTGCGCGCGTACTCGGTCACGTTGCGGACGTACTCCTCAGCCGCCCGGATCTGCTCCTCGGCCTGCCGCTGCGCCATCGAGATGGCGTTCACCGCGGCCGCGGTGACCCGCTGCTCGGGCGCGGAGGCCGGGGCCGCCGCCGGTGCTCCGCCGCGCGCGCCGGCCCCGCCACCCTCGCCGTGCGTGTACGACGCGCGCAGCTGCGCGGCCAGCGCGTCGTGGCGCTGCCGCAGCTCGGACTCGACCTGCCCG
>JABFWL010000676.1 GCA_013362315.1 Catenulispora sp. | reverse complement strand
CATCGGCCTGAACCTGCCGAACATGCTCTACATCCTGATCATCGGCGGCGCGCTGAACGCGGTGTTCGTGCCGCAGCTGGTGCGCTCGATGCACCGGGACCGGGACGGCGGCACCGCCTACGCCAGCCGGCTGCTGACCCTGATCCTGAGCGGGGTGCTGGCGCTGACGGTGCTCACCGAGCTGTTCACCCCGCAGCTGGTGGACCTGTTCGGGCTCAAGGGCGTGAACCGGCAGCTGGGCATCGACCTGGGCCGGATGTTCATGCCGCAGATCTTCTTCCTGGGCCTGTTCGTGGTGCTGGGCCAGATCCTCAACGCCAAGGGCCGGTTCGGGCCGATGATGTGGACCCCGGTGCTGACCAACGTCGTGGTCATCGCCTCCACCGGCGCCTACTGGTACCTCAACCACAACAAGGACCTGACGCCCTCCACGATCCCGGCCTCCGACGTGCGGCTGCTGGGCCTCGGCGTCACCCTGGGCATCGCGGTGCAGGCGCTGGCCCTGCTGCCGTATCTGCGGGCCGCCGGGATCCGGCTGACGCTGCGCTTCGACTGGCGCGGCGCGGGCCTGGGCAAGGCCATCACGCTGGCCAAGTGGACGCTGCTGTTCGTGCTGGTGAACCAGATCGGGCTGGCCGTGGTGATGCGCTACGCCTCCGACGTGGGCAACGCCGGATACGAGCACTGGGGCGTGGCGGCGTACAACAACGCCTACATGATCTGGGGCCTGCCACAGGCGCTGATCACGGTCTCGGTGATCACCGCGCTGCTGCCCCGGATGAGCCGGGCCGCGGTGGACAACGACCTGGCCTCGGTGCGCGAGGACATCTCCTACGGCCTGCGGGTCACCGGCGTGGCGATCGTCCCGGCCGCGTTCGCGTTCCTGGCCCTGGGCCCGCAGATCGCCGTGGTGCTCTTCCAGCACGGCGGCGTGAACATCGACAACGCGCACATCATCGGCTACATGCTCTCGGCCTTCGGACTGGGGCTGATCCCGTTCTCGGCGCAGTTCCTGATGCTGCGGGGCTTCTACGCCTTCGAGGACACCAAGAGCCCGTTCACGATCAACATCTGGATCTCGGCGGCGAACGTGGCGCTGAGCTCGATCGTGTTCTACAGCCTGCGCGGCTCGGACAAGGAGCGCTGGGCGGTGGTCGCGATGTGCTTCGTGTACGGCGTCGCCTACTGCATCGGCCTGGCCATCACCGCGCAGAAGCTCAAGCGCAAGCTGCACGGCCTGGACGGCCGGCGGATCACCCAGACCTACGTCCGGCTGATCGCCGCCTCGGCGGTGGCCGGCGCGGCGGCGTTCATCGTCGCCTTGTACGTCAACCGTATGGTCGGCCAGAGTTGGCTGGGCTCGACGATCGCGCTGGCGGCCGGCGGGACGATACTGGCGAGCCTGTTCCTGGTGTGCTCCCGCTTGATGCGGGTGGAGGAGGTCGAGCAGCTGCTGGGCTCCGTCCGCGCCAAGCTCGGCAGATGACCGCCGGGCAGAGCGCGCGAAGTGGTGGCCATTTCGAGACCTGCGGGAAGGCAACCGACGCCGGGTCCGGACAGTCTGCATAGATTGAGGGCGGTCAACACAGATGAGGGTGGGCAACGCACCACGGGGACGGCACGAAACCTAATAGCATGAGGCGGGGATGACCAGACCATGCCACAGAGCATGCACGGACCAGGGAGTCATGTGGCAGCCGCGGACCAGACCACCGATCCGGACGGCGGCGTCGGCGCGGACGCCGAGGCGCTGATCCGGTCCCTCGGCGTTTCCGCGGGCGACCGGCTCGACGGCCGGTACCGCCTGGAGCGCGTCCTGCACACCACCGGCCCGGCCGTCACCTGGCTCGCCGCCGACGAGAAGCTGAACCGGCCCAGCCGGATCCACCTGCTGCGCTCGGACCAGCCCCGGGCCGAGGCCTTCATGGCCGCCGCCCGCGCCGCCGCGGCGATGGCCGACAACCACTTCGTGCAGGTGCTGGACGCCGTCCCCGACGACGGCCGCTACTACGTCATCACCGAGTGGCTGCACGACGGCCACACCCTGGGCGAGGTGCTCTCCGGCGGCCCGCTGCCGATCCCGGAGGCGGTGCGGATCACCACCGAGCTGGCCCGGGCCATGACCGAGGCGCACGAGCAGGGCCTGGCGCACCTGCGGCTGTCGCCGAAGACGGTGCTGCGCACCGACACCGGCGAGGTGAAGATCCTCGACCTGTGCCTGGCCGCGGCGCTGACCGGCACGGTCTCCCGGGACCCGCTGGGCACCGACCTGACCGCGATCGGCGAGCTGGCCTACGCGATGCTCACCGGCAAGCGCCCGCAGGCCCGGCCGGCGCCGCCGAGCGACCTGCGCCCGGAGGTCAGCCCGCAGCTGGACGAGGTGGTGCTGCGGATCCTCGGGGACGAAAGCGCGGGTCCGGCGTTCCAGACCCCGACCGAGGTCGCCGACGCGCTGGCCCAGCTGCCGCGCCCGCGGTACGAGGCGCCGCTGCCCTCGACCCCGCAGACCGCTCCGCTGCGCCACCAGCAGACCACGGTGATGCCGGCCGCCGCGGCGACGGCGGCACTCGGCGGCGCGACCGCGGCGGCGGTGCGCCC
>JABFWL010000431.1 GCA_013362315.1 Catenulispora sp. | reverse complement strand
GGCCGCGGTCAGCAGCTGCGACATCCACACGCCCATGGCGTTCGCGGTCCGCGTCCAGCCGGCCGCCTCGGCGCTCGGCACGGTCAGGGTGCGGCTGACCATGCCGATGGTCTCGGCCACCTCCGACCAGCGGTCCGCGCTGCCCAGCGGCTCGGACAGGGCGGCGCGCTGGGCGTCGGACAGGGCGACGCGCGGCAGCTGCGCGGGCGGCGGCGCCTGGGTCAGGTAGCCGCGCCAGAACGCGCTGTCCTCGGTGAACTGCTCGGAGGCGAGGTAGTGGGTGGCCTCGGTGGCGAACGACTCGGCGTCCCAGGGGTGCGCCAGCGGCGGCACCGGCCGGCCGTGCAGCAGCGCGGTGTAGACCTCGGCGAGCCGCTTGGAGAGCAGGCCGCCGGCGCCGAACCCGTCGGAGATGAGGTGGTGGTAGGCGATCACCAGCAGGAAACGGTCCGCGGCCAGTTGCACCACGCCGAGGCGGAACAGCAGGTCGCGGCCGAGGTCGAAGGGCCGGCGCACCAGCTCGGCGAGCTCCTCGCGGGCCGCCTGCTCGGGGTCGGCCTCGGCGCTGAGGTCGAGCAGGAACGGCTGCCAGTCCCCCAGTTCGCGGGGGGCCAGGCGCAGTTGGCCGCCGTCCTCGGCGAAGGTGACGCGCAGCACCTCCGCCTCGCCCATCACGTGCAGGAACGCGGACGCCATGACGGACGTGTCCAGGTCACCGGCCACGTCCCACATGGTCAGCGCGTGGTTCGGTGTGTCGGGAGCCATTTCCTGCGCCCGCCACATGCCCTTGTGCGCGGACGACGCACCGAACGAAGGCACACAGATCAACCCCTCGAGGAAACAGGCCGGAACACCAAAGGAAAATCACGCATCACCCCCTCATCGTCCGGGGGGTGGATCAGCCGTTCAAGACAAGTCGGCTCCCGGCGGGACGGGCCCGGTCGGGGCTTGCGCCGTCCCGCCGGCGGGACATCCCGCCGCGCCGGAAACCGGGTGCGCGGCGGGGTGCGCGCAGGCGCTCAGGGCGTGTCGGCCGGGGTCATCAGGGACACCAGATGGCCGGCGACCTGGCGCGGCGACGGGTGGCGCAGCACCAGGTTGGCCCGGAGCTTGTGGCCGGTCGACGCGGTCAGGCGTTTGCTCAGTTCCGAGGAGAGCATCGAGTCGAAGCCGATCTTCATGAATTCGCCGTCCGGGTCGATGGACGCGCTCGAGGGATGCCCGAGGACGACGGCCACCCGTTCCAGGACGTGGTCCAGGACCAGAGCCCGCGCGTCGTCGGGGGCCAGCGCGCCGACCCGTTCGGACAGCGGCACGAGCGAATCGGCGCCGGCCGGTTCCTCGACCGCCTCCGCCGCGACCGCGGCGGCGGTGGGGGCGGGGGCGGGGGCGGAGCTGAGCCAGTAGCGGCGGCGCTGGAAGGCGTAGGTGGGCAGGTCCACCCGGCGGCGGGTGGTGAACAGGGCGCCCAGGTCGGCCGGCCCGCCGGCGGTGTGCAGGGCGGCCAGCGAGGTGAGCACGGCCTCGACCTCGCCGCGGCCGCGCCGCGCCGAGGACAGCACCAGCGCCTGATCGAGGTCCTCGACGATGTCCTGCACCGGCACGGTCAGCACCGGGTGCGGGCTCATCTCGACGAACACCCGGAAGCCGTCGGCGGCCAGGCGCCCGGCGGACGTCTCGAAGCGGACCTTCTGGCGCAGGTTGTCGTACCAGTAGCCGGCGTCCAGCCGCGCGGTGTCGATGACCTCGCCGTGCAGGGTCGAGTAGAACGGCAGCTCGCCGGAGCGCGGACGGATGCCGGCGAGGGGGCCGACGACGTCGTCGCGGACCCGGGTCACGTAGTGGGAGTGGGAGGCGTAGTCGACCTTGATGCGGCGGGCCTGGACGCCGTCGGCGGTCATCTTGGCGACGAACGCGTCCAGGGCGTCCGGCTCGCCGGAGACCACCACCGAGCGGGGCCCGTTGACCACCGCCACGCTCACCCGGTCGCCGGAGCGGGCCAGATAGTCCTCGACGGCCCGCTCGGACTGGGCCACCGACGCCATCCCGCCGTGCCCGTTCAGGTCCACCAGCGCCTTGCTGCGCAGCGCCACGACCCTGGTGGCATCCCGCAGCGACAGCGCCCCGCACACATGGGCGGCGGCGATCTCGCCCTGGCTGTGGCCGATCACCGCGGCCGGTTCCACGCCCCAGGAGCGCCACAGCGCGGCCAGGGACACCATCACCGAGAACAGGGCGGGCTGGACGACGTCCACCCGGTCGTAGGTGGGGGCGCCCCGCACGCCGCGGATCACGTCCAGCAGCGACCAGTCGACCCACTCGGCCAGCGCGTGCGCGCACGCGTCGATGCTCCGCGCGAAGACCGGGAAGGCCGCGTACAGTTCGCGGCCCATGCCGGCCCACTGCGAGCCCTGGCCGGGGAACATGAAGGCGACGCCGCCCAGCGGGCCGGCCGTGCCGGTCACCACCGCGGAGGACTCGCCGCCGGCGCTCAACGAGGCGAGGCCGGCGAGGAGTTCGCCGCGGTCGCGGCCCAGGACCACGGCGCGGTGCTCGAAGCGGGTGCGGGTGGCGGCCAGCGAGAAGCCGGTGGCGGCGAGGTCCAGG
>JABFWL010000221.1 GCA_013362315.1 Catenulispora sp. | reverse complement strand
CCGGTCTCGGAGTCCAGCTGCCCGGTCGGCTCGTCGGCGATCAGCACCCGCGGCGAGTTCGCCAGCGCCCGGGCCAGCGCCACCCGCTGCTGCTGCCCGCCGGACATCTCCCCGGGCCGCTGCTTCATGTGGTCGCCGAGCCCCACCATGTTCAGCAGCAGCTCGACCCGCTCCTCGCGCTGCGCGACGGGAGTCTTGCGCAGCCGCATCGGGATGCCGACGTTCTCCGCCGCCGACAGGATCGGGATCAGGGCGAAGGACTGGAACACGAACCCGAACAGGTCCCGCCGCAGCGCCGCGAGCTCCTTCTCCCCCAGACTGCGCCCCGGCCCGGCCAGCTGCCTGCCGTCCACGCTGATCCGCCCGGCGTCCGGCTTGTCCAGGCCGCCGATCAGGTTCAGCAGCGTCGTCTTGCCGGAGCCGGACCGGCCGACCACCGCGCACAGCTGGCCGCGCGGGACGGTGAACGACACGCCGTCCACCGCGTGGACGGCGTTCTCGCCGGAGCCGAAGGTCCGGGTCAGGCCCTCGACCTCGATCATGTCCGCCACCGCCGCTACTCCCCTTCCCGGCCCGCGGACCCCAGGTCCGGCCACACGCCGACGTGGTCCGGGTCCTTGGTGAGCCGGACCCGGTCCCGCATCCGCAGGCTGTCGATGTACTCCCGGGGCAGCTGCACCCGCCCGGCCCGGTCCAGGACCGCGAACTGCTCGGCCGGGCCGCCGCCCTCGCCGCCCCGGCGCAGCACCTCGGTGCTGGTGCGGCCGTCGCGGATCTCCACGGTGCGCTGCACCTGCTCGGTCACCTCGTGGTCGTGGGTCACCACCACGATGCTGACGCCGAGCTCGGTGTTGGCGGTGCGCAGCGCGTCGAACACCTGGTGGCTGGTGGCGCTGTCCAGCTCGCCGGTGGGCTCGTCGGCGAACACCACCTCCGGGTCGTTGGCCAGCGCCACCGCGATCGACACCCGCTGCTGCTCGCCGCCGGACAGCTGGCCGGGCCGCCGGTTCGCGCAATAGGCGACGCCCAGCATCTCCAGCAGCTCGTCGGCGCGCCGCCGGGCGAACTTGCGCTTCTTGCCCGCGAAGCCCATCGGCAGCGCGACGTTGTCGGCGGCGTTCAGGTACGGCAGCAGGTTGCGCGCCGTCTGCTGCCAGATGAAGCCGACGGTCTCGCGCCGGTAGCGCAGCCGGTCCCGGCCCTTCATGGTGAGCAGGTCGTAACCGCCGACCCGGGCCACGCCCGCGGTCGGGGTGTCCAGCCCGGACAGGATGTTCAGCAGCGTGGACTTGCCGCTGCCGGAGGCCCCCACGATCGCCACCAGCTCGCCGCCGCGCACCAGCAGGTCCAGGCCCTGCAGGGCCTGGACCTCGATGCCGTCGGACTGGTAGATCCGGACCAGGTTGTCGCAGACGATCTTGGCGTCCTCGCCGTAGACCGCCTTCGGCGAGCCGGCCGCGAGCTCAAGCTCCTGAAGGGTGCTCATGCGCTCTAGAACGAGCGCTTCGGCGGTGCGCGTTGCGATCGTTACCGAACGGTGACCATCCGGCCGGCTGCGCGCCCACGGTGTCCGGCAGCCAGCCGTGGTCGCCGAGCAGCCCCTTCTGGGGCAGTCCGCTGACCTGGTGCGGGGACGGGCCCTCGGAGCCGCGCCACCAGCCGCGCATGATGACGATGCCCGGCACCTCGCGCTGGCACCAGCCGGCCAGCGCGTCCAGCACGGCGTTGCGCTCGCCGCTGACCCGCATCATGCGCGGGAAGGACACGGGGAAGGTCACGGTGTTCTTCAAGTCGGTCATGACACCGTGCGCCAGGTTGGACGAGGCGCTGGTGCGGCTGCGGCCGATCGGCCACGGCGTGCCCAGCGCCAGGCCCTCGGTCTCCGGCTCGCCGAGCAGCACCAGGTCGACGGTGCGGCCGTGCTTGGTGCCGAAGCTGACCCGGCCGGCCCGCGCCCAGACGTAGAGCCTGTCCAGCGGCAACTCCTTCACCAGGGCGCCGGAGCCGCGACGCCACCGCAGCAGCTGTACCCGGCCCGAGCCCGAGCGGTCCCGGTCCTCGCGGGCGATGGTGCGGATCGCACAGACTTCGTGGGCGTAGACACAGGGGAATCCGTAACGGCGGGCCTCCGGGGCGGGGCCGGACTCGTCAGGCTGGGTGGTGCCCGGCCGATTCCGGTCGGGCTGCTGGGTTTCGGACATGGTCCACCTACCTCAGGGCTGCCCCCGTTTTTACCTCTCGGCACCATCGTGAGCCCCGGTGCGACCGTTGGCCAGTCCGGGTCGCCGCCTCGGCGAGAAGGTACCTTCGTAGGCATGCGTGACGATCAACTCCCGGCACCCCAGCCCCATGCGTGCGCACTGCTCTCGCGCGAGCTGGGCGAGCCGGTCGCCGGGACGGCGTCCACCCAGAGCGCGTGGCTGCTGCTGGAACAGCCGGGACCGTGGGGGCGGGTGGCGGCGCACGAGAGCCGCCTGGATCCCGCGCTCGGTGCCGAACTCGACGGCCGCACGGCGGGCACCGGCGTCCGGCTGTGCCTGATCCGCCGCCCGGAGGACGACCGCCACGAGCACGAGCCGGCGCGACGCCGATGGTTCGCCGCCGCCACCCATCCGGAGCGCACCTGGCTGGCCACCGGCGAGGTCGCCCACCCCACCGAGCTGCTGAAGATCGACTTCGCCCGGCTGGACGCCGGCGACCGGCGCGCCGTGGCGGAGCTGGAGCACAGCTTCCTGGACACGCCGATCATGGGCATCTGCACCAACGGCAAGCGCGACGCCTGCTGCACGACGCTGGGCCGCCGGGTCGTGGTCGCGGCCGACGCGCTGGACGCCGCTGCGTGCGCCGCCGTCGGCGGCCCGCCCGCGATCAGCGCTCCACCGACAATCTGGGAGATCACGCACCTCGGCGGGCACAAGTTCGCGCCGACCGGCGTGCTGCTGCCTTTCGGCTATCTCTACGGCCGCCTGGACGCGGCTCTGGCCGCCCGCGTGCTGGCCGAGGCGCGCGGGGACCGGCTGGTGGCGGCCGGCTGCCGCGGCCGGTCGACGTGGGAGCGGCCGGGGCAGGCGGCGGAGTTGGCGGTGCGCGGCGAGCTGGACGAGTGGCAGCCGGCGGCGGTCCTGGTCGGCGCGGTGGAGCAGACCGCGGACGAGCCGGAGCCGGCGTGGAGGGCCGTCGTCGAGCACCACGACGGCCGGGCATATGAGGTCTCTGTCAAGGGGTCACACGCGGCCGTGGCCCGGCCGGAGAGCTGCGGGAAGGCCGAGGCAAATCCACTTGAGCTGCGGGTGGAGGCGATCGATAAGATCCGCTGATATGACGCAACTGCCGCTGGCCGGAGTCCGCAACGCCCGCGATGTCGGAGGAATGCAGACGGAGTCGGGGCGCCAGCTGCGGCCGCTTCGGCTGCTGCGCACGGGGCGCTTGAACGCCCTGACCGAGGAGGATCGGCGCTGGCTGGCGTCGATCGGCCTGCGGACCGTGATCGACCTGCGGCAGTACTTTGAGATCAACGCCTGGCCGGACGCGCTGGGCCCGCTGGACGTGGCCCGGGTCAACACGCCGCCGAGCCTGGAGGCTGAGGCGGACCCGGCGGTCACCCTGTTCCAGCTCTACCTGTCGTGGGTGGACGGCAGCGGGGCGGCGTTCGCCGAAGCGGTGCGGACGCTGGCCCGGCCCGGCGGGATGCCGGCGCTGGTGCACTGCACGGCCGGCAAGGACCGGACCGGGCTGCTGGTCGCGCTGGTGCTGGACGTGCTCGGCGTCGAAGAGAAGGTGATCGTCGCGGACTACATGGAGTCGGACGTGATGCTGACGGCGGATCCCGGGGACATCGTCTACAACTACCGGATCAGTCCCGATGTGATCGTCGGGACGCTGGCGCACATCCGGGCACGGTACGGGAGCGCGGAGGACTACCTGCTGACGCAGGGCGTGACCGCGCAGGAGATCGCTGCGCTGCGGGACGGTCTGCTCACCGCCGGAAGCTGAGCTCCCGCCGCGTCAGCCTTCGAAGAAGGCCGCCAGGTGCAGGTCGATCGCCATCAGACCGTGCTCGCACGCCGCGACCAGCAGCCCGTCCGCGCCGAGGGCGAGCGCCTTCGGCGCCCAGCCGAGCGGGACCGGGCGGCCGGTGCGGGCCTCGCCGAGGTCCCACACGGTGACGTGGCCGTCGGCCCAGCCGACCGCCGCGACCGGCCCCACGGCGGTGTCCGCGGCGGTGATCGCCGTGACCGGGACTCCGCGGTCCTCCACCGGCAGCAGGCTGGCGTCGGCCGGGACGGCCCACAGGCGGAACGTTCCGTCCAGGCCGCCGGAGAGGGCGAAGAGGATGTCGACGTCGGCCATCCAGATGGCGGCCACGGCGGTGACGGCGCCGGAGTGCTGGTCCTCGGGATCGGCGACGAGTTCCTCGGTGACGGTGTCCCACACGTGCACGCGGCCGTCGCCGGCGCCGAAGACCAGCGCCTCGCCGGCGACCGCGACGGCGGTCACGGCGGTGTCGGGCAGGACTTCGCGCACCGCGGAGACGACGCCGCGCGGCGCGCCGGGGCCGAGCGCGGCCAGGCGGCGGCTGGCGTCAGTCAGGACCAGGCTGGGAGCGGCGTCCACCACCGCGGCGGTGCGGGCCTTGACCATGACCGGCGCGGCGGGGCGGCCGACGATGCGGCCGTCGCGGGGGTCCAGGCGATAGGCGCGGGCCAGGTCGTCGATGGCGAGGAGGAGTTCGGTCGGTTCTGGTGCCGCGCTGGGCTCCGCGAGTGCTGCGGCGCCAGCGGGCCCGGGGACGATGGTCGCCCGCTGCTCGGGCGGGATGGCCGCGTCGTCCGGTTCAGCCGCGTCGTCCCGTCCAGCCGCGTCGTCCGGTTCAGCTGCCTTTTCGGCCTTTTCGGCCTTTTCGGCCTCGGTGGCCGGCTCGGTCGGGGCTATGGCCTCCTGGACCGTCACGGCGAGCGCCGCCACCGGTCCGGGCCACGGCGTCGGCCGGGGCGTGTCCGGCGGCAGCGGACGCCAGCCGGCCCACCGCGTGAGCCAGGGCATGGGGTCGCCGACGGGGGCGCCGTCGGAGGGCCGGGTGCCGCCGATGTAGGGGGCGACCGCCTCGGCGAGCGCCTGGTCGCCGACCGCGAGCGCGGCACCGTGCAGGATCGCCGCGCGCTCGGGGACCGTGGACGCGTTGGTCAGGGCCTGCCCGGCGATGCGCCACGCCGCCCGGGTGCCCGGCGCCACCGCGGCCCCGAGCGCGTCGATCGCCGTGGACAGCGCCGGCTGCTGCACCAGCACCAGGTTCGCGGGCTCCAGCACGATCTGGTCGGCGATGCCCTCGCGGAACGCGACGTCGAAGGGCACCGCCGCGAGCTTCCACGGCCGCTCGTCACTGGCCGCGAGCAGCCCGGCATGCCGGTTCACGGCCAGGCTCAGGATCTCCCGCGCCTTGCTGGGGTTCGGGTACGCCTGCGGGGCCGCGGCGCCCCCGGCGGGGACCAGGTCGTCCAGCCACGCGGCGAACTCCGCCTTGTCGGTCCACTGCGCCTCACCGAGGTCGATGACCAGTGCCGGACCCGGCAGATCGGACCCGCGCGACTCCACGATCAGCCGCACCCCCGGCACCGCCGCCAGCGGCGCCACCAGCTCCGCGAGCACCGCGGCCCGCGCCGAGCCGTCCCGGAGATGGCCGGCGAGGTCGATCTCGGAGATCAGGATCGTGACGCGCGACCAGCGCCCGACTTCGTAGGTGGCGGCGACGCTGCTGGCCAGGACATCCCAGGTCGCCGAGCGGCTGCCCGGGAGGTGGGCGCGGGCGGCGAAGGGCAGCTCGGGCTCGATGGTGGCAGCAGCCGGAACAGCAGCACCCGGAACGGCATGCGGGGCGGCTTCGACGTCGGTCGCGAGCGCCGTTTGATCAGCATTCGTCGAAGCGGCGCCGCCCTCAGCCAGCCCACCCAGCCCCGAAACCGTCTCCAGCCCGACCGCGACCCCGTCGCCGGCCGCGGTGACTCCAGGACCGAACCCCGACCCGGCCGCCGGCGTCCCAGTCCCGTTCGCACCGGCACCACCGCCGGCCCCGCTGCTCCCCCGCAGCCGCGCCGCCAGCGCCGGCGCCAGCTCTCGCGGACCGCTCACCGTCACGCCGAGCTGGCCGGCCAGCAGCCAGGCCAGGACCCGCGGAGTCAGGCCGCGGGCCGAGACCCAGGCGAAGCGCTCGTCGTCGGCGGCCTCGGCCAGGACCGCCAGCTCCGAGGCGGCCCAGGCCAGGGTGAAGGTCTTGCCCGCGCCGGGCGGCCCGGTGACCAGCAGCGTGCGGGGCGCGTCGGGGTCGGCCAGCCAGTCGGCCACCGCTCGGCACACCGCGGCCCGGCCGCCGGGCAGCACCGTGCTGGGAACGACGCTGGGGACGACGGGGCCGCCCGGCGTGCCCATCGCTAGACGTCGATCCGCGACCGGTCCAGGACCGCGGCGGAGTTGATGATGAACTCGCGGCGGGGCGCCACGTCGTTGCCCATCAGCAGGTCGAAGGCCTTGTCGGCGGATTCGGCGTCGGCCACGGTGATCCGGCGCAGGGTGCGGTGCCGCGGGTCCATGGTGGTCTCGGCCAGCTGGTCGGCGTCCATCTCGCCCAGACCCTTGTAGCGCTGGATCGGCTCCTTGATCCGCTTGCCCTTCTTCAGCAGCTCGGCGACGGTGCGCTTCATCTCGTTGTCGGAGTAGGTGTAGATGAACTCGTTCTTCGCCCGGCCGGCGCCGATCACCTCGATCCGGTGCAGCGGCGGCACCGCGGCGTAGACCCGGCCGGCCTCCAGCATCGGCCGCATGTAGCGGTGGAACAGGGTGAGCAGCAGGCAGCGGATGTGCGAGCCGTCGACGTCGGCGTCGGCCATCAGGATCACCTTGCCGTAGCGGGCCTGGTCCAGGTCGAACGACCGCCCGGAGCCGGCGCCGACGACCTGGATGATGGCCGCGCACTCGGCGTTCTTCAGCATGTCCGCGATGGAGGACTTCTGGACGTTGAGGATCTTGCCGCGGATCGGCAGCAGCGCCTGGAACTCGGAGTTGCGCGCGGCCTTCGCCGAGCCCATCGCCGAGTCGCCCTCGATGATGAACATCTCCGAGCGGTCCACGTCGTCGCTGCGGCAGTCGGCGAGCTTGGCCGGCAGCGCCGAGGTCTCCAGCGCGTTCTTGCGGCGCTGCGCCTCCTTGTGCTGGCGGGCGGTGATCCGGGTGCGGGCGGCGTTGGCGATCTTCTCCAGCACCGCGCGGGCCATCGGCTTGTCGCCGCGCTTGGCCGAGGTCAGGAACTCCTTGAAGGAGTTCTCCACGACCCGCGCCACGATCCGGTTCGCCGCCGGGGTGCCCAGCACCTCCTTGGTCTGGCCCTCGAACTGCGGCTCGGCCAGCCGCACGGTGACCACGGCGGTCAGGCCCTCGAAGACGTCCTCGCGGATCACGTCGTCGTCGTTGACCTTCAGCAGCTTGGTCGCGCGCAGCTGCTCGTTGGCCGCCTTGAGCAGGCCCTTGCCGAAGCCGACCAGGTGGGTGCCGCCCTTGGGGGTGGCGATGATGTTCACGAACGAGCGGATCACCGTGTCGTACTCGGTGCCCCAGCGCAGCGCCACGTCCACGGTCAGCTCGCGCTCGATGTCGGCCGGGGTCATGTGGCCCTGCTCGTCCAGGACCGGCACGGTCTCGGTGAACTTGCCGGAGCCGGTGAAGCGCAGCGTGTCGGTGATCGGCCGGTCCGGGGCCAGGAACTCCACGAACTCCGAGATGCCGCCGGCGTAGGAGAAGACCTCCTCGCTGTGGCCGCCGTCCCGTTCGTCGACGACCTTGATGGTCAGGCCGGGCACCAGGAACGCGGTCTGGCGGGCGCGGGCGTGCAGGTCCTCCAGGACGAACTCGGCGTCCTTGAGGAAGATCTGCTTGTCCGGCCAGAAGCGGGTCCGGGTGCCGGTCTGCGAGGCGCCCTTGGCCCGGGAGACCCGCCCCACCTTGCGCAGCCCGGACTCCGGCCTGAACTTGGAGTCCGGCCCGTCGCCGGCGAACACGCCGGGCACGCCGCGCTGGAAGGACATGGCGTGCACCGAGCCGGCCCGGTCCACCTCGATGTCGACCCGGGAGCTCAGGGCGTTCACCACGGAGGCGCCGACGCCGTGCAGGCCGCCGGAGGCGGCGTAGGAGCCGCCGCCGAACTTGCCGCCGGCGTGCAGCATGGTCATCACGACCTCGACGCCGGACAGGCCGGTCTTGGGCTCCACGTCCACCGGGATGCCGCGGCCGTTGTCCCGGACCTCGGCCGAGCCGTCCTTGTGCAGGATGATCTCGATGTCGTCGCCGAACCCGGCCAGGGCCTCGTCGACGGAGTTGTCGATGATCTCCCACAGGCAGTGCATCAGCCCGCGGCCGTCGTTCGAGCCGATGTACATGCCGGGCCGTTTGCGGACCGCGTCCAGGCCCTCGAGGACAAGGAGGTGCCGCGCGGTATAGGAGCCGTCCTTGTCGGCGGACGGCGCGGGCCGGCCTTGCGCGCTCACGTGCGGCCTACCTTTCACTCTTTCACTCGAACACAGTTTCGTACCAATGGTAGCGACGGCAGGGCCAGCGTACCGGGCGCCTCCCACGGGCGAGTCCATGTGACCGGCGCAACACTCTGATGAGGGCCGGGACGCCCGATCACTACGCTAGGTGGCGCCACCGACACCCAACGTTCAGTTTCCTGACCATCAGGGCCCTTTCCCCGTACGCTCTCAGCGAACGTGACCCTTTCGACGCCCAATCACTAGCGCGGGAACACCGATCGCCTGCTTTGATGTTGTTCTGGGTACCACACAGAAAGCAGGTGCGACGTGACCACTGCAGTCCTGACTGAGACTGAGCCGCTGAAGGCCTCCGACCGCTGCGACCGCTGCGGTGCCGCTGCTTACGTGCGCGTCGTGCTGGGTGGCGGCGAGCTTCTGTTCTGCGCGCACCACGGGAAGAAGTACAACGAGAGCCTGGCGAAGGTCGCCATCGAGATACACGACTTCTCGGACCAGCTGACGGAGACGCCGAAGGTGACGGTCGACGAGGAGCGGTGATCGGGGTCCGGGTCTGGAGCCGGTGACACGGTTACACGGTGACACGATCCGGTGACTGGAGATAGAGAAGTCCTTAAGCACGCTAGCGACTGAGCGTCATGTAACGACTACTGCTGCTGCTGAACTTGCGGGAGCCCCGGCTTGGGTGAGCCGGGGCTTTCGGTTTTTCCGAAGTCAAAAGCGACAGTCAAGAACCAGTCAAAGTCCAGAGCCACAGTCGAAGGCGCCTCCGGCGAGGGCCTCGCCCTGGGAAGGGGGCGCCGCACACTGGCGGGGCACTTTGGGCTTGTGGTCGCCTTGTCCTGGTCTTCCCGTCGCGTAGGTGGGTACGTGTGGCAGGGCTGGGAAGGCACACTGCGGTCGCGTGCCACGAAGACGGCGAAGGGGCCCAGAGCTTGCTCCGGGCCCCTTCGCGCGGTCCCGCTAGTCCAGGTAGTCCCGCAGGACCTGGGAGCGTGACGGGTGGCGGAGCTTCGACATTGTCTTGGACTCGATTTGGCGGATGCGCTCGCGGGTGACGCCGTAGACCTTGCCGATCTCGTCGAGGGTCTTGGGTTGGCCGTCGGTGAGGCCGAAGCGCATGGAGACGACGCCGGCTTCGCGTTCGCTGAGGGTGTCGAGGACCGAGTGCAGTTGCTCCTGCAGCAGGGTGAAGGACACCGCGTCGGCGGGGACGACGGCTTCGCTGTCCTCGATGAGGTCGCCGAATTCGCTGTCGCCGTCCTCCCCGAGGGGGGTGTGCAGGGAGATCGGCTCGCGGCCGTACTTCTGGACCTCGACGACCTTCTCGGGCGTCATGTCCAGCTCCTTGGCCAGCTCCTCCGGGGTGGGC
>JABFWL010000464.1 GCA_013362315.1 Catenulispora sp. | reverse complement strand
GGCGCCGCTCGGCGCGGCGGCCAGCGCCGTGGCCGCCGCTACAAGGCCGGCCGCGATGGCCGTGCCTATTCTCCCTGCTCGCAAAGCCTTTTCTCCTTCTTAAGGGTTCTTGACCGGTTGATGGCGCTGATCCCTGCTCAGCACCCGATACAGCTCCTGCTCAGCACCCGATACAGCTGTCCTCAGCACCCGATACGGCTCGTGCTCAGCACAACGTCGTCGAACCAGAGGTTGTCGTCACCGTTGCTGTAGTTCTCCCAGCCGAGCTTCAGGTCGGTCAGCCGCGGCCGCCACGAGGACCCGGAGCCGGCCAGCCACTGGTTGTCGATGTCCGGCGTGGACACGCCGTCCTCGGTGAGTCCCGGCACGGCCGCGCCGTTGTACCAGGTGTGGATCTGGCCGTTCGTGCCGTCGACCGAGAACTCCAGGCACTCCCAGGCACCGGTCGGCACCGTGACGCTCTGCGCGACCCCGGCCGGGCTCTGCGCCGGCAGCGTGGCGTCGTCGTACTGCCGGTTCCACATCAGCGCGCCGTTCTGCGCGCCCAGGCGCAGGTCGGTGTTGTTGTGGGCGGTGTCCTTCAGCGCAAGGAAGGTCGTGTGGTTGGTCGGCAGCGGCGTTGTGTGCTTCATCCAGAACCGCACGTACCAGGTCGGCGAAGCGGCGGCCATGTCTGTGGTGTCGTCAACGAACACGTGGTTGCAGTACGTGCCGTGGCCGTCGATCTCCAGGGACTTGCCCCCGGCGTGTTCCTGGGCGGTGGTGATCGCGGCGGTGCCGGTTCCGGAGCAGTCCGGCGTCACGATGGACCACCGGCCGGAGGGCGTCGTCGAGGTCTGGTTCTCGAACCCATCGCAGAACACCGCGCCGCTCGGGCACGGCCCGCCCTGGCTGGAGGGCGTCGTGGACGGTGTCGTCGAAGGCGTCGTGGACGGTGTCGTAGATGGTGTGGTGGACGGCGTCGTCGAAGGAGTCGTGGAAGGCGTGGTCGGGGTGGTGGTGAACGTCGGCGAACCGGACGACCCCAGGCCGCTGCACAGCACGTTGTTGAAGTAGAAGTTGATCGGCAGACCGGGAGTCCCGGAGGACGTCCCCTGGACCCCGAAGCTGACGGTGCCGCCGGCGGGGACCGACCCGTTGTAGGGCGCGTTGGTCGCGGTGACGATCTGCCCGCTCTGGACGACCGCGGCGTTCCAGCCGGAGGTCACCTGCTGGTTGCCGGTCCACTGCCAGGTCGCGGTCCAGGCGCTGACCGCCGGGCCGCCGTTGGTCACGGTCACGTTGGCGGTGAAGCCGGTGCTCCACTGGTTGGGCTGGTAGACCACCGAACACGTGGCGCCGGCCCCGCGGGCCGATCTGGTCCCGAAGATGAACAACGACGACAGGGCGGTGACGAGGGCGGCCACGACCGCCAGGATCCGGATGCTGCGGACGACGGGAAAGGTGGGGTTCATCAGGGCACGTCCACTGTGAAGGAAGCCGTGTGCTCGGCGCCGGAGGTCTCGAACTGGACGAAGAGCCGCCAGCTGCCGGGCTCGGGGAACAAGATCTTCGCGGTCAGCGCGCCGCCGCCGCCGGAGCCGCCGGCCGCGCGGCCGGTGGACAGCGCGTCGGCGAACGCGGCGTCGCCGCTGTGGAACGCGGTCAGGTGCGCGTAGCCGTCGAGCAGCCGGTCGAACTGCTGGACCGGCTTGCCGTCCTTGGTGACCACGACGCCGAGATCGCTCTCGGATTTCTGCCGCGGCGAACCGCTGAGCTGCAGGGTGTATCCGTCGGCGGTGGTGGTTCCGGCGACCGCCGGCAGCGGAGCCTGCGCCGCGTTTCCAGGCACCGTCAACGGCTGGGACAGCGAATAGGACAACGGAGTCCCCTCGCCGGCGTCCGGGGTCGCGAAGGTGACGTACGTCCGGTACGAGCCCGGCGCCAGTGCCGGCAGCGGCGCGGTCCACCTGCCGTCGTCGCGCATGGTCGCGGTGAGCCGGTGGAAGTCGCCGAGATCGGTGCGGACCACGTAGAACACCAGGAGCTGGCCCTCGTAGGGCTGGAACCGGGTGACCGTCTTGCCGCCGGGACCGGTGATGCGGAAGGCGTATGACGCGGGCGAACCGGCCGGCAGCGACGCGGCGTCGACGGTGTAGCCGTAGCCGCCGACACTGCCGTGCAGACCGGTGTCGGCGACCGCTGCCGCGGCGATCTCCGGGCCGGTCGGGACGCCCATGCCGGGCATGTCGTCGCCGCTGCCGCTCATGTCCATGCCGCTCATGCCGCTCATGCCGCTCATGCCGCCGGCGTCCGCACCGGGCGTGCCCGTCCCGCCCGAGTGGGCGGCACGGGCACCTGCGGACGAATGGCCGCCGCAGCCGGCGAGGACGACCGCGAGGGCCGCCGCGCCGACGGCGGCGACCAGGCGCCGTACTACGGACTCGTGCACGAAATGCTCTCCGGCTGGGCTGGAGCCGTAGCCTGGTTCGCTACGAAGCCGAGGCTCGTTGTGCCTCCGACCGGGACCTGCGAATTCCAGTCCGCCGATTTCACCGTCGCCAGTGATCCAGACGTGGTCAGTGTGCCGTTCCAGGCGCTGACCACCGTCTCACCGTTGGCCAGCACCCAGCTGACGGTCCACTTGTTCATCGCGGTCGTGTTCGGGTTCTTGACGGTGATCTGCCCCTGGAAGCCGCCGGGCCAGGTGCTGGTCACCGAATACGTGGCCTGGCAGGTGGTGGTCGGCGGCGGCGGGCCGGACGAGCCCAGCCCGGTGACCTGGCCGTTGCCGCCGTCGAAGACCACGTCCGAGCAGCCGTAGAAGGTCTCACTGCTGTCCGAGCGCGCCCACACCGAGTAGATGATGTGCCGCCCGGTCTTGTTCGCCGGCAGGGTGGCGTTCCAGTGGTAGTAGCTCTGCAGCGTCGCGACGGTGCCGGTGTTCGGCGGGTCGGTGACCGTCGAGAACGGCGCGGTCTCCATGTCCGCCCAGGTCAGCGGCTTGGTCTGGTCCCAGCCGTCCTTGGTGATGTAGAGCCGGAAGGTGCCCGGGTGCGCCGCCCACCGGTTGTACTGGATGTCGATGTTGGCGCCCGACGTCAGGTGGGTGACCGGCCAGTTCGCGTTCGCCTGGTCGAACCCTGAGAAGTCGTAGTAGTTGCTGTTGCCGCTGCACAGCTTGCCGTCGGGGATGAAACCGACGGTGCCGCCGCTGGTGGCGCCGGCGCG
Organism: Catenulispora sp.; assembly: GCA_013362315.1. Taxonomy (GTDB): domain Bacteria; phylum Actinomycetota; class Actinomycetes; order Streptomycetales; family Catenulisporaceae; genus Catenulispora. The sequence continues at coordinate 6,718 of JABFWL010000464.1, read as the reverse complement.
GTTGCCGACGGCGAACCAGTTGTACAGCGGGGTCGTGCCGCTGGCGGCGACCGCCGACTGGCAGGCCGAGTTCTGCGGGACCAGCTGGCCGGTAGAGGTCAAACCGTCCTCGTAGCACAAGAACGTGCGGCTCCCCGCGACCATCATGGCGCCGTGCGCCGAAGCCGACGGCGCTAAGGTGGTCGCCGCGATCAGACCGGCGAGCGCCAATAGCGCTCCGGTCAGCCTTCTGAGGATCTTTCCGCTCACATCGCTTGCCTTTCCACAAAGGTGGCTGACAGGTGGCTTGTGGGTCGGGCGGAGCGTAGCTCCGTCACCCCGAGCCGTTGTCGCAGCATGCGATCGCCGGCGCCGGACCGATCACCCGCCCAGGTGGCGAAAGGCCAAGTCAGAGCACTGATCGCGACTGCTCACAGGCCCGGCGCCGCGGCGACATCCGGCGAAAGTTTCACGCCCGGGGTGAACCTTTCACCTCCGGGCCTGCGCCGCCGCGCCGCGGCGGTCGCAGGGCTTTGACGGCCGCGGCGCATCCCGGTGACCATGCGGGGACCGAGGCCTTTCCCGGCCTGAGGACTTCTCGGACTGCAGGCCTTGCAGCAAGGCCGTCTTGGACTTCGGACCACAGGCCCTTCTTGGCGATGGGAGCCATCACCGTGCGCCGCACCAGACCGACACCGCCGTCCCGCCCGGGATCGAGCGGCCACCGCCGCCGCCGCGCGGCCCTGCACACCGCGCTGGCGGCCGCCGCCGCGCTGATCGTCGCCGTGGTGCTGGCCACCCTGGGCACCGCCCCGGCCCAGGCGCTGACCGTCGGCGGCACGCCGACGCCGGTGACCGGGAACGCGACGCACTTCGACGGGCTCGGCGCGCCGTACGGAGGCTGCGGCGTGCCGCAGGCGAACCTGGACTCGCAGGACTTCATCGCGCTGAACGTCTTCAACACGCCGGGGAACTACAACCAGTTCACCCGGCCGGTGCCGCCGTCCCAGGCCGGCATCCTGGGCATGTTCGACAACGGCCTGAACTGCGGCCGCTGGGTGAAGGTCTCCATCGGCGACTACTGCACCGGGGTCAACGACGGCGCGCAGAACCAGCCGTTCTGCCGCAACGGCTCCTGGGTCTCCGACAAGTACAACGGCGCGACGCTGAACATGCTCGTCGCCGACAGCTGCGCCGACACCAACGCCTGGTGCCGCGACGACCCGTATCACATCGACCTGCGCACCGACTCGATCAACCGCTTCCAGCAGAACGGCGCCCCGGTCGGGGACCTGCTGGACCACTGGAACAACCGGCACGTGACCTGGCAGTTCATCGACGCCCCGAACTACACCGGCGACATCAACATCGGCTTCATCCAGGGCGCGCAGGTGTACTGGCCGGCGATCTCGGTGTCGCACCTGGCCAACGGCATCCACGGCGTGCAGTACCTGTCGGCGAGCGGGAACTGGGTCTCGGCGACGATGGACAGCGACATGGGGCAGGCGTACATCATCGCGCCGACCGCGACCGCGGGCTCCAGCTACCAGATCCGGGTGACCGACGCCTCGGACAACCTGATCAACGGCGGCCGGATCTACAGCTTCTCGCTGCCGTCCTCGTGCGGCGGCAGCTGCAGCGCCGCCTACACGCAGGTCCCCTACACCACCTCGCCGGGCACCGGGCCGACGACGCCCACCTCGACCCCGAGCACCACGCCCAGCACCACCCCGAGCACGACGCCCACCACCACCACGAGCACGAGCCCGAGCACGACACCCAGCACGACCCCGAGCACCCCGTCCGGCGCGAGCTGCACCGTGACCTCCACGGTGACCGGCTCCTGGTCCAGCGGCTACCAGCTCGCGCTCACCGTCACCGACAACGGAACGGTGCCGCTGTCGAAGTGGAGCGTCCACTTCGGGTTCCAGACCACGCAGACGATCGCCAACTCCTGGAACGCGGCGACATCCCAGTCCGGGCAGTCGGTGACGGCGAACTCGGTCTCCTATAACAGTTCCCTGGCACCCGGGGCATCGACATCCTGGGGCATGGTGGTCAACGGAGCCAACCAACCACTCACCAACCTCACATGTACCGGCACCCCATAGTCCCTCAGCGAGCCAGTCCCTAAGCGAGCCCCCGGCTCCTGAGCACCCGCCGCTCGATGGGCACGAACAGCAGCTGGTTGACGCCGACGCCGACGGTCAGGATCAGGATGATCGCGGCGAAGGCGCCGGCCATGTCGTTCGTGTCCTGGGCGTTCTTCAACAGGAAGCCCAGGGAGTGGCCGAGGTCGGCGGACTGCACGATGATCTCGGCCGCGAGCAGTGACCGCCACGCGAACGCCCAGCCCTGCCGCAGCCCGGCGAGATAGCCGGGCAAGGCGGCGGGCAGCAGGACGTAGCGGACCGAGGCCAGCCCGCGCGCGCCGATGTTGCGCCCGACGCGCAGATACAGCGCAGGGACCTGGTCCAGGCCCGAGACGACGCCGACGGCGATCGACGGGACGGCGCCGAGCAGCACGACGGTGTAGAGCATGGCCGGCGTCGGTCCGAAGAACATCAGCGCCGGCGGCACCCAGGCCACGGACGGCAGCGACTGGAGCCCGGACAGGATCGGCCCGATCCCGGCCCGGACCGGCTTGAAGCGGCCGACGAGCAAGCCGAGCACAGTGCCGAGCACCACGGAAGCGGCGAAGCCGACGGCCCCGTGGCCGATGCTGTGGCCGACGGCGGGCCAGACGTCGCCGTTGTCGAACGCGTCCTTGAGCGAGGTGAAGACCTGGTGCGGGCCGGGCAGCTTCCAGTCCGGCCAGATCTTCGCCGCGTACAGCGCCTGCCAGACGGCCAGGATCAGCCCGAGGGCCAGCACCGGCGGGTAGCCGGCGCGGAGCACGCGAAGCAGGGTGCTGCCTTCGTGCTCCGCAGTGGTCTCCAGGGCGTCGAGGCCGGCCTCGACGGTCGCCAGGGAGTCCCTGGTCTGGCGGCCGGCCTGGCTGGCGTGGCTGCTCTGGCTGCTCTGGCTGCTCTGGCTGCTCTGGCTGCTTTCTCCGGCCTGGCCGGTCCGGCCTTCCTCCCCGGTCGTGGTGGTCTCAACGGCCATGGCGGCTGATCTCCTCACGAAGGTGTTCGGTGATCTCCACCGCCAATTCGGCGACGTCCTTGTCCTCGATCCGGCGCGGGTGCGGGATGTCGACCCGCCACTGCCGGGCCACCCGGCCCGGTCGCGACGACAGCAGCACCACCCGCTGTCCGAGCCGCACCGCCTCGCGCACGTTGTGGGTCACGAACAGCACCGCGAGGCCCGTGGCCTCCCACAGCCGCACCAGCTCGTCGTGCAGCACGTCGCGGGTGATGGCGTCGAGCGCGGCGAACGGCTCGTCCATCAGCAGCACCGAACTGTCCTGGGCGAGCGACCGGGCCAGCGCCACGCGCTGCCGCATGCCGCCGGAGAGCTGGTGCGGCCGCTTGTCGTAGGCGTCCTGCAGCCGCACGAGCTTGAGCAGCCGCTCGGCCTCGGCCCGGCGCTCGCGGCGCCCGGACAGCCCGCGCAGCCTCAGCGCCAGATCGATGTTCTGCCCGGCGGTGAGCCACGGGAACAGCGCCGACTCCTGGAACATCAGCGCGGCCCGGCCCGCCGGGACCTCGACTGTGCCCTGAGTCGGCTTGTCGAGGTCCGCGGCGATGTTCAGCAGCGTGGACTTGCCGCAGCCCGAGGCGCCGAGCAGGCACACGAACTCCCCCGGCGCGACGTCGAGGTCGATGCCGTCCAGGACCGGGGCGCCACCATCGCGGAACGTCTTGGTGACGCCCGCCAGACGCACCGCGAACTCGCCGCGGGCCGCCGCGCCGGTCGCGTCGTCAGCCGTGGCGGCCGGATCAGCCGGGGCAGCCGGGGCGACCCGAGCACTGCGGCCCTTGTCGCCCGGCTCCATCTCGATGGTGGCGGTCATGGTCTGCTCCCCCTTACTTCTTGCTCAGACCCGCATCGGACACGGCCGGCTGGCCGTTCTTGGCGAGTTCGGCGTTGAGGATCGACAGGTCGAAGATGCCGTGCAGGTCGGTGCTCTTCAGCAGTCCGGTGGCCACGGCGTGCTCCAGGGACGTCTGCAGGGTGGCGGCCTGCGGGTCGTTGGTGGCGGCCTGCTCGCTGAAGGAGCGCTTGATCTCCTCGTCGGTCAGGGCCTTGCCGCTGAGCTTCTTCAGCTGTTCGTTGACCAGCTTCTGGGCGTCGTCGGCGGAGGAGGTGATCCACTGGTTGGCGGCGATCTGGCCGTCGATCAGCGCACGGACGGTGTCCGAGTGCTTCTTCAGGAAGTCGGAGGAGACGACCAGGGTGGTGGTGGAGAACTGCCCGCCGGGCCACAGGTCCTTCTCGTCGACCAGGACCTTCGCCCCGGCCTCCAGCACCAGGCGCGAGGCCCAGGGCTCGGGCAGCCAGGCGCCGTCGATGCGGCCGGCCTTGAACTGGTCCAGGGTGGTGGCGTTGTCCTGCGGGTTCACCGAGACGTCGCCGGTGCCGTCGGCGTTCGCGGTCAGCCCCTGCTGCTTGAGCCAGAACCGCAGCGCGACGTCCTGGGTGTTGCCCTTCTGCGGGGTGGCCAGGACCTTCTTCTTCAGGTCCGCCGCGCTGGTGATGCTGGGCTTCACCACGAGTTCGGCGCCGCCGGTCGTGGCGCCCGCGACGATCTTCAGGGCTTCCCCGTGCGACTGCACGAACGCCGACAGCGCCGCCGACGGGCCGACGTAGGCGGCGTCGAGCTGGCCGCCGAGCAGCGCTGTCATCTCCGCGGGGCCGGCGTTGTAGATCTGCGTGGTCAGCTTGGTGCTGCCCAGGGCCTTGGCGAAGTCGCCGTGCGCGACCCCGACCACGGCGGTGGCGTGCGTGACGTTCGCGAAGTAGCCCAGGCGCAGCTCGGAGGCGGCGTTGCCGGCCGAGCCGGCCGCACCGGAGGAGGCCGCCGTCGTGGCGGCCGCGGGCTTCGCATCGGTGCCCGAACTCTTCGACGAGCTGCACGCGGCGGCGGCCGCGGCGATTCCGGCGGCGGCGCCGAGGGCCACTGCGGAGCGTAGAAGAGACTTGATGCGTATCACAGGAGGACTCCAGAAGGATCGCCGGAACACACCGGCGGGCGGCTATGGCGCCGCACTGTGGTGGGAGGAAAGCCGGTGGGAGGAAACTGGTGGGAGGAAAGCTGGTGGCAGAAGACGCGAGTCATCCGTCCGCCGCGGCGGACGCGCGGGGCTGGGTTCAGAACGCCGAGACGATCACAGCGCCGGCGGACAGCAGGCGCTGGAAAGCCGGCCGAAGTCGACGTGACGTCGACTGACGAGAGCTGTTCCGTGCCCATTAGTACAGCGGCGCGTAGCGTCTCCACAACGGGCGGCGGTGGGTGACGGGTGGGCCATGGGGGAACTGTCGCACGAACGCGATTAGCCGTCTATTTCTCGTCCAAAATCTGGACGCAATCGAGACTATTGGATTCCGCCTTTTTCGGAGGCCTTTTCTTTCGGCCTCCGAAACATTCGTTAAGCGGTGCGCTTTCGCAGTCGGATCGCGAGGAGATACATCTCGCAGCCGAGGCAGTAGCCGAACGCCGCGTTGAGGAAGGCGGCGGCGAGCGCCAGGCCGGTGGCGGCGATGCCGAGCACCGTGCCGCCGGAGAGGTAGCCGATGGCTCCGACCAGCGCGAACACCAGCCCGACGGCCTGCGCGAAGCGCGGCGGCGCCTCGTCCTCGAACTCGGTGGGCGGGGCCAGGCGCGGGCGCACCACGTGGGCGAACAGCAACCCGTAGGGCGCACGGCGCAGACCGGCCGCGGCGCCGATCGCGAAGACCACGGCCTGGGCGGCGAGCAGCCAGCCGCTGCCGGTGGCGAGCACGACCACCAGGACGACGGTGGTCACCGCCGCGCCGAATCTCGGACCGCGGACGTCGACCCGCGGCGCGGGCGGTGTGACCTGGGTTTCCGTCATACGGTCAGGGTAGGTTGCCGAGCGTCGGGCGGACGGCGTGTCTTAAGCGGTGGACACCGTCTGCCGTCGCCAGTGAGACGGCGTGGAATAAACGGTGAGACGGCTGCACTGTGACGGCCATGGATCTCACCGGGTTGCTGGCCGCGGGCGGCGTGTTGGCGGCGGCCTCGGCCTTCGGGATATGGCGCAAGCGGACCGACGGCACCGTCCGGGAACTGGTCCCCACCGGTCCCGACGTCGACCGCCTGACCCCCGCCGACCTGGGTGCCGATGCCAGCCGCAGCGCTGGCACCGGCAGCGGCGAGGGGCCTGTAGGCCTCCATCCCCGCGCCACCCTGGTCCAGTTCTCTTCGAAGGTCTGCCAGTACTGCGGCCCGACCCGGCGCCTGCTCAGCGAGCTCGCCGACCGCCACGCCGTCCCCTTCGTCGAGGTCGACGCCGAAGAACGTCTCGATCTGGCCCGCCGCCTGTCGGTGCTGCGCACGCCGACCGTGCTGCTCCTGGACGGCGACGGCCGGATCACCCACCGGGTCTCCGGGCCGCCGCGCCGCGCGGAACTCGCTGCGGCGATAAGCCGGTTGACATCGGACCAGGCTTAGACACCCGGGTCGCTCACCGATATCCGGATCATTGAAGGGATCATTCGGCCCACAATGCAATTCGGCCGCCGTTCCTTTCTGACTCCGAAATATCTTCCTGGCGTCAGCCTGACACGTGGCGCCGCAGTTCCCCGCACAACCCCACCAGCGCGCGGGCGCGCG
>JABFWL010000059.1 GCA_013362315.1 Catenulispora sp. | reverse complement strand
GCCGGTGCGCTGGGGGAACCTCAAGGAGACGCATGCGCTTGTTCGTGGCGATCACGCCACCCCGTGCGGTCCTGCTGGAGGTGCGTACCGCGGTGGACGCGCTGAAGCGGGGCAACACCCCCGGAGTCAACGCCATGCTGCGCTGGACCCGGCCGGAGACCTGGCACATCACGGTCGCCTTCTACGGCGAGGTGGCCGAGGACAAGGCCGAGGACCTGGCCGAGCGGCTGGGCCGGGTCGCGGCCCGCACCACCCCGATGGAGCTGTCGCTGGCCGGCGCCGGCCGCTTCGGGCCGCGGGCGCTGTGGTTCGGCGTGCAGGGCCAGTGCGACCGGCTCGGCCGGCTGGCCGAGGCGGCCGGCGCCGCGGCCCGGCGCTGCCACATCCGGATCGAGGACCGCCCCTACCGCCCGCACCTGACGCTGGCCCGGGTCAGCGGCGTGCCGCGCGGCGCCGGACCGGACGACCACGCCGGGCCGCTGGACCTGGGACCGCTGGTGGAGCGGCTGCGGCCGTTCCGGTCTCCGGGGTGGCTGGCCGGCGACGTGGAGCTGTTCACGGTGCTGGACGCCGGGGAGACCGCGCACGTGGGGTCCATGGGATCCTCGGCCGGCGGTGCGATGGCCGAGGGCAGTGGGCTGCACGCGGTGCACGGGCTCTCCGGCCTGCACGGAGGAAACGGCGGTCCGGCGGGCAAGCGCTACGAGCGCGTCGCGCACTGGCCGCTCACCGGGCGCTGACAGGTCGCCGCTGCCGCCGCATTACCCTGGAGCGGTGAACACGCGTACCCGCTCCAGGGTCGTCACCTTCGTGCTGGTGGCGATTCTCGCCGTCGTGGTCGTCGCCTCCGTGCTGCGTTGACCCGGCTCAGGCCAGCCGCTCCACCACGTAGTCGATGCTCGCCGTCAGCTTCTCCACGTCCTCCGGGTCCACCGCCGGGAACATCGCGATCCGCAGCTGGTTGCGGCCGAGCTTGCGGTAGGCGTCGGTGTCGACGATCCCGTTCTCCCGCAGCGCCGCCGACACCTTGTCCGCGCTGACGCCCTCGTCCAGGTCCACGGTGCCGACGACCTGCGAGCGCTGCGCCGGGTCGGCGACGAACGGCGTGGCGTACTCCGAGCGCTCGGCCCAGGCGTACAGCCGCGAGGAGCTGTCCGCGGTGCGCGCGGTGGCCCAGTCCAGCCCGCCGTTGCCGTTCAGCCAGTCCAGCTGCTCGGCCATCAGGAACAGCGTGGCCACCGCCGGGGTGTTGTAGGTCTGGTTCTTGCCCGAGTTGTCGATCGCGGTCGGCAGGCTGAAGAACGGCGGGATGTACCGGCCCGAGTCCGCGATCTCCGCCGCCCGTGCCAAAGCCGCGGGGGAGAACAGGCCGATCCACAGGCCGCCGTCGGAGGCGAAGTTCTTCTGCGGCGCGAAGTAGTAGACGTCGGTCTCGGCGACGTCCACCGGCAGGCCGCCGGCCCCGGACGTGGCGTCCACCAGCACCAGCGCGCCCTCGTCGGCGCCGGCCGGCCGCTTGATCGGCATCGCGACGCCGGTCGAGGTCTCGTTGTGGGTGAGCGCGTACACGTCCACCCCGGCCTCGGCGACCGCCTGCGGATGCGTGCCCGGCTCCGAGGCGATGATCGACGGCGCCTCCAGCCACGGCGCGGCCTTCACTGACGAGGCGAACTTCGAGGAGAACTCGCCGAAGCTCAGGTGCTGCGACTTGGCCCGCACCAGGCCGAAGGCGGCGATGTCCCAGAACGCGGTCGACCCGCCGTTGCCGAGCACCACCTCGTAGCCCGCCGGCAGCGAGAACAGCTCGCTCACTCCGGCGCGCACCCGCCCGACCAGGTTCTTCACCGGCGCCTGCCGGTGCGAGGTGCCCAGGAGCTTGGCCCCCTCGGCAGCCAGCTTGGCCACGGCTTCGGGCCGCACCTTGGACGGACCGCAGCCGAACCGGCCGTCGGCGGGGAGCAGGTCTTGGGGGATGGTGATGTCAGCCACGCGGTTCTCCGAGCTGTAGTAGCTGTAGTGGATAGGAGAAATCGGTGGCCCGGGGCGTCGTTGGCCAGGCCTATACGCATCGTAACGGGCTTGTGTCCGGGATTCGGTCTGGAGTCCGTGAAACGAGACACGGGAAGACCACGGAGTCCCTGTCAGCGGCGGAGCTGACAGGGACTCGTCAGTCGGTGTGCCGGCCGGTGTCGTCCGGCGTGGTAGCCGGTCTGCCGTTCAGAGCTCGTTCGGCCCGGCGTGCGGCGCGCCGGTCAGCCGAGCACGGTCAGCGCCCGGACGTCCGCGGAGACCGCGGCCGCCAACGGCGCGGTGCGGACGAGCGCGGCGAAGTCGAAGGGCAGCCCATGATGAGGGTCTTCTGCGCGTACGCGTCGACCGAGTCCGCGCGCCGGGCCCGGTTCCACGCTTTGCACAAGTTCAGCAGCGCTGTCTGCGCGAGGTCCTGCGCGGCGTGCCAATCGCCGCACAGCAGGTACACCGTGCGCAGCAGATGACTCTGCCGCGCCCGCGCGTACTCGCTGAACTCGTCGATCCGAGCCTGGTCGCCCATCCGCCGCTTCCCTCCCCCAACCGTTGATCGGGACACATGAGTCACGCCGGGCCCAGCAGATCGGAAG
>JABFWL010000577.1 GCA_013362315.1 Catenulispora sp. | reverse complement strand
GCTGGCCGCCGGCGCCGCCTGCGCCACGGCCAGCGCCGCCGGCTTCGCCGCGATCAGCCTGATCTGTACCACCCCGGTCCCCGGCCTCGACGACGCGGCGATGACCGGCTACGGCTTCGTCCTCGGCGGCCTGGCGCTGCTCGCCGCGGCCACCGCCACCACCGGCACCGACTTCACGCCCCGCCCCGGCGCCCTCGGCCTGCTGCTGGTCCTGGGCCTGATCCCGACCGCGACGGCCTACGCCTGCTACTTCACCGGCCTGCGCACGGCGGCGGCCAGCACCGGCACCGTCACCGCGCTGCTGGAACCGCTGACCGGCACGGTGCTGGCGGTGGCGCTGCTCGGCGACCGCCTGACCATGCTGGGAGCGGCCGGCGCGGCGCTGCTCGCGCTATCGGTGGCCGCCGAAGCGGTCACCGGACGGCAAAGCGTATAAGGCTCCTCATAATACGGGTGGACCCGGTCCATCGGACCGGGTCCACCCGCTGGACGGATCAGGAGCCGATCACTCGTCGTCCTGATTGAAGAACACGTCGTCGGCCGGGCCCGACGCCCCCCGCTGCCGCGGCGGCCGGTCGCCGCGCGGCCCCTGCCCCTTCGCAGGGCCCTGCGCATCGCCGCCGGCGGACAGCTGCCCGCCGCCGTTGCCGTTCGCGGCCAGCGACGGCTCGCCGGGCGCCGCCGGCATGCCCGGCAGCCGGCCGAGCGCGCCGCCGACGTTCTCCAGCGCCTTGCCGAACTCGCTGGGGATGATCCACAGCTTGTTGCTGTCGCCCTCGGCGATCTTCGGCAGCTGCTGCAGGTACTGGTAGGCCATCACCTGGTTGTCGGCGTTGCCGTCGTGGATCGCCTCGAACACCTTGCGGATCGCCGCCGCCTCGCCCTCGGCCTGCAGGGCGCGGGCCTTGGCCTCGCCTTCGGCACGCAGCACCGCGGCCTGCTTCTCGCCCTCGGCGGTGAGGATCTGCGACTGCTTGAAGCCCTCGGCGGACAGGATCGCCGCGCGGCGGTCCCGGTCGGCGCGCATCTGCTTCTCCATCGAGTCCTGGATCGAGGCCGGCGGCTCCACCGCCTTCAGCTCCACCCGGCTGACCCGGATGCCCCAGTTCCCGGTCACCTGGTCCAGGACCCCGCGCAGCTCGTTGTTGATGTAGTCGCGGCTGGTCAGGGTGCGCTCCAGGTCCATACCGCCGACGATGTTGCGCAGCGTGGTCACGGTCAGCTGCTCGATCGCCTGGATGTAGTTCGTGATCTGGTACACCGCGGCGCGGGCGTCGGTGACCTGGAAGTAGATCACGGTGTCGATGGACACCGTCAGGTTGTCCTGGGTGATCACCGGCTGCGGCGGGAAGGGCACCACCTGCTCGCGGACGTCGATGATGGCCCGAACCCGGTCCACCACCGGCATCAGGATCCGCAGGCCCGGGGTCAGGGTACGGGTGTAGCGGCCGAAGCGCTCGATGACGGCCACCGTGCCCTGCCCGACGATCCGGACGGACTGGTAAAGGCTCACACCGAGCACGGCGGCGATCACGATCAGCACGACGATCGTCTGGGCCATGTGGACACCTCCTGTACGACATCGAAGTCCGGCGGAGGAGGCGGCAGGGCACCCCCAAGTGACAGTGCTCGATCTTAAGCCCACCCGTCGCCCACCAACCACCCTTGGAGGAGGCGCAGGGCGCCGCTGGCCTATTCCAAAAGCATCACGCACACACTGTTCCCCGACTCATGTCCTGCCCAGCCGACCGACGCTGGAACCACCCGTGCTCTCAGAGCACGAGGGCGGTGGCGCCCTCGATCTGCGCCACGTCCACCCGATCGCCGATCGCGTACTCGCTCTGGCCGTCGTAGGCACGGGCGCTCCAGATCTCCCCGGAGATCCGCACCCGGCCGTCGTGCCCGTCGACGCGCTCGACCACCACCGCCTCGCGGCCGATCAGGGTGTCGATGCCCTGCCGGTGCTCCGGAGGGTGCAGGCGCTTCACGGCAGCCGGACGCGCGAAGACCAGCGTGGCGATCGACACGCCGCCGAAGAGCACGAACTGCAGCACCGCGTTCTCGCCGAGCCCGGCGCCCAGGGAGGCGGCCGCGGCGCCGACGCCGAGCATCGCGAAGACCAACGTGGTCGTGGTCAGCTCCAGCCCGATCAGCACCGCCGCGATCACGGCCCACACCATCCACGCCTGCATGAATCCCATGCTACGCAACGGGATCGGCGCGCGACTAGCGGTGCTGATGTGCGGTGCTGATATCAGGGCTGTGGCTCACACCGCGCGGGCGTACCACCGGTCGCCGGCCGCGGTCGCGTACTTCTCCACGCTCAGCGGCAGCCCGAAGGTCGCGGTCAGGTTCTCCGAGGTCAGCGTCCCGTCCACCGGACCGGCGGCGACGACCGCGCCGGCCCGGACCAGCATGATGTGCGAGAAGCCGGGCGGGATCTCCTCCACGTGGTGCGTCACCAGCACTGTCACCGGCGCGTACGGGTCGCTCGCCAGCCGCGACAGCCGCCGCACCAGGTCCTCCCGGCCGCCGAGGTCCAGCCCGGCGGCCGGCTCGTCGAGCAGCAGCAGCTCCGGGTCGGCCATCAGCGCCCGGGCGATCAGCGCCCGCTTGCGCTCGCCCTCGGACAGCGTGCCGAAGGTGCGCCCGCCGAACTCGGCCATGCCCCACCAGGCCAGCAGCTCCTCGGCGCGCTGCGCGTCGGCCGCGTCGTACTTCTCGCGCCACCGGCCCACCATGCCGTAGGAGGCGGTCATCACCACGTCGCGGACGGTCTCGGCGCGCGGCAGGCGCTCGGCCACCGCCGCCGAGGAGTAGCCGATGCGCGGCCGCAGCTCGAAGACGTCGACGGCGCCGAGCCGCTCGCCCAGCACGGCCACCGCGCCCGCGGTCGGGAACATCGAGGTGGCGGCGATGTTCAGCACGGTGGTCTTGCCGGCGCCGTTCGGGCCGAGCAGCACCCAGCGCTCGCCGTCGCCGACCGTCCAGTTCACGGCGTCCAGCAGCTTGCGGCCCTCGCGGACCACGGAGACGTCGACCAGGTCGAGAACACTGTCGAAGTCGAGGACGCTGTCGGGGTCGGCGGACAGGGCATCGGTGGTCATGTGCGACACAACTTTCTCAACGCGATTCGGCCTCGATCTGTACCCTCACGAAGATCTCGCGATCGCGTAAAGCTTAGGCCACCCAGATATCCAACCTGTGGCACACACCCGGCTGGCGGGCACACCGCGAGCCGGGCGGACGCATCCGGAGCCCGTCGGACGCGCCACGTACCCTGGAGGGCATGCTGAGCGAACACCGGTCCGGGCGTCTGGTCGCCTGGGGCAACGCGTGGCTGGCCGGGCACACCAGCCTGGACTCGGCCGCCGAGCGGGTCCGCGCCGACGGCGACGACCCGCACCGGGTGTCCGGCGTGCCCGGCGAGGACGGGGAAGTGGGCTGGACCGTCGCCCTCGGCCGACTGCGCGCGGCCGGGGTCACCGGCCTGCGGCTGGCGCTGCCCCGGCCCGGCGACCCGCTGGGACTGAAGGGGCCGGCCGCCTTCAACCAGGCCGCGATCGCCGCCGGCGAGGCGGTGCTCACCGACGGCCCGGCGCTCGGTATCGTGCCGCTGGTCGACGGCTACGGCCCGGACGGCGACCGCGGCCACACCGTGCGCTGGACGGTGACGCCGGTGCCGGCCGGCGCCGCCGCGGCCCCGACGCTGTCCGAGGCCGAACGCGAGATGACGGCCGCGCTGCGCGAGGCGGCCGAGGAACTGGCCCGGCTGGACGTGGCGCGCTGGCGGCCGGAGCTGGCCGAGGCGCTGGCCGCGATCCGCGGCCACCGCCGGGCGCCGGAGGCGGTGCTGGCGCCGGGGTATCCGCCGCGCGCCGTCAAGGTCCTGACCCAGGCGCAGCGCCTGGCCGCCATCGCCGACCTGGCCGGACAGGACGAGGGCGGCAGCGTCACCGCGCTGGAGTCCCGGTTGCGGGCCTCAGCGCTGACCGGGCTGGAGCGGGTGACCCGGCGGGCGCAGCTGGCGGCTTATCACTCGATCCTGGAGCCGGGACGCGTCGATTGACGTAGACGGCACAAGCCTGAGAAAAGGTTGCCTGCTGAAGCCTTCAGCGGCTCAGGGATTCCTCCGCCTACCTCGGGACAAATCGTTCGCTTACCTTCCAGGCATGCTTACGCGGCTCCACCCCCCTATTGCCGCCGACGAACGTGCCAGCCTGAACGCCTTCCTCGACGGCGCCCGCGCCGCGATCCGGGCCAGCTGCCGCGGCGTGTCCGACGCCGACGCCCGCCGGGTCGCGCTGCCCGGATCCGGTCTGACCCTGTGCGGCGCGGTGTCGCATCTGCGCTGGGCCGAGGCCAGGTGGTTCGAGGTCGCGCTGCGCGGCGAGCGCGACCGGGCGCCGGCCGAGGACTACCTGGCCGATCCCGACGTGCCGCTGGCGCAGCTGCTGGACGAGTACGACGCGCAGTGCGAGCTGTCGCGGGCGATCGCGGCCACGCTGAGCCTGGACACCTCGGTGGCCGGCGGCGGCACCCGGTACAACGTGCGCTGGATCCTGCTGCACATGCTGGAGGAGACCCGGCGGCAGCTCGGGCTGATCGAGGCGGTGCGGGAGCTGCTGGTCGGCGATCCGGTCGCCGGATAGCCGCCGGTGTGACCGCCGGGTTCCTCGCCGCTACCCGAGCGTCAGCGCGGCGAACTCCATCGCGACGCCGATACCGGTCACCGCCAGCGCCCCGGCCAGCGCCAGGAAGTCCCGGGGCCGCAGGTCGAAGCGGGAGACCAGGATCCGCTCCGGGCGCAGCGGGTCGTACCAGAGCCGGACCTGGGCGCCGGTCGCCACGCTCTGGTGCGGGCGGTAGCCGTAGGCGCGGGTGACGACCGGCGGGCCGGTGGTGGCGAAGTAGCGGACCCGCGGGGCGTTGCGCACGGTCCCGGAGGCGTCGCAGGACACGACCATGCCGATCACCTCGCCGCGCGCCGGCACCCCGAGCAGCCGCACCCGCAGCCGGGCCAGCCGCTGCAGGCACACCGCCAGCCAGAGCACCCCGCCTCCGATCCAGAACATCCCGGACGCGGCGAGGAACCCGGCGACGAATGACAGGTCGTCGGCGGCCATATCCCCATGCTAGGCCGATCATGGCGGGCTGGCCGGGCGTCCGGCGGCGCGTCACCCGTTCGGGTTTGACCGGCCACCCGGCCCGGCGCTGACCTGCGACGCCCGCCACCCGGACACTCCTGCTCCCGAAGATCTGGCGCGGGTACCGTTGAAGCACCATGAACTCCGCGCTAGCCCTGCCACCGCCGGACCGCACCGTCCTGGTCACCGTCTACGGTGCCGACCGCCCCGGCGTCACCGCGAGCCTGTTCGCCGTGCTGGAGCCGTTCGCCGTCCCGGTGGTCGACGTCGAGCAGGTGGTGGTGCGCGGCCGGCTGGTGCTGGGCGTGCTGGTCGGGGCGCCCGCCGACGAGACCGAGCTGCGGCTGGCCCTGCACCGCTGGGCCGGCACCGAGAAGCTGGACATCGAGGTGGTCTCCGGCCTCGGCGACAACGGCAAGCGCCGCGACGGCCGCACCCACGTCACCGTCCTCGGCGCGCCGCTGCGCCCGCAGGCGATGGCCGCGCTGACCCGGGAGATCGCCGAGTGCCGCGGCAACATCGACCGCATCCACCGGCTGGCGAAGTACCCGGTGACCGCGATCGAGCTGGACGTCTCCGGCGCCGACCCGGACGTGCTGCGGCCCCGGCTGGCCCGGGTGGCGGCGGCCGAGCACGCGGACGTCGCGGTGCAGCCCGCCGGGCTGACCCGGCGGGCCAAGCGGCTGGTGGTGATGGACGTCGACTCCACGCTCATCGAGGGCGAGGTGATCGAGGAGCTGGCCGCGCACGCCGGCTGCCTGGACGCGGTCGCCGGGATCACCGCCCGGGCGATGCGCGGGGAGCTGGACTTCGCCGCCTCCCTGCGCGAGCGGGTGGCCCTGCTGGCCGGGCTCGACGCCGCGGCGCTGGCGGAGGTGCGCAAGGCGGTGCAGCTGACGCCGGGCGCGCGGACCCTGGTCCGGACCCTGAAGCGGCTCGGCTACCTGGTCGGGATCGTCTCCGGCGGCTTCACGCACGTCACCGACGGCCTGCGGGACGAGCTCGGCCTGGACTTCGCGCTGGCGAACACGCTGGAGATCGGCGCCGACGGCCGGCTGACCGGCCAGGTGGTGGGGCCGATCGTGGACCGGGCCGGGAAGGCGGCGGCCTTGCGTGGGTTCGCGGCCAGCGCCGGGATCCCGGTGGCCGACACGGTGGCGATCGGCGACGGCGCGAACGACCTGGACATGCTGGCCGCGGCCGGGCTGGGGGTGGCGTTCAACGCCAAGCCGGTGGTGCGCGAGCAGGCGGACACCGCGGTGAACGTGCCGTTCCTGGACACGATCCTGTATCTGCTGGGCATCACGCGCGAGGAGATCGAGGCCGCTGACGCGGCCGAGGAGGCGCGTAGCGCGGCCTGAGCAGCCCCTCAGCCCCTCAGCCCCTCAGCCCCTCAGCCGCGCGGCGACTCGACCGCGACGATCGACGCGCCGCCGGGGTCCAGGGTGGCCCAGTCCCCGTCGAACTCCAGCACCGTGGCGGTATTGGTGGGATAGCGGGCGTGCACCCGGGCGACCAGGTCGGGGTTGCTCCCGTCGGCCAGGATCGCCGCGAGCTGCTGGGTCCCGGGGTTGTGGGAGACGACCAGCAAAGTCCCGACGCTCTCCGGGGTCGCGCGGATCACTTCGATCATCTCGCCGGGTGAGGCGCCGTAGAGGTCGTCGAGGAACACGGTCTCGGGCTCGGCGGGGAACGCCTCGGCGGCCAGTCCGAAGGTCTCGCGGGTGCGCACGGCGGTCGACACCGCGGCCCGGTCCGGCACCCGGCTCTCGGCGACCAGCCACGCGCCGGTGCGCGGCGCGTCCCGGCGGCCGCGCTCGTTCAGCGGCCGCTCGTGGTCGGCGACGCCGTCCGGCCAGTCGGACTTCGCGTGCCGCAGCAGGATCAGGGTGTGCCGCATCAGCCGTTGCCCATGCCCCAGAAGGACAGTGCTACGAGCACTGCCATGATCACGGCGATCAGCGCCAGGACCTGGTACATGCTCTTGCCCCCGGCGCCCCGGCGGGCCTCACGCCATTCGCGGGGCGGCCACTCGGCCTCGGCCGGAGTGTCCGGGACATCCGGGACGGTGTCGGCGCCGCCGGAGTTCTCGCTCGAAGCCGTCATATCGACAGTCTCCCATCGCTCGCGGGCGGTCCGCGCGCCGGGGTCAGCGCGTCAGCGCCCCTTGGGCTCGACCTCGTCGGCCAGCTGCTCCAGCACCGGCACGGCCGCGTTCAGCGCCGCCAACTGCGCGGGGGCCAGCCGTTCCATGCCCTGGACCAGCGCCGCGGTGCGTTCCCTGCGCACCTTGGCGATCAGCGCCTCGCCGGCCGGCGTCAGCGTCACCATGAAGGAGCGGCCGTCCTCCGGGTCCGGCTCGCGCTGCACCCAGCCGGCGGCCACCAGCCCGTTCAGGGTCCGGGTCATCGACGGCGCGGCCACCTTCTCCCGCTGCGCCAGGTCCCCGATCCGGATCGGTCCCCACTTCTCGATCACGAACAGCGCGGACAGCTGCGCGAAGCTGGCGTCGGACTGCCGTTGCAGCAGCTGGCGGTTCAGGCGGCCGAGCGCGACCCGCAGCCGGGCGGCGACCTCGGCGTCGGGCTGGATGTCGGGCTGAACGCCGGGTTGAGCGGGGGGCGAGGAGTTCATCGGGTGCTTCCAGGTCCTTCCCAGGAGCAAGGGCGGGCGGGGCACCTTCAATCTACCGAGCCGGTCGGCGGCGGCGGCTCAGGCGGTGGGCGCCACGACGTCGGGCGGTCGGCGTCGCGGCTTCAGGCGGTCGCCGCCGCGCTCTGCTGCTCGGCGCCGGCACTGGCACCGGCGCCAGGACGGGCGCCAGAGTCGGCGTCGGCCGGCCGCCCGGGCAGCGCCGAGGCCACGGCCCCGATCACCGCCATGGCGATGGCGAGCCAGAACACGACCATCAGGCCGTCGTGGAAGGGGCCGGAGATGAGGTGCGGGAAGAATTCCCGGCCCGTCAACGTCTGCGCGTTGGAGGGGGGCACCGCGCTGAGCGTCGACGGGCCGAGAAGCTGTTGCATCGGGTTGTAGCCGAGGAAGGCGGCGAACAGCGTCGCCACCGGCGGCAGATGCGAGATCTGGGTGGCGGTGTCGGCGGGCACGCCCTGCGCCGTCAGCCCGCTGGACAGAGTGTGCGGCAGGGAGCTGGACAACCCGGCCACCATGAGCGAGAAGAAGATGCCCATGGACAGCACCATGCCGGCGTTCATGAACGTCGCCCGGGCGCCGGAGGCCGCCCCCCGCATCCGACCCGGGACGCTGGACATGATCAAAGAGGTGTTGGGAGCGGAGAACAGGCCACCGCCTATGCCGTTCAGGAAGATCAGGAGCGCGAAGGCCAGATAGCTGAAATCAGTGGGGATCATCAGCAGCCCGGCGAAGGACACCGCCATCGCCAGCAGCCCGCCGGAGGCGAAGACCCGCGGCCCGAACTTGTCCGACAGATGGCCGGCGATCGGCCCGGCGGCGAGGAAGCCGAGGGTCAACGGGATCATGTAGATGCCCGCCCACAGCGGCGTGTCCTTGTAGTCGTAGCCGTGCAGCGGCAGCCAGATGCCCTGCAGCCAGATGATCAGCATGAACTGCAGGCCGCCGCGCGCGATGGCGCCGAGGAGGTTGGCCAGGTTGCCGGTGGCGAACGCGCGGTTCTTGAACAGCGTCATCGGCAGCATGGGGTCCGAGATCTTGGACTCGATCACGCAGAAGGCGACGAGCAAGGCGAGGCCCCCGATGAGCCCGGCCAGCACCCACGGATTGCTCCAGCCCTGCGTGTGGCCGCCGTAGGGCTGGATGCCGTAGGTGATGCCCGCGAGGAGCGCGGTGAGCCCCGCCCCGAGGGTGAGGTTGCCCCACCAGTCGATCTTCGAT
The DNA here is from genome assembly GCA_013362315.1 of Catenulispora sp. GTDB lineage: Bacteria > Actinomycetota > Actinomycetes > Streptomycetales > Catenulisporaceae > Catenulispora. Next base: position 926 of record JABFWL010000577.1, on the reverse strand, counting down.
TTGTGCCGCACTCCGGTGTCGTGCAGCGACTTGTACGCCCACACGGTCCCGATCAGCCCGATCGGCACATTCACCCAGAAGACGGAGCGCCAGTTCCACTCGGACAGCGCACCCCCGAGCACCAGCCCGATGAACGACCCGGCGATCGCCGCCACGATGTTGATGCCCAGCGCCATCCCGCGCTGCGCAGCTGGGAACGCGTCGGTGATGATGGCGGCGGAGTTCGCCATCAGCATCGCCCCGCCGATGGCCTGGAGCACCCGCCAGCCGATCAGCCACAGCGCACCGGTACCGCCGTGGAACGGATCGAGCGACAGGGCGATGGAACAGACGGTGAAGACGAGGAAGCCGGAGTTGTAGATCTTCACCCGGCCGTACATGTCACCAAGCCGACCGAGGGCGACCACGAACACCGCGGTGACGAGCATGTAGCCCATCAGCATCCAGAGCAGGTAGCTGACGTTCGAGGACTGGAGCGGATCGAGCTTGATGCCGTTGAAGATGGCGGGAAGCGAGATCAGGACGATCGAGGAGTTGATCGTCGCGATGAGCATGCCGAGGGTGGTGTTGGACAGGGCCACCCACTTGTAGTGGGGATGGTCGGGGCCACGGCCGGAGGCTGCCTGGTTCGGCGACATACGGTTTCCCACCTGCGCTGTGAATTTACTTAGTTTAGGTAGGCTAAGTATATGGGTGGAGGGGGTGGGTGGCAAGAGCTGGGGTCGGTGGAGGCGATCAGATCGAGATCGAGATCGAGATCGAGATCGAGATCGAGATCGAGAGCAAGAGCAAGAGCAAGAGCAAGAGCAAGAGCATGGTGAAGGGCCGGTGCCTCCGGCGGGCCTCGATTCCCTCGGGGAACATGCGCGAGTCCATAGGAGGGTCGCCTCAGGGCTCTGCGCCGCCGGTTTGTGAGGTGGCTGCGG
>JABFWL010000281.1 GCA_013362315.1 Catenulispora sp. | reverse complement strand
GCAGCCGGCACGGCTGGCACGCCGAATGCGGCCGGCACAGCCACCGACGGCGCCAGCAGTGCGGCCGCCGGCCCGGCAGCCGGCACCGTCAGCAGCTCGGCGGCGGCCGAGGAGCCGCGCCCGGCGCTGGTCGACGGCAGCGAGTACGGCGACGTTTTCCTGTCGATCGTGGACCGGACCGGTGCGGGCCTGGCCGTCCTGGACCCGCGGCTGCGCGTCCAGGAGCACAACGCCGCCTTCCGCGAGCACTGCGGCGAGCCGCCGTCCGACCTGCGCGACCGCGAGTTCTCCGACCTGCTGCACCCCAGCGTCCGCCAGCACCTGCTGCGCCGCTTCGGCCGGCTGCTGAACGGCGGGAACGCCCGCTTCGTGGAGCACAGCGCGGTGCTGTGGGCGGCCCGGGCCTCGTTCACCGGCACCCTGACCGGTGCCGCCGTGCTCGGCGACGGCGACCGGGTCAAGACCGTGGTCGTGGTGGTCACCCCGGACGACACCGCCGACGAGCGGCGGGTCCTGGTCAGCCCGAACAAGATGATGGCGCAGATCGACGCCCGCATCCTGGAGGGCGTGGCCACCGGCGCCTCGACCGTCCAGCTCGCCACCAAGCTGTACCTCAGCCGCCAGGGCATCGAGTACCACGTCAGCGGCATGCTGCGGCGGTTCCGGGCGCCGAACCGGGCGGCGCTGGTGTCCAAGGCGTACTCGATGGGCGTCTTCGGCGTCGGCAGCTGGCCGCCCAAGGTGCTGCCGGAGTTCATCCAGAACTGAGCCCCGGGTTCGTCCGCCGCACCGTCCGTCCGACGCTCGCCAGGGCCGGGTACGCGGGTCTGACTCCTGACAAACACCCCCGCCCCTGACCACCATCCCGGCGAAGGCAGGTGAATGATGACCGCGGAGACCCTCCAGCTCGCAGTCCGGACAGATGAGGACCAGGTCTACGGCCCCGACAGTGCAACGGAGTGACCCCGGGGCGGGTGCGCTGTTGGCCATCAGCGACCTGCACGTCGCCTACGCCGACAACCGGGAAGTGGTGCAGGGCCTCTACCCCCGCTCCCCGCAGGACTGGCTGATCGTCGCCGGCGACGTCGGCGAGATCTTCGCCGACATCGAATGGGCGCTGGAACTCCTGAGCAGCCGCTTCGCCCAGGTGGTGTGGGCCCCCGGCAACCACGAGCTGTGGTGCACCGACAGCGACCCGATCCGGCTGCGCGGCGAGCCCCGCTACCAGGCGCTGGTCGCCATGTGCCGCCGCCTCGGCGTCCTCACGCCCGAGGACCCCTACGCGACCTGGACCGGCCCCGACGGACCGGTCGTCATCGCGCCCTTGTTCGTCCTCTACGACTACACCTTCCGCGTTCCAGGCGCCGACACCAAGGAGATCTCCCTGGCCCGCGCCTACGAGGCCGGCGTGGTCTGCACCGACGAGATGCTGCTGCACCCCGACCCGTACCCCAGCCGCGAAGCCTGGTGCGCAGCCCGCATCGAGCAGACCGAGCAGCGCCTCTCAGCCTGCGACCCGGCCCTGCCCACGGTGCTGATCAACCACTTCCCTCTCGTCCGCGAACCGACGGCGATCCTGCGCTACCCGGAGTTCGCCCAGTGGTGCGGCAGCGAACGCACCGCCGACTGGCATCTCCGCTTCAACGCCGCCGCAGCGGTCTACGGCCACCTGCACATCCCGCGCACCACCTACTACGACGGCGTCCGCTTCGAAGAGGTGTCGGTGGGCTACCCCCGCGAATGGCGCCGCCGCGGCACCGGTCCCGGCGAGCCCCGCACGATCCTGCCGTTCACCGCGAAGCCATGATCGAGGCACTACTTCCGGCCGACGCCACCGAGGAGTAATCCGTGAACGCAGACCTCACCGACAGCGAGTGGGCGGTCCTGGAGCCCCTGCTGCCGCCACCGGCCGTCACCCGCCGCGGCGGCCGCCCGAGGCACCGTTCCCGCCGGGAGCTGATCGACGGCATCCGGTGGCGCTTCCAGACGAGGTCCCGCTGGGACAAGCTGCCGCCGCGCTACGGACCGCATCAGACTGCTTATGGGCTGTTCCGGGCCTGGCGGGCGGACGGGACGTGGGACCGCCTGGTCGAGGCCATGGGGGCCACGGCGGAGGCGCGGGCGATCCTTCCTTGGGCCGCTGAGGATCGGCGGCGGGCGGTGGCGGTGGGGGAGTGCGGCGGTGTGGGTTCTAGTCCTGCGGAGTGAGCAGCACGATCGGGATCACGCGATCGGTCTTCTCCGCGTACTCCGCATACAGCGGGAAGACGCCCACCATCTGCGGCCACAGCCGCTCCCGTTCCTCTGGTGAGGCGACCCGGGCGACGGCGGTGAACCGGCGGGGGCCGGCCTGCACCCCGACACTCGGGTTCGCGCGCAGGTTGGCGAACCAGTCCGGATCCGCGTCGGAGCCGCCTTTCGACGCGACCACGACGAAGTCCTCGCCCGACGTGTCGTAGATCAGGCAACAGCGACGCGGCTCGCCGGACTTGCGCCCGGTGGTCACCAGCACGAGCGTCTTGACGCCGTTCTCCTCGGCGCGCTCGGTACCGCCGGAGGCGAGGTACGTGCGGGTGTGCTCGGCGACCCAGTCCCACGACGAGTCGGCGGCGAGGTCGAGGTCGTCGGCTACGGCCATGATGGTGGACCTTCCTGGTGGTGGGTGTCGTGATCGGGCGGCTGGTTGTTCACAAGGGCACCAGGCGGCGTGAGTTCTCATTGGGGCGTTCCCGGCTGCAAAACGGTCGGGCTGACCATATACGGCTGCGAAGCAGTTCTTGTCATATATGGCGCCATCGCCGGGCTTGTGCCCGGCCCAAATGGGATCGCCAGCGGGCGGCTGCGGCGAGGAAAGCCGGAAGTAGCAGTAGGTGTTCTGGTCATACCAGCCATAGACCGGGTCGTGACATAGCAACCCGCCAGCAACCACTTTGCGCCCGTAGGTCACGGTGTCCCCCTCTTGTGATCACATGGCGTGTCTAGCATAGGGCCGGGGGCACCACATCATCCGTTTTTGAGCAATCACTATCTGTCCACAAGCACGCAAAGCTGGCGTCGGTTCTGGACCGTCGGAGCGAGCTTTCGCATCGATTCCGGCGGCGGGACAGAAGACTGCCTTGAGCCCGGGCAAGGCGGAGACCTGTGCGGGATGGTCCAAGGCCGTCGCGGCCGAGTTCCTGCGCGGGCACATTGCGGCGATCCCGCTCGCGTTCGCCTGCCGCGGGGCGTGATCAGGCGTCGAGCAGTTCGGCGAGCAGAGTCTTGACGCGCCGTTCGATGTCGTCGCGGATCGGCCGCACCGCCTGGACGCCCTGCCCGGCGGGGTCGGGGAGCTGCCAGTCCAGGTAGCGCTTGCCGGGGAACACCGGGCAGGCGTCGCCGCAGCCCATCGTGATGATGACGTCGCAGGCCAGGGCCGCCTCGTCGGTGAGGACCTTCGGTGTCTCGGCTGACAGGTCGATGCCGACCTCGGCCATCGCCTCCACCACGGCCGGGTTCACCGAGTCGGCCGGGGCCGAGCCCGCCGAGCGGACGGTGATACGCCCTGCGGCCAGGTGAGTGAGGAATCCGGCGGCCATCTGAGAACGGCCGGCGTTGTGGACGCAGACGAACAGCACCGAGGGCTTGTCGGTCATCGTGAGGGTTCCCATCGAGGTCGGATCGAGTTCAGGCGCGGGCGGCCGGAACGCGCTCGAGTCCGGCAGGCGCCAGCAGCCCAGACAGCCGGGCCAGGGCTTCGGGCAGCACCCAGTAATAGACCCAGGTACCGCGCCGCTCGGAGTCGACCAGACCAGCGTCGCGCAGCACCTTCAGGTGGTGGGAGATCGTCGGCTGCGACACGTCGAACTCGCCGGTCAGGTCGCAGACACACGCCTGCCCGCCGTCGAAGGAGGCGATCAGCGAGAACAGCCGCAGCCGCACCGGATCGGCCAGGGCCTTGAACACCTTGGCCAGGTCGGCGGCGTCGGTCTCCCGCAGTGGCTCGCGCACCAGCGGCGTGCAGCAGACGGCGTCCGGGTCCGGCTGGATGACCGGCAGCTGCTTCTTCGACATACGTCTATGTTGACAGCAGTCGATACAGAGGGCAACCTGAAGCTGCATCGACAATCATCTATACAAGCGAGGTGCTCCATGTCCCGCGTCCAACTCGCCCTGCGCGTCGCCGACCTGGAAGGCTCGATCGCCTTCTACTCCAAGCTGTTCGGCACCGAGCCGGCCAAGCGCCGCCCCGGCTACGCCAACTTCGCCATCGCCGAGCCGCCGCTCAAGCTCGTCCTGCTGGAAGGCGACGCCGACGGCGCCCCGACCCGCCTGGACCACCTCGGCGTCGAGGTCGAGGACCCCGGCCGGGTCGCGGCCGCCACCGCCCGGCTGTCCGGTGAAGGGCTGCCGACCGACGTCGAGGAAGCCACGACCTGCTGCTACGCCGTGCAGGACAAGGTCTGGGTCACCGGCCCCGGTGCCGAGCGCTGGGAGGTGTACACCGTCCTGGCCGACGCCCAGCCGGAGCTGGAGGGCCAGACCGCCTCGGCCGACGGCTGCGACACCGGCGACGGCTGCTGCGCTCCGGCAGCGAACGGCGGCACCCAGCCGGTCGAACTCGCCCTGGTGTCGGCCTCAGGCTGCTGCGACTGAGCTGAAAGCCCGGCTGAAAAGCCCGGCGCGCCTGGCGCGAAAGGCAGTGGATCAGGGCACGATCGTCAAGGCCAGAGTCCACTGCATCGACGGCGGTCCGTGGCGCCGAAAACGGCCACGGCAACCGTCGTGCGTCTCGCAGTGTTCGCGTCCATCACTCAAGCTCCCGGTCAACGGTGGCCGCACCGACTGTCACGGATTGGACGCAACAGGATCCGCGCCGGTTCCGCAAGGTACAGACCCCCGGCACCACGACAACGGTCCTCGCCAAGACCTGTGTCTCCAGCTCCGGCTGGGTCCTGCGACTACTGGTCGCCCAGCACCGCACCGGTGCTGGGCGGCCAGTCTGCTTTCTCCGCCGGAGGCTGTCGGCCATGCGCGGGCTCCCTCGCCGCTTCCACAACACGCGTGGTTCCACGGATTAAAGAGCTCTCAGTCGCTCCTAGCCTGATCTCGTAATCGCCTCGTCGGGCTTGGGGGGACGCTGCGTCGGACTCGGTGCCGCGCCAGGGCTGACGACCATCCAAAGGAGTGACATCGTGAGGGTTTTCACGCGTTTCACGCTGGCCGTCTGCACGGCCGGGATCGTGCTGGGCGCCGGCGGCACTGCGGCGATCGCCGCAGCGGGCAGTACCTCCGCCGCGCCTCATACGACTCGCGCGACGGGGACGGCGCAGGCGGCGGCGCTGTCCTGCGCGGGCTTGGACCAGGTGTTCCAGTCCCCGCAGACGAACGGCCACTATCCGGTGACCATCGTCTCCAACCAGCCGGACGGGATCGTCGGCTTCGCCGGTTCGGAAGGGGCCGGCAACCCCCCTGGCGGAATGTGGAGCCGGTTCAGCGGCACCCAGCTCAGCGGCAGCACCAGCAATGACCTGTTCAGCGACCGGACCCACTTCACACGGGACCCGGGTGGCGGCTTCGGCGGCACCTACCAGCCGTTCACGATCAACGCCCCAGCATCGCTGAGCTACACGCTGAGCCGCGCCGGGGCCGGCCAGTACACGGTCGGACTGACCTTCGGCGCCGACATCAACCGCCAGTTCACCTTCACCGCGCAGTGCATCGGCGAGGCGCTGGTCGGCTACACCAACGCCATCGGCAACAACGAGTTTACCGACAACGCCACCTACGCCATCACCATCGGCAACTTCGTCGCCGACCCGATCATCCACTAGAGGTCGCGAGGAAGTCGGTGATGAGTCCGAGCCATTCCGCCGGACGCTCGGCGAACGGCAGGTGGCCGGTCTGCAAGGTCGCCAGCCGGGCGCCGGGGATGTGTTCGGCGAGGTAGCGGTGCAGGCTCGGTGAGACGAGCGGATCCTCCGCGGTCGAGATGACGAGCGTGGGCACCGCGATGTGCCGCAGATCCTCCCGGACATCGATGCGGCGCACCAGTTCCACGTGCTCTGGTGTGCCCGGCGGGATGATGGCGGACAGCGCCTCGATTCCGGCTTGCAGGGCGTCCGGCGGAGTAGCTTCCAGGGCCTCGCTGCTGAAGGCGACGAGGCTCAGGAAGGCGGCGAGGCGTTCGCGGTCGCCGGACTCGTAGAGCTCGCCCCACAGCCGCGCCGCCAGGTCCAGGCGGGCGTCCCGGTGGGCGAAGGTCGCGGTCAGGATCAGAGCCTTGACGCGCCGCGGGTGCCGGACCGCGGCGCGGATCGCGATCGGGCCGCCGAGGGAGAAACCGGCCAGCGCGAAGGTGTCGAGGCCTTCGGCGTCGGCCGCGGCGACGAGGCAGACTGCAACCTCTATGCAGTTGCAAGTCATTCGCAATAAGCTGAAGTCGCTGTCCTCCACGCGCACGAACCGATGCCCACGGGAGGGATCGTGGATCCGCACTCCGCCGCGACGGAAAGCATCGTCTCGCTCACGCCGTCCGAGCTCGTCGGCCTGCGCGAAGAGCTCATCGCCGTCGCCGCCGAGGCGTTCAGCGCCCCGCCCTGGAACGAGGGGCCCGACGACGCCGCCGGCCTCGTCGACGGCATGCTCGGCAAGGTCGAGCGCCGCGACTTCACCGCCGTCGCAGCCTTCGACGACGGCCGGCTCGCCGGCTTCGCCTACGGCCACACCGGCAGCACTACCGCCGGCCTGCACCCCGGTCCGCTCGCTCCGGCCGAGGCCTTCGAGGTCATCGAACTCGCGGTCGCCACCGCGTATCAGGGTCGCGGCATCGGCAGGATGCTGCACAACGCCCTGATCGCGCACGCTCCCAGCCCGCGGATGCTGCTCACCCACCACGAGGCCCCGGCCCGCGGCGCGTACGCGCGATGGGGCTGGACCGAGGTCGCGAGCGTCACCACGTTGAGCGGCCACGAGCGCGTACTCATGCAGAAGGCCTGACGGACACCGCCAGAAGAGTTAACGAAGGCCGCTGACCGGCCCCGACTCAGACTCCTGCCCCAGCGTGAGATCCCACGATGCCAGCAACCGCAGGCCCTCCTCGGACGGGGAACCCGGCTCGGCGGCGTAGATGGTGAGGGTGAGATCCGGCTCGGCGGCCATCTCCAGCCCCTCGTAGGCGAGCGTGAGTTCGCCGACGACCAGGTGCCGGAACCGCTTGGTGCCGCTGCCGTGCAGCCGGACGTTGTGGGCGCCCCAGCGCACGCGGAAGTCGTCGCTGCGAGTGGACAGCTCGCCGACGAGGTCGTGCAGGTCCTTGTCGTGCGGAGCGCGGCCGGCCTCGGTGCGCAGGATGGCGACGACCATGTCGGCGGCCTGGTCCCAGTCGGGGTAGAAGCGGCGGGCGGCGGGGTCGAGGAAGGAGAAGCGCGCCAGGTTCGCCTGGTTGGCGGGGGTGGCGAAGACGTCGGCGTAGAAGGCGCGGGCCAGGCGGTTCGTGGCGAGGATGTCCAGGCGGCCGTTGCGGACGAACGCCGGGCCGCCGGTGACGGCGTCCAGGGCCCACTGCAGGCTGCGGTGCGCGGACCAGGTCTGGGCGCTGCGGCGCCGGGGACGGGTCAGGGCGTCGGAGCCGTCGGCGGCATGCGCGAGGTTCAGCAGGTGCGCCCGTTCGGCGTCGTCGAGCTGCAGGGCGCGGGCCACCGCCTCCAGGACGTGCGGGGAGACGCCGGCGAGATTGCCGCGCTCCAGCTTGGCGTAGTACTCCACGCTCACGTCGGCCAAGGCGGCGACTTCGCTGCGGCGCAGGCCCGGCACCCGGCGCCGGCTTCCGGCGAGGAGCCCGGCCTGCTCCGGGCTGATCTTGGCACGCCGCGAGGTGAGGAACTCGCGGACCTCTGCACGGTTGTCCACGCCTCCGACAGTACGTCCGATCGACCGGGAGATGGGTGTACTACCAGTACACCTCTGGAGACGGGTGTACTGGGAGTACACCTCTCGGCAGTGACTCGCTAACCGTCTGGAACCGGAGTTTGCTTGATGAGGCATAAGCGGCTGACAAGCAAAGGAACATCCTCATGCGCGGAGCAGTTTTCTACGGCCCTGGCGACGTGCGCTGTGAGACTCTGGACGACCCGAAGATCCTGGAACCCACCGACGCCGTCATCAAGACGGCCGTGACCTGTATCTGCGGCTCCGACCTGTGGCGCTGGCGCGATCTGGAGCCGTTCGGCGCGGCACAGCCGGTCGGCCACGAGTACGTCGGCTTCGTCGAGGAGGTCGGCAGCGAGGTCACCGCGGTCCGGCCGGGGCAGTTCGTGGTCGGCTCCTTCGCCACCTCGGACAACACCTGCGCCACCTGCCGCTACGGCTACACCTCGCACTGCGTGCACCGCGAGTTCATGAGCACCTGCCAGGCCGACTACATCCGGATCCCCAACGCCCAGGGCACCCTGGTCGCCACCGAAGAAGTGCCGGACCAGGCGTTCTGGCCGGGTCTGCTGGCCCTCTCGGACGTCATGGGCACCGGCTGGTGGGCAGCCGAGGCGGCGCAGGTGCGGCCCGGCTCGACGACCGTGGTCGTCGGCGACGGCGCGGTCGGGCTGTGCGGCGTGATCGCGGCGAAGGAGTGGGGCGCGGAGCGCATCATCGTCATGAGCCGCCACGAGACCCGGCAGAAGCCGGCCCTGGAATTCGGCGCCACCGACCTGGTCACCGAGCGCGGCGACGAGGGCATCGCCCGAGTCCTGGAGCTCACCGGCGGCATCGGCGCGGACGCCGTCCTGGAGTGCGTCGGCACCAACCAGGCCATGCAGCAGGCGCTGCGCTCCACCCGGCCCGGCGGCAGCGTCGGCATCGTCGGCGTCCCGCACGAGGTCGAGCTCGACGGCCTCGAACTGTTCCACTCCCACGTCGGCCTGCGCGGCGGCCCGGCCCCGGTCCGCCGCTACCTGCCGGAGCTGATGAACCTGGTCCTCTCCGGCCGGATCGAGCCCGGCAAGGTCTTCGACCAGACCCTGCCTCTGGAGGAGGTCGCCGAGGGGTACCGGGCGATGGACGAGCGCCGCGCCATCAAGACCCTGCTGAAGCCGTGATGTGAGTCCTGAATCCTCCCGGGCCGAGAAGATGCCGCCGTAACGGTGATGCCTCGGCCACGACGAAGGGCGTTCTCTTCGGTGAGAGAACGCCCTGGTCATTACGGGTGCGCCGCCAGGGACTTGAACCCCGAACCCGCGGATTAAGAGTCCGCTGCTCTGCCAATTGAGCTAGCGGCGCTGGATCTTGCCGGTGTCGTGTTGACGGGAAAACATTAGCAGATCTGCGGGGGGGGCCATGACCAGCGGGCGTGGGGGTGGCGGGGGTGGTCAGGGGGTCGCGCGGTGGCAGCCGGCGAGGTGGTCGTCGACCATGCCGGTGGCTTGCATCAGGGCATAGGCGGAGGTCGGGCCGATGAACTTCACGCCGGCGCGCTTCAGGGCCTTGGCCATGGCGGTGGACTCCGGGGTGACGGTCGGGGACTCGCTGAAGGACGTGGGGCGTTTGGGGCGGGGGGTGGCCGGGGCGAAGTCCCACAGGAAGGCGTCCAGGCCGCCGTCGAGGTCCTGGACGACGCGGGCGTTGTGGATCGCGGACTCGATCTTGGCGCGGCTGCGGATGATGCCGGGGTCGGCCAGCAGGCGGTCGACGTCGGCGGGGCCGAAGGCGGCGACCTCGGTGATGCGGAAGTCCTTGAAGGCGGCGCGGAACGCCTCGCGTTTGCGCAGGACGGTGATCCAGGCCAGTCCCGCCTGGAAGCCCTCCAGGGACAGGCGCTCGAACATGGCGTCGTCGCCGTGGAGCGGACGGCCCCACTCCTCGTCGTGGTACGCCGCGTAGTCGCCGCCGGTCCCGGCCCAGCCGCAGCGGGCCAGGCCGTCCTCGCCGATCACCAGATCTTGCACGGGCCCCATCGTAGGCGGCCGGTCCGACAGGCCGGAATCCGCTGATGGCCGCCCT
>JABFWL010000592.1 GCA_013362315.1 Catenulispora sp. | reverse complement strand
GCCGAAGCCCTGATGATCCTCGGAGGGAAGTGAGGCATGGACACCCAAGCCGCCTACGACCACTGCGAACACGTGGTCCGCGCCCGGGCCCGGAACTTCGCGTACGGGATCCGGCTGCTGCCCGCCGACAAACGCCGGGCGCTGTCCGCCGTCTACGCCTTCGCGCGCCGGGTCGACGACATCGGCGACGGCGACGAGCCGCGCGGCGACCGGCTGGCCCGGCTCGCGCTGGCCCGCGCCGCCCTGCACGACCTGCCCGCGCACGCCGAGGACCCGGTGCTGGTGGCGCTGGCTGACAGCGCGCGCCGCTTCCCGGTCCCGCTGGGCGCCTTCGACGAGCTCATCGACGGCTGCGAGGCCGACGTCCGCGGCACCGACTACGCCACCCAGGACGAGCTGATCCACTACTGCCGCTGCGTGGCCGGCTCGATCGGGCGGCTGTCGCTGGGTGTCTACGGCGTCGATCCCGCGCGCTTCGAGGAGGCCCGCGGCCACGCCGACGCCCTCGGGGTGGCGCTGCAGCTCACGAACATCCTGCGGGACGTGCGCGAGGACGGCCTGATGGGCCGCGTCTACCTGCCGGCCGACGAGCTGGTCCGGCACGGCTGCACGCTCAAGCTCAACGAGCACGGCGAGTTCGTCGACGACCCCGCCGACCTGGCCGAGCTGGTCCGGGACCAGGCGGCGCGGGCCGCGGCCTGGTACGAGTCCGGGCTGCGGCTGCTGCCGCTGCTGGATCGGCGCAGCGCGGCCTGCACGGCGGCGATGGCCGGGATCTACCGGCGGCTGCTGGTCCGGATCTCCGAGCAGCCGGTCAGCGCCCTGCACACCCGGATGTCGCTGCCGGCCCGGCAGAAGGCCGTGGTCGCGGTACGCGCGCTGGCGGGGGCCCGGCCGTGAGCGTCGCGGTGGTCGGCGGCGGCCTGGCCGGCATCACGGCGGCGGTCGCGCTCCAGGACGCCGGGATCGACGTGGAGCTCTACGAGGCGCGGCCGCGCCTCGGCGGCGCCACGCACTCGTTCGAGCGCGCGCTGGAGGCAAGCACTGGGGCCGGCGGAGTCACCAGCCTCACCGTGGACAACGGCCAGCACGTCATGCTGCGCGCCTTCACCGCCTACCGAGGCCTGCTGGACCGGCTCGGCACCGCCGACGGCATCGATCTCCAGGACCGGTTCGACCTGCGGGTTCTGACACCGGACGACCGCCCTGACGCGCGGTTGCGCCGGACTGTGTTTACCCGCGCCCTCCCGCGCTCTATCGCCCTACCAGGGCCGTTGCACCTGCTCCCGGCCCTCGCCACCTACTCCCTGCTGTCCCCGGCCGAGCGGCTGCGCGCCGCCGCCGCGTCACTGGCGATGGGCCGCCTGGACCCGGACGACCCGCGTGCCGACGAACGCAGCCTCGGCGACTGGCTGGACGAGCACGGTCAGGACGACCGGACCCGCCGCTATTTGTGGGAGCTGTTCGTCACCGCGGCGTTGAACTGCCGGCTGGAGGAGGCCTCGCTCGGCCTGTCCGCGATGGTGATTCAGAACGCGCTGCTAGGCCGCGCCGACGCCGCCGACATCGGCGTCCCGCGGCTGCCGCTCGGCGACCTGCACGGCCGCGCCGCCGAGAAGAAGCTCCGGCGCGTCCACCTGAAGACCAAGGTCGCCTCGGTCGTGTCCGGCACCCGGCTGATCGTCGACGGCTTCCCGGTCGACGCCGACGCCGTGATCGTCGCCGTGCCGCACCCGGCGGCCGCGGCGCTGGTACCGGCGCAGGCCTGCCCGGACCGCGAGCGCTGGGCCGGTCTGTCGGCCTCGCCGATCGTCGACGTCCACGTGGTCTACGACCGCCCGGTGCTGGACGTCCCGTTCGCCGCGGTCGTCGACTCCCCGGTGCAGTGGGTGTTCGACCGCTCGGCAACGGCCGGGCTGCCGGCCGGCGCCGGGCAGTACGTCAGCAGCGTCGTGTCGGCGGCCGGGCAGTGGATCGACGCGCCGGTCGCGCGGGTCCGCGAGGCCTTCGTCCCGGCGCTCGCCGAGGTGCTGCCCGCCGCGCGCCGCGCCCGGGTCGCCGAGTTCTTCGTCACCCGCGAACGGCACGCCACCTTCCGCCAGGCTCCGGGCAGCGCCGCGCTGCGGCCGGCGGCGGCCACGGCGCTGCCGGGACTGTTCCTCGCCGGCGCGTGGACCGCCACGGGCTGGCCCGACACCATGGAGGGCGCGGTGCGCAGCGGTCTGACGGCCGCCCGCCTGTGCCGTCACCACCTGCAGGGAGGTCACGACCGATGACAGTCGTCCCGCACGCGGTCACCGCCGACCGCGAGATGGTCGAGGCGGCGATGCGCGCCGCGATCGAGCGGCTGGATCCCCGGACCCGCCGGGTCGCCGCCTACCACTTCGGCTGGGTCGAGGCCGACGGCTCGCCGGTCGCCGGCCGGGCCGGCGGCAAGGCCCTGCGCCCGGCGATGGCGCTGCTGTCCGGCCGCGCCGCCGGGGTCGGCACGCCCCGGGTGCTGCCGGCCGCGGTGGCGGTGGAGTTCGTGCACGCCTTCTCGCTGCTGCACGACGACGTCATGGACGACGACCGGATGCGCCGGCACCGGCCGGCGGCCTGGACCGTGTTCGGGGTCCCGGCCGCGATCCTGGC
>JABFWL010000422.1 GCA_013362315.1 Catenulispora sp. | reverse complement strand
GAGCCGCAGCCCTTGCCGGCGCGCGTCGCGTCCATCACGCCGGCGACCGTCTTGACGCCGCTGCCGACGGCCGAAACGAGCGCGGACTTGCTGACCCCGTTGCAGTTGCAGACCTGCGCCGTGTCGTCCAGTTCGGCGGCGGAGACCTCCGCGGACGGGCCGCCGAGGTCGAAGAACAGCCGGACGCGTTCCTCCGGCAGCGGCAGCCCGCGGTCGAAGGCCTGCATGAGGAAGCCGACCTTGCCGACGTCGCCGAGCAAGGTCGCACCGACGAGCCGGTCGTCGCGGATGATGACGCTCTTGTAGACGCCGCGGCGCGGCTCGGAGAACACGACAGACTCGTCGTCCTCGCGTTCCGGCGCGGTGATGCCCATCGCCGCCACGTCGACCCCGGCCACCTTGAGCTTCGTGGCCGTGCGCGAGCCGTGGTAGGCCGCCTTCCGATTCCTCCCCGTCACGTGGTCGGCGAGCACCTTCGCCTGCTCCCAGAGCGGAGCGACCAGGCCGTACGTCTGGCCGCGGTGCTGCACGCACTCCCCGACGGCGTAGATGTCGGGCTCGTCCAGTACCCGCAGCTGGTCGTCGACGACGATCGCCCGTTCCACCGGCAGCCCGCTCAGCTGGGCCAGTTCGGTGCGGGGGCGGACCCCCGCGGCGACCACCACCATGTCGCACGGGATCTCCCGGCCGTCGGCGAACCGCACGCCGGTGACCTCCTCCCGGCCCAGGATGGCTTTGGTCCTCGCGCCCAGCTCGATGGCGATGCCGAGTTTTTCCACGCTGCGCTTGAGGATGGCGCCGCCCTGCGCGTCCAGCTGGGCGTTCATGAGGTGGCTCGCGGAATGCACGAGCGTGACGCGGACGCTGTGGCCCTGGAGGCCGCGTGCGGCCTCCAGGCCCAGCAGCCCGCCGCCGATGACCACGACGTGCTCGTGGTCGTGCGCGTACTGGACCATCCGGCGGGTGTCATCGATCGTCCGGAACGTGAAGACGCCCTGGTGGAAGCCGCGCCTGGCGTCGTACATGCCGTCGATGGCCGGCACGAACGGCTGGCTGCCGGTGGCGATGACCAGCTTGTCGTACGGGGTCACCGAACCGTCGTCGGCGTGCACCACCTTGGCGAAGCGGTCGATCCGGACGGCGCGTACGCCGGCTCGCAGCTCGATGCCGTTGTCGGTGTACCAGGACAGACTGTTGAGGAAGATGCCGGACTCGTCCTCGGCGCCGGCCAGCACATGTGACAGCAGGATCCTGTTGTAGTTGCCGTACGGCTCCTCGCCGAACATCGTGATGGCGAAGCGGTCCGGGCCGCCGCGCTCCAGGATCTCCTCGACGGTACGGGCGCCGGCCATGCCGTTGCCGATGACCACCAGTCGTTCGGCCACAGCGCTCACACCTCCACGAGACCCAGGTCGATGACGACGGCGCCGGCGATCCCTTCGGGCGCGGCGAGGAAGAGCTCGATGACGGTGCCGCCGTCCAGGTCCTCCACCACCCGAAGCGGTATGTGCACGTCGTTCTTCGCGCCGATCGGGAAATACCGCATGGGCTTGCCGTCTCGGACCAGCAGGACGCAGATCAGCTCGTCGGCCGTGTTGCCGCCGCGGAAGTACACCGTCTGGGCGATGACTCCATCGGGCACGGTGTAATGCAGAGCGGGGTCCAGTGGGAACGGCGATTCGATGCCCTTCCCCTCGAAGGCGAACACCCCCTGCAGGAAACGCGGGCTCGATTCCATCTCAACCATCCCTTCTCGCGGGGTTCACTGCCGGGGGAGTCACCGCGGCATCGTCGTCAGGGCCGCCGGTGCGCTCGACCGCCACCGCGCAGACCTTGAAGGCCGGCATCTTCGAGTGCGGATCGAGGGTCGGGTCGGTCAGCGCGTTGGCACTCGTCCCGCCGCCCCAGTGGAAGGGCACGAACACCGTGTCGGGGCGGATCGTGTCGGTCACCTGCGCGCGGAACATCGCTCGGCCGCGCCGGGTACGCAACTCGACCAGGTCGTCGGGCCCGATGCCGTGCCGCCGGGCCAGGTCCGGATGCAGCTCGGCACGCGGGGCGCCCGCGGTGAGCTGGAGCGAGCGGGAGCGTCGGGTCTGGTTGCCACTCTGGTACTGCTGCATGACGCGACCGGTCGTGAGCACGTACGGGTAGCCGGCGTCGGGCAGCTCAGCGGGCTCGCGGTAGTCCGCGCGGAGGAACCGGGCACGCCCGTCCGGGGTCGCGAACCGGTCCGCGAACAGCCGCGGCGTGCCGGGGTGGTCCTCGGCCGGACACGGCCAGAAGACGCCCTGCTCCGCCTCGATCCGCTCGTACGTGATGCCGGCGTAGTCGGCGATCCCGCCCGCGCTGGCCCGCCGCAGCTCCTCGAAGACCGTCCGCGGGTCGGGCGAGAAATACCTGCCGCGTCCCAGCCGGTCGGCCAGCGTCGCGAGCAGGCTCAGATCGTCGACCACCCCCTCGGGCGGCGGCAGCACCTGCTTGCGGCGCAGCACCCGGCCTTCCAGGTTGGTCATCGTGCCCTCCTCCTCGGCCCATTGCGCGGTCGGCAGGACCACGTCGGCCTCGGCGGCGGTCTCGGACAGGAAGATGTCGGAGACCATCAGGAAGTCCAGTGCCCGCAGCCGCTCCAGCACCCG
>JABFWL010000645.1 GCA_013362315.1 Catenulispora sp. | reverse complement strand
AGCCTGCCGCACCTGCTGCTCGAACGCCGGATTCGCCGCCACCGCCTGGGCGATCGCCTGCACCAGCGTGGCGCGCGCCGCGTCGTCCCCGCCGTTCATGAAGGCGTCGAGGGCGGGGCTGCCGCCGAGACCGGCAGCCACCGCCTGATACAGCCCCTGCCCGGCGGGCAGTTGCCCGGAGCGGAGTTGATCGAGCCCTGATACGGTCCACTCCGCGAATTCCGTGTGCGCGTCGTCCATATGCCCGCCCCTTTACCCCGTCGTTCTTGCTCGGTCGATGCTCGGTCGCTTCTCGGACTGGCTACTTGGTGCAGGTGATGTTCACCGTGGAATCGCTGCCGCCGCCGGGGGCCACGGCCGTCAGCGCCATCTTGTGCGCGGAGATGGTGCCCTTGATGCGAATGGTCTGCGACGGGTCCGACGACTTGGCCGAACCCAGCGTCGCGTCGACCGCTCCGGCGCCGGACGGGACGCCGGTGAGGAGGAGGTCGTCGCCGGCATGGTCCTTGTTGGTGATGGTGGCCTTGCTGCCGCTCTGGCTCCACTTTCCGCTGGCGGAGCCCGCGCTCCAGGTGCCGTCGCCGATGGTGATCGAGCCGGACTCGCCCTCGAAGCCCTGGCACTGCCAGGTGCCCTTGACCACGCCGGACAACGCGCCGCCGCCGCTGTCGCCGGACAGGCCCACGGCCAGGCCGACACCGCCGCCGACCACGACGACGGCCGCCGCGACCAGGGCCAGCAAGCCGTTGGTGGTCTTGAGGAACGGAGGCTTCGCGCCCGGGGCGCCGACACCGGGTTCACCCACACCAGCACCGAGACCCGCTTCACCCACACCGGCACCCACACCGGCACCGACACCGGCACCGACACCAGCACCGACTCCCGCACCGGCACCCGCACCGTCGGCGACGCCCGCGTCCGGCACGGGCTGAGCGCTCTCAGCAGCCTGACGCACCTGCTGCTCGAACGCCGGATTCTGAGCCGCCGCCTGGGCGATCGCCTGCACCAGCGTGGCACGCGCCGCGTCGTCCCCGCCGTCCATGAAGGCGCCGAGGGCCGGGTTGCCGTCGAGCCCGGCCGCGACCGCCTCGTACAGTCCGCTCCCGGCGGGCAGCTGCCCCGACCGCAGCTGATCGAGTCCTGATACGACCCATTCCGCGAATTCCATGTGCCGCCCCTCGTTGCCCCTTGATGATTCGACAACGCGGGAGGCTATATCAAAGCGCGAAGGCTTTTCCAGCTTCGGCGAATGCCTCGTCGATGATCACCGCTGCGTCCGCATGGCCGTCGACCTCGGCCCAGTGCTGGATCGCGACGTCGAACGCCAGCAGTCCCAGGCCGGCCGCGAAGTGCAGGCGCGGGGTGGGTTCGGCCAGGTCGCAGCGCCGGGCGAGGGCGGCGGCGACGTCGTCCCGCAACAGGTCCCGCCGTTCGGCGAAGCGGGCTCGCAGAGCCGGAATCCGCAGGGTGTGGCGAATCAGCGCCACGGACTTCTCGCGGTTCTCCGCGAAGTGCTCGACGGTGACCGCTTTGACCGCCTCCCGGATGGCGACGGCCGGCGGTTCGGCGGCCGGACGGGCCTCGAGCTCGGCCACGAGCTCCTCCCCGACCACGCTGACGAAGGAGATGACCACATCCTCCTTCGACGCGAAGTAGCGGAAGAAGGTGCGGCGGCTGACTCCGGCAGCGGCCGCGAGCTGATCGACGGTGGTCTCCTCGAACCCCTGGCGGGCCAGCAGCCGCAGCGCGGCGTCGCCGAGCTCGTCGCGGACCAGCTGGCGTTTGCGCTCAGCCAGCGTCAGGCCTGGGGGTTCCGTTCTGCGCCGCACGGTGCCACGGTATCAGCGCCTGCGGGCCGCAGTTGACACTGAGTGTCATGCAAGGCATCGTGTGCAGAAAGATCTGAGCGGTGGAGGATGGCATGAGCAAGTGGACCGAGCAAGCGATTCCGGATCTGACCGGACGGACATACGTCGTCACCGGCGCGAACAGCGGCCTGGGCCTGGAGAGCACAAGGATGCTCGCCGCCCACGGCGCCCACGTGGTGCTGACCGCCCGCGACCGGCTCAAGGGCGAGGCGGCCCTGGCGCGGATCGGGCAGGACGTGCCGGGCGCGTCGCTGGAGTTGCGGATCCTGGACCTGGCCGACCTGGAATCGGTGCGGGCGTTCGCCGAAGGACTGCACGACGACGGCGTGCCGGTGAACGTGCTGATCAACAACGCCGGCGTGATGATGACCCCGCAGCGCACCACCAGGCAGGGCTTCGAGATGCAGCTCGGCACCAACCACCTGGGGCACTTCGCCCTGACCGGGTTGCTGCTGGACGTGCTCGCGCAAGGCCCCGATCCCCGAGTGGTGACCGTGTCGTCCACGGTCCACAAGCAGGGGAAGATCGACTTCGACGACCTCATGCAAACCCGGCGCTATTCGCCCACCGCCGCCTACGCGCAGTCGAAGGTCGCGAACCTGCTGTTCGGCCTGGAACTCCAGCGGCGGCTCACCGCCGCCGGCTCCCCGATCCGCTCGCTGATGGCACACCCCGGCTACTCGAACACCAACCTGCAGTTCGCCGGCCCGACCGGCTGGCGCAAGGCGCTGATGCGCATCGGCAATCCCCTGATGGCGCAGAAGCCGGCGATCGGCGCGCTGCCGCAGGTGCGCGCCGCGGTCGCGCCGGACGTTGTCGGCGGCCAGTACTACGGCTCGCCCTCGCTGTTCGAGACCCGCGGCTACCCCGAGCTCGTCCAGCCGAGCCGACACGCCCAGGACCCGCAGGTCGCGGCCCGGTTGTGGGAGGAGTCCGAGAAGCTCACCGACGTGGTCTACGGGATCTAGCGCGCGTGGCGTGCATGATCTGGCGGGGTCGCACGTCCGGCGCAACGTTGGTTAGCCGACTGCGCCTTTCAGGGCACTGGGGTGCTCGTGAGCATCCCGTCCGACAACCCGATCCTGCTGGCCCGTGACTTCGGGCCCGACGAGGTCTGCCTCGCTGTCGGCGAAGGCGAGATCGTGGCCCTGAGCGCCGTCTGCGACGAGGCCTTCCTGCGCGCGCTGTCCGGCGCCGACCCGGCCTGGCCCGGCGGACTGTGGCTCAAGGGCGAGCCGCTGCACACCCTGCGGCCCGCCGCCCGGCTGCGGTTCGCGCACACGCACTGCGCCGTCGTCCCGCGGGTCGGCAAGCTGCTGCCGGAGCTGACCGTCGCGGAGAACACCGCGCTCCCGCTGCTGCTGACCGGCCTCGGCCGCCAGGAGGCCCGGCGCCGCGCCCTGCGGTGGCTGGAGCGCATGGACGTGATCCACTGCGCCGAGCTGCACCTCGCCGACCTGACTCTGGCCGAGATGCGCCGCGTGGCCCTGGCCCGGGCGCTGGTGCTCGACCCGGCGGTGCTGCTGGCCGAGGATCCCACCGCGGACTTGAGCAATGCCGAGCGCTTCCACCTGCTGCGGATCCTGCGCGCGGCATGTGGGACCCACACTCTGACGATCGTGGTGGCCTCGGACGACGCGGACGTCGTCGCCTGGGCGGACCGGCGGATCACGGTGAAGGTGGCGGTGCCGGAGGAGGCGGCCGCAAGTACGGCCGCGCCGGCGGAGCCGATCGCGAACAGCGAACCCGCCGCGGAGGCCGAGACGGACGAGCCGGCGACGGAGGTTTCCGAGCCGTCCGGCGAACCGCTCTCGGTGTTCGGCCACGCCGCCCGCGGCCTTCCGCACCGGATCAGCCGCCACGCCCGCGGAGAGCACCGCTTCACGCCGGTGGGCTCGGGCCCGGAGCGCGGACGATGAGCACGCGCCGCGCACCGATCCGGACATCGCGGTCCGGCGCCTCGCCGGCGGGCCGAGCGACCGGCCGCAGCGCCGGCCGAGCCGCCGACCGCATCGGGGCCGCCCGATGAGCACGCAGTTCGCGACCCCGATCGCGCGCCTCGACTACCGCGTCCGGATCGCGGCCGCGCTGCTCCGGTCGGCGCCGCTCGGTGAGCGCCTGGCGGTCGTCGGCACGGTCCTGATGTCGGCCGCCGCCGCGTGGCCGCTCGGCGGGCCGCTGGTCGTGGTCCCGGCGCTGCTGGCGCTCGCGGCGCTGATCCGGCACCACCTGGACGGCCTCGAAGGCCGGCGGGACGCGCTGGAGGCCGCCGGCGCCAACCCGGCCGACACCCGCGTCATCTCCAGCGCCGGTCCGCTCGGTGCCACCGGGCTCGGCGCCCTGGTCGGGATCGTCGCCGCGATCGTGCTGGGCCGCTCCCTGACGCACGCCCTCGCCCCCCTCGCGGTCGGCATCGTCGCCACCCTGCTGATCCGCCGCGGTCCGCTCGGAGCGCCGGCGTTGGCCGCCGGTTCGCTGGCCGCGCTCGTGACTGCGGCCGTCGTGCGGGCCAACGCCGGCACGCCGGCCGGACAGCCACGGTCGCGGCTCGTGGCCGGGCAAAGCGCACAAGCCGCACATGCCACAACCTCCGCCTGGAGCGCCGCCTGGCCACCCCTCCTGGCCGCCGTGCTGGTCGTGGCCGCCACCCAGGCCGCCATCACCCACCGCGATACGCTGCGCCAGCTCGGCCGCCGCCTGGCCGACGCGGTCCACCGCCGCCTGATCGCGAGGAGCGGCGCATGATCCGGGCCGTCGGACTGACCAAGCGGTACGGCGACCGGCTCGCCGTCGACCACGCCGACTTCACCGTGGAGTCCGGGACCGTCACCGGGTTCCTCGGCCCCAACGGCGCCGGCAAGTCCACGACGATGCGCATGATCCTGGGGCTGGACCACCCGACCGCGGGCACGGTGACGGTCAGCGGCAGGCCGTACCGGCAGCTGCCGGCGCCGCTGCGCGAAGTCGGGGCGCTGCTGGACGCCAAGGCGGTGCACGGCGGCCGGTCCGCCTACAACCACCTCGCGTGCCTGGCCACGTCCAACCGCATCCCGCTCAAGCGGGTCGACGAGGTCATCTCGCTAGTCGGCCTGGACCGGGTGGCGAAGAAGCGCTCGAAGAGCTTCTCGCTCGGCATGGGCCAGCGCCTGGGCATCGCCGCGGCGCTGCTCGGCGATCCCGGCACGCTGCTGTTCGACGAGCCGGTCAACGGCCTGGACCCGGAGGGCATCCTGTGGGTCCGGAACCTGATGAAGTCGCTGGCCGCGCAGGGCCGCACGGTCTTCGTCTCCAGCCACCTGATGAGCGAGATGGCGCTGACCGCGGACCGGGTGATCGTGATCGGGCGCGGCGAGATCAAGGCCGACACCACGATGCGCGAGTTCATCGCGCAGAACGCGAGCACGCACGTCCGCGTCCGCTCCCCGCACCTCGGCAAGCTGCACGAGCTGATGACCGGCACCGGCTGGCAGGTCGAGGCCGCCCCGGACGACGAGGACGCGCTGCGGGTCTACGACGTCACCTCGGACGCGGTCGGCGAGCTGGCCGGGCAGAACGGGCTGTGGCTGCACGAGCTGGCGGTGGTCCAGCCGTCCCTGGAGGAGGCGTTCATGAGCATGACGGCGGACAGCGTGGAGTACCACGCCGGGCTCGGCGGGATGGAGCCGGGGGCCAGCGGTGGGAGCGGTACGGATCCCGGCGCGGCCACCAACACAGCCGTCGCCCAGCCCGGCCGCCCGAACGGGGAGGCCCGCTGATGGCGACCGCCACCGCGACCGTGCCCACCGGCCCGACCGCCCCGACGTTCCGCCGCGCCGGCTTCGGCGACGTCGTCTCCAGCGAGTGGATGAAGCTGCGCACCGTCCGCTCCACCTTCTGGACCCTGGTCGCGCTGTTCGCCGGCTCGGCCGCCGTCAGCCTCCTGATCTGCCTGGCCGCCGCCGACCAGTACGCCAAGGACCGCGCCGCCGGCAACCCGGACTCCTCCCCCGACATCGTCATGCTCGGCCTGCTCTTCATCGGCCAGATCGCGGCCTACGTCCTGGGCGTCATGACCATCAGCGCCGAATACAGCACCGGCGCCATCCGCAGCACGCTGTCCGCGATGCCGCGCCGGGTGGAGATCCTGGTGGCCAAGGCGATCCTGCTGGCGGTGGTGGTGTTCGTGGTGGGCCTGGCCGCCGCTTTCGCGTGCTTCTATCTCGGCAATATCCCCTTGCAGGCCAAGCACGTCGGCGTGAAGCTCTCCGACCCCGGCGTCCTGCGCGGCGTCTTCGGCAGCGCGCTCTACGTGGCCGGCCTGTCGGTGTTCGGTCTGGCAATGGGCTTCCTGCTGCGCCACACCGCCGGCGCGATCACCATCGGCCTGGCGCTGATCTTCATCATCGGCGGCCTGGTGCAGCTGATCCCCGGCTCGATCGGCCGCTGGCTGTACAAGGTGATGCCGGGCAACGCCGGTGCGCAGGTCTCGCAGTTCGGCGAGATGAAGCGCAACGCGGACAAGAACTTCGCACCGTGGACCGGCTTCACGGTGTTCATGCTGGAGGTCGTGGTGCTGCTGGTGATCGGGGCGATCCTGTTCGAGCGGCGGGACGCCTGATCGGACACCTTCGGCCGACGGCATCAGGGCTCTGTGACAGGCGCTTCCTCCGGCGCCACCACCTCGACCTCGAAGCCCGCGGCGTCGACCAGATACGCGGCATAGTGCCCGGTTCCCCCGGCGTGCGGATAGGCCGAGGCGAACAGCCGCCGCCAGCCGTTGCGCGGCCCGGTGCGGTGGATCCGGTCCACCGTCTCGCGGTCCGGGGCGTGCACCGCCAGGTGGTTCAGTCCCGGACGCGTCCGGTCGTAGGGCAGGCCCGGCCGCACCGCCGAGGACTGCTCGACCACCAGGTACGAGTCCCCGATCCGCCAGCTGCGGCCAGCCGGCCAGTTCTGGTACAGCTCCCAGCCGAGCTCATCGAACAGCCACTTCCAGGAGGCCTCGACCAGAGCGAGGTCCGCCACCCAGATCTCGACATGATGGAATCCAGACGGCGGCATGGGGCCTCCCCGTTAAAGCGGATTACAGCCTCTTACTTCACCGTCGCGGCGAGCTGACCGCAAGCCCCATCGATGTCGCGGCCGCGGGTGTCGCGCACAGTGACCGGCACGCCCCAGTCCTCCAGCCGCCGGACGAACTCGGCCTCGTCCTGCGGGCGCGAGGCGGTCCACTTCGAACCCGGGGTCGGGTTCAGCGGAATCAGGTTCACGTGCACCAGCTTGTTGCGCAGCATCCGGCCCAGCCGGTCGGCGCGCCAGGCCTGGTCGTTGATGTCCTTGATGAGCGCGTACTCGATCGAGACCCGGCGCTTGGTCGTGGCGGCGTAGCGCCACGCCGCGTCCAGCACCTCGGCGACCTTCCAGCGGGTGTTCACCGGGACCAGGGTGTCGCGCAGTTCGTCGTCCGGGGCGTGCAGCGAGACCGCGAGGGTCACCGGGATGCCCTCGTCCGTCAGCTTCTCGATGGCCGGGACCAGGCCGACGGTGGAGACCGTGATGTGCCGGGCGGACAGGCCGAGGCCGTCCGGCACCGGCTCGGTCAGCCGCCGCACCGCGCCGATCACCGCCTTGTAGTTGGCCAGCGGCTCACCCATGCCCATGAACACCACGTTGGAGACGCGGCCGGGGCCGCCGGGCACCTCGCCGCGGGCCATCGTCCGGGCGCCGGCCACCACCTGCTCGACGATCTCGCCGGTGGACATGTTGCGGGTCAGCCCGGCCTGGCCGGTGGCGCAGAACGGGCAGTTCATACCGCAGCCGGCCTGTGAGGAGACGCACATCGTGGTGCGGTCGCGGTAGCGCATCAGCACCGACTCGACGGTGGCGCCGTCGAACAGCCGCCACAGGGTCTTGCGCGTGGTCCCGGCGTCGGCGGTCTGCTCCCGGATCGGGGTGAGCAGCTTCGGCGTGAGCAGTCCGGCCAGCTCTTCGCGCTTGGCGGCGGGCACGTCGGTCCACTCGGCCGGGTCGTCGGCGAGGTGGCCGAAGTAGTGCTTGGAGACCTGCGCGGCCCGGAAGCCCTGGTGCCCGAGCTCGGTCAGCATCGCCTTGCGCTCGGCCGAGGTGAGGTCGGCGAGATGGCGCGGCGGCTTGGCCCGGCGCGAGGCGCTGAAGGTCAGCTCGCCGGGGCGCGGCGCTTTGGGCGCGATCTCGACGTCGACCAACGGGGTTTCAGGAGCTTCGGCAGACGCTGTGTCCATCGGGGGGTCCGTTGAGGGCAAAACCATAGTGCTTACTAGTTTCGCACGGCTGCGTGCTCGCCCTCGTCCTCCAGCTCCCCGATCGTCCTCCTCAGCCACTCCAGTTCAGTGCGGCTGGTCACACGCGCGATCTCCAGCACGCCACGCCGGAACGGATCGTCGATGTCTTCAGCCCTGAGCGGCTTGTCGCCGTCGTAGAAGAAGCTCGCCGGGGTGGTGAGGAACTTCAAGCGACGCTTGAGGACCGCAGCCTGCGCCGCCGGCTCGTCGAGGAGCCGCAGGAACGCCAGCAGGCAGAACCAGTGGTTCTCGTCGGTGATGAAGACCTCCTTGGGCTCGCGCAGCAACCGAAGCAGCTCAGCGCGACCGGCGTCGGTCAGCGTGAGCATGTGGCGCGGCGCGAACACGGTGCCCGGCTCCAAGTCCTTGGTCACGAAGCCGGCCTTCTCCAGCCGCTTGATCGCCGGATACAGCGTGCCGTCGGCGATGGGGCGGATGTGACCGGTCAGCGCGGCGAGCCTTTTGCGCAGCTCGTAGCCGTGCAGCCGGGTGTCGGCGAGAAAGCCGAGGATCGCGAACTCCAGCATGGGTTGAGGATACCTCGGTGCCGGGGTATGTTGCCCCTGGGCGATACCTCGAACCCGAGGTATCCAGACGGGAGGGTACGACCATGACGCTACACGCCGCCGAAGTGCGCCCCGACGGCTCGATGATCCGCTGGGTTGAGCTGCACGGCGCCGACCCGGCCCGGGTCTACATCCACGGGCTCGGGGCGAGCTCGGCTCCCTACTACGCCGACGTCGTCCGGGCGCCGGGCCTGCGCGGCCGCCGCACGCTGCTCCTGGATCTGCTCGGCTTCGGGCTCAGCGACCGGCCCACCGACGCCGGCTACACCATGACCGAGCACGCCGACTGGGTCGCGGCCGCCCTGCGCTCGGCCGGCGTGACGGGAGCCGAAGTGGTCGCGCACAGCATGGGCGGCGCCATCGCCGCGCTCCTGGCGCGGCGGCATCCGGAACTGGTGGCGAACCTGGTGCTGATCGACTCCAACCTCGATCCGGCGCCGGAGATCCCGACACCGGGTTCGTCGCAGATCGCCCGCTACGGCGAGACGGTGTTCCTGCACGGCGGCGGCTACCAGGAGACTCTGGACCGGGTCGGGCCGCAGTGGGCCGCGACCATGCGGCTGGCCGGGCCGGTGGCGCTGTATCGCAGCGCGGCGAGCCTGGCAGGCTACGAAGGGCGCACCATCCTCAAAGACCTGACGATCCCCCGCACCTACCTGTACCCGGCCGCGAACGGGGAGTTGCCCGGCGCCGACGAGCTGATCGCGGCCGGCGTGCGCGTCGTCGCGGTGCCGGACTGCGGACACAACATCATGCTCGACAACCCCAGCGCATTCGTGGCGGAGGTGCGGGCCGCGTGGGCGGCCGCAGAAGTCCAGCCAGCGGGGGCCGCCTGAGGCTGCCGCCCGCGAACGCCTACTTCCAGCCGAGGAACGCGCTCAGCAGCAGCCACGCCACCGGTGCCGTGGCCAGCATCGAGTCCAGCCGGTCCATGATCCCGCCGTGGCCCGGGATCAGGTTGCTCATGTCCTTGACGCCGAGGTCACGCTTGATGACCGACTCGACCAGGTCGCCGAGCGTCGCCGAGGCCACCGCCGCGGCGCCCAGCGCCACGCCCTGCCAGGCCTGGCCGTGCAGCATCGTCGTGATCCCGACGGCGGCCACCACGGCGGTCACGATCAGCGAACCGATCAAGCCCTCCCAGGTCTTCCCGGGAGAGATCTTGGGCGCCAGCTTGTGCTTGCCGAAGAAGACACCGGTGGCGTAGCCGCCGGTGTCGTTGGCGATCGGCAGCGTCAGGAACAGGATCACCCGCTTGTAGCCGGCGTCCTGGGCCAGCATCAGCACCGCGAACGAGGCCAGCATCGGCAGGTAGACCAGGGTGAACAGGCCGGCG
>JABFWL010000061.1 GCA_013362315.1 Catenulispora sp. | reverse complement strand
GGCGGCCTGGACCCGCACGGCGGTGCGCTCGCGTCCTACGACCCGCGGGCCGGCCTCGGCTCTGGTGACGGCACCACAGGTGGTGGCGCGGGACTGGGCGCCGGGGATGGTGCGGGCAGCGGTGGTGCCGCGGGGGGAGCGGCGGGCTCGGCCGGCCGCGGCATGCCGATGTCGCCGAGCTCCGGTTCCGGCGGCACCAAGGACGACAAGGGCCGCAACCGGACCGCGTACCTGTCAGAGGACGAAGAAGTGTGGGGCGTGGGAGTCGACGCCGCCGACGGCGTGCTGTGACCGGGCGGCCAGGAGAGGAACCGTGGAAGCGTCACCGGCGGCCAACGCCGCACTGAAGGCCCGGCTCAGCGAGCTGATGGACGACTACGACCGCGTCCGGCGCAACCTCGGCGAGGCGCAGGAACGGATGAAGGAGATGCGCGGCACCGCGCGGTCCGGCGACGGGACGATCGTGGTGACCGTGGACTTCCGCGGCACGCTCACCGCTTTGCAGATCGGGCCGCGCGCCTACAGCCGGCTGTCCCCGTCGCTGCTCGCCGAGGAGATCCTGCGCCTGGCCGCGCAGGCCCGGACCGAGATCACCGGCGCGATGGGCGAGGTGATGGCGCCGTTCCTGCCGCAGGGGCTGGAGTACGGGGCGCTGATGGACGGCTCGGCCGACCTGGGGCAGCTGGCCATGCCGGCGCCGGTCGGCGACGAAGGCTACGACGCTTGGCGCGCGCGGTTCAGCGGGATCAGCGACAGCGGCGGCGGTGGTGGCAACAGTTCCGGCGGTGCCGGCAGTGGCGGCGGCGGCCTCGGCGGCGGCGCGCGATGACCGACGTCCGCGCCGATGCCTCGCAGCTGCACCACGGCTCCAAGGGCTACCAGGACGTGGCGGACCGGGTCGCCGCCGTCTACCGGGTGCTGTCCACGAAGCTCGAAACGGAGGGAGCGTGCTGGGGTAACGACCCGTCCGGCCAGACCTTCGCCAAGAAGTATGTGCCGTCCGCTCTCAGTGTCCTGAGCCAGATGGACAGCACCAACCTGGGGGTGCAGAGCATGGTGGACGGCATCTGCTCTTGGGCGAAGAACTACCTGGACACGATGGCGGCGACCACGGCCGACGCGCACGCGCTGGGCGCTTATCAGGGCTCGGGGATCGACACCGCGGTCCGCTCGGCGGGGCTGTGAGCCGGCGATGACGGTCCCGCCGCTGGTGCCGACCAGCCTGCCCTGGGTCTACGACCTGATCGTGGGCCAGGAGTGGCCGGCCGGCGACGAGGACGCGCTGCGGCGCTGTGCGCAGGCGTGGACCGAGGCGCTGGGCGCGCTGGTCGGGATCGCCGAGGGCGGGGACGACGCGGCCCGTTTCGTCGGCTACTCGGTGCAGTCCGTCTCCAGCGACCAGTTCGACAGCTACTGGAGCAAGTACACCAAGGGCGACGACTCAGTCGTCGGGCAGATGGCGCAGCAGTGCCAAGGGCTGGCCGAGCTGCTGCTCCAGGACGCCGAGCAGATCGAGTTCACCAAGCTGTCGATCAACATCCAGGTGGTGATCCTGGCGATCCAGCTGACGATCGACATCGCCACCGCGATCGTCACCGCCGGCGCTTCGATGGCCGAGGGCGCGGCCGCCGCCATGGCCGCCCGCTTCACCGTCAAACAGCTGCTGGTCGAACTGCTTAAGGGCGCCCTGATGGCGGTCGCCCCGGACCTCATCACGCAGACCGTCATGCTCGCCGAGGGGCACCGCAGCTCCATCGACGTCGGTGAGGCGCTGCAGGCGGCGGGCCAGGGCGCATTGGGCGCCGGCATCGGCATGGCCGTCGGCGGCGTCACCGGCCGCCTCGCCAAGTCCCTGACCGGCGGCCTGGCCGCCGACGCCGCCGAAAGCCTCGGCGGCAAGCTGCTCACCCACGCGGTCGACGCCGGCAACGCCGTGGTCACCGGCGCCCTGACGAACATGGCCACCACCGCGGTCACCGACCTGGCCGGCGGCCAGAGCCTGGACAACGTCTGGGGCGCCGGCCTCAACGGCGCCGCCAACGGCTTGCTGTTTCACGGAGCGCACGCGCTGGGGGAGGGGATCGGCGCGGCGGGCCGCCCGGAACCGACGCACTTCAGCCTGGCCGGCGGCGGCGACCTGCACGGCCTGCCGCTGTCCGACGGCAGCTTGGCACTGTTCGACCCGAATGGCATGAAGCACGGGACGGGCGTCTTCGATCCGCAGTCGGGGCAGCTGACGGTACGGCCGGTGGCCGGGGAGCCGTACCGGGTGGGAGCGACGACGCAGGAGCGTCCGGGGGCGGTTGCGCAGCACGGGGAGCCTGTGTCAGCCCACGAAGATCCTGCGCCGACACACGACAGTTCTGCGCCGACGCGCGAAGCCCCTGTGTCGACGCGCGAAGCCCCCGCGTCCCTCGGTGGCGCTGAACCGACCCCCGAACAGCCGGTCGCGCAGCACCGCGATCCGGCGTCGGCCGGCGGCGTGCATGCGGAACCGGGCTCGAGCCCTGACCCGAGCTTGAGCCATGAGCCGGTTCCGCATGCCGCCCCGGCTCCGGGGCCGACCCCGAGCGAACCGACACCGGCAGACGGTTCGCCTCAGGGGTCGGCCCCCCACCCGGCCCGCACCGCCAGCCTCGCCGCCGCCGAGCCGATCGACCCCGCCGCCACCAGGCCGGTCGCCGCGCCCGTCGAGCGGTCGACGCCGCAGCCCGAGAACCCGGCGCCGGCGATGTCCGACGCCATGCTGGGCACCGGCAACCGCATCCTCGACGAACTGACCGCCGCAGCGACGCCGACGCGCCAAGAAGCGCGCCCTGAGCGCCCTGAGCAGCGCCCCGAAACCTTCTCCTCGCTCGGCACGCCGCGTGACCTGCCACCGCGCAAGCCCGGCAAGTGGACGCCGAACGACGCGAACTGGCAGAACACCTGGAACAAGGCAAAAGGCAGCATGCCTTCCGACGTGGTCATCGAGCGGTGGAGCAAAGGCAAACCCGCGCCGAACGCGCGCACCTACCAGGACCTCGTCAACGATGAGAACGCGTTCCTCGCAACAAAGATGAAGGACCCCCAGCGCCGGAGCTTCCACACGCTGGCCGCCGAGATCCTTGAGGAGCGGCACAAGGCCGTGCAGCCGGTCCTCGAACAGGTCCTGAAGGACATGGGCACCGGGGAGCTTCGCGGCTTGGACAACCACCGCAAGTTCGCGGAGTCGCTCGACCGCAAGTTCGACCAGGTGGCCGCGGTAAAAGAACTGACCTACACAGAGTTCCCACCGGACCTCGCGACTTTGACGGCCGAGGCCCGCGCTGAAGCCGTCGCGAAGGCCCGCGCCAAACTCGACGGCCTGTCGCTGGACGTCAACGATCCGCTCCGCTACACGATGGTGTTCGACGAAGCCGCTTATGCCCGCGGTGCGCAGGAAACCCTCAAAGCTCTGCACGCCGCCGGGTATCGCCTCCTCGACGTGGTGAAGGTCGGCGATGAGATGGTCCCCGGGGCCCGCCCCCTCCTGCTCCAAGACGGCAGACTGCCGGACGCGGAGTTCGCTAAGAACTTCTGGCGGGAGGGCAACCGCTACTTGGGCATCAACCTGAGCCTGGTCGATAAGCACGGAGGCCCTTTCGAGCTCCAGTTCCACACCCCGCGCTCCTTCGACCTGAAGCAGTACCTGAGCCACGACCCCTATGAGATGTTCCGCAAGGACGGCACTCCACCGGAGCGCCGCGTGAACGCGATGCTCGAGCTGGTCGCCATGTCCGACAACTACCTCAAGGGACACGTCCCCGGCGACCTGGAGAAGTTCGCGCCGCCGCCCAAGGACAACAGCCTGGACACGTTCTTCGAAAAGCTCGTCGCCAAGCACGCGGGCGACGCCAGGGTCGCCGCCGCCGTCGACTTCGAGCAGAAGGAGATCAAGGCGATCAACCTGGAACTGGCCGACCAGCTGAACGCCGTCGCCCAGGGCGGCCTCGGCGAGGCGGCCGGCCGCCGGGCGATCAGCGAGATCGCCGGCCTCATCCAGGCCCGCGCCGAGCTGCTGGGCGCCGCCGCCCAGCCGGCATCCGAGCACCCCGGCCCGCAGTCCGGCGAACGGCACCAGAGCGCCGTCGCCCACACCGAACCCGGCGAGCACACCTCCCTCGGACCATCAGCCCACGAACAAACACCGGCCGACCCGGCGCTCGCCCACCACCCGGCGCTCCACCTGGAACACCCCATCCCCCTGGCCGAGGACCACCTTCTCTTCCCCTTCCGCGACGACCAGGGCAACCTCGCCTGGGCCCACCTGCAGCAATCCGGCGGCCGCTGGGTCCTGCACGCCGGCGGCCCCGAAGGCGAGCACCTGACCGCCCTCGCCGAAAACCTCCGCACCCCTCCTCCGGGCCTGGACCTGATCGGCCACGCCACCCCCGAGGGCTTCCTCCTCGGCGGCAAGACAGTCCCCTTCGAAGACGTCCTGGCCCAGATCCCCCACAGCGCCCGCGGCCCCCACGACGAAGGCCCCATCCGCCTCATCGCCTGCGACGCCGGCGGCGCCACCGGCGAAGCCGCCCAGCGCCTCGCCGACCGCTCCGGCCGCAAGGTCATCGCCGCCGACACCCCGGTCTGGCTGGCCAAAGACGGCAGCGTCCTCGCCTCCAACCCGGTCGACCGAGCCACGAACTGGTACCCGAAGCGTCCTGCGGACGGAGTGTGGAAGGAGTACGAGCCCGGGCTCAAGGCAGAGGGCGGATACCGGCATGTCCCGGCACAGGACATCTCGGCGGAAGACCCGAGGCTGCCGCAGGAGCCGGCAGGCTGGCGAGAGGCGCGCCTGGCCTCGGCCCCGGAAACCCACCCCGGGCGGGAGTTCGTCGATCTCGGTAACGACCGGAACGCGCTGCCGGCCGCAGCCGGGGATTCCAGCGCCGCCTATGCCAGGAACCCGGTCCAGGAGGCCGTGAACCTCGAGGAACCGCTGCCTGCCGAGGCCAAGCGGGAGATGAGCTACACGGTCATCGGCAATGAGCTGCGCGCGGCCGGTGCGAACCGGCACTTCGAAGAAGCGGCGGCCGAGAAGATCGCCGTGGCAGCCACGCAGTTCACTCGAAGCGATCTAGCCGAGGCCTACAAGAACCACTCGGGCCGAGACCGGAACTCCGCGCGCCCGCTTCGCAGGAAGATCCTCGACGAAGTCGTGGCGATGAACCATGACGGCTTGCTGGAACTCGTCAAGGGGCGGACGGCCACGAACGGCGAGAAGCGGATCAGCAGCTTCGTGAAGATCGGCGACATCGTCGTCGAGCAGTCCGTGACGCTGGCCAAGCCGCAGCCGTCGACCGTGCGGATCGAGAGCTTCCCGCGCGGGCACCACAGCTATGACCTGATCGCCAAGGATCTCGGCGAGTTCTGCGTGCGGCTGAAGTCCGCCGGCGTAGCCAACCCGGATGAGCATCTGGCCCGCGCCATGAAGCGGTTGTTGTCCGAACAGGAGCTCACACCGCAGGAGCGGACACACGACCTCAGAGAGCTGGCGGCGAAGGCGGCCGGCCAGGAATTCGATGCGGGTCGGGATCGGGAACCCCTCACGGAGGAGGAGTTCGTCCAGATCGGCGGATCCCTCGCCCACCTCGTCGGACATCTGGAGCCGGCCCGCGATCCGCGAGCCCTGATGAACCTGGTCAACCTCGACATCGCGGCCCACGGCGGCATGACCGTCGCCGACGCCGTCTGGTTCTTCAACCCGGTGTCCCAGGCCGGCGGTGCCCGCCAGGCGCTGCAGGCCCACATCCGGATCCTTTCCGAGACCGACAACATCCCCGATCTGCTGGACATCTGGAAGAACCAGGTAGGGAAGAACCGCTTCGCTTCGCTGAACGCGTCGAATTCCGCCTCCTATTTCCACGACATCGAGGAGATGGATCACTTCTGGCCGCAGAAGCAGAAGCTGGGGCCGGGAGTGAAACGACCGACGATCGAGGAGCAGAAGGACAAGTTCGTCCAGAACCTGGAGAACGAGAGGGGACGAGCCGAAGCTTTCGCCGCTCGCCTGTTCACTCTGGCCGACGGCGACGGCTGGGAGCGCTCGCAGCCGCCGGTGACGCTGCCCGAGGGCGCGGTGTGGGAGAGGGTACCGCCCCGCGGGTCGTACAGCGTCACCGAACGCGGGCAGTGGGAGACCACACCCTTCATCCCGGCGGACCCGATCCAGGCCGTCAAGGACATGACCAGGGCCCAGTTCCAGGATCTGCTGCGCCGGGCCGCGATCGGCGCAGCGGTCCAGCAGGACGCCGAGGTGGAGCTCCGGATGCGCAACGCCTTGGCTCGCTCCATCGTCCACCTGGGCGGCACCCGATCGGCGTCGGTGGCCGACATCATGGCCGGCATCCTCGAGCGCGCCCTGACGACTCCGGCCGCGCCGAGCGGTGGCGGCTCCGGAACCGACCCCACGATCCCCGGGACCACCGATGCTTCCTGACACCGCCCTTCCCCTCGACCCGGCCGCTCCCGCCGCGATCCTGCCTCAGGGTGCTGAGCGGGAATCGGTGGTGGCCTTTCTGCGTGCGGGGTCGCCGATCCTCAGCACCACGGCCAAGGCGCCTGACGTCTTCGACGAGGGAACCGGGGACGTCGTCCCGATGTCGCTGCGCAGTGACGGGGAGTGGGTCTGGAGCGATGCGCACGCCTATTACCTGGGCCGCTATGGCGTGGTGACCGATGCGGCGTTCCTGGAGCACATCCGGCGGCGGGATTTCCGGTGCGCCGTGCTCGACGACGCTGCCTGCGCGACTGTCCTGGAGTCGTTCTACGCCGCCGGCGACGAGGAGGACCCGACATGATCGGGGCGCTCAAGGGCGTCGGTGTCTCGAAGGCTGCCGCTGGTCGGATGTCCGTCAGGGAGCTGGCATCGCTTACCGCCGCCGCCGAGGAGGACGACGACGCCACGCTGTCGCCGACTCCGCCGCCGGCCCCGCGGCCGCCCCGCAACCGCATCATCAATGCCCTGATCATCACCGTCGCGGTCGGCTCGCTGGTCGCCGGTGCCGCGTTCGCCTTCGTGCCCAAGCCCTCCCGTGCCGCCGTCCACCAGCTCTCCGCCTGGCTGTCGGATCAGCCCAGCGGCTCGGCCGTGCAAGTGGACGGGGTGACCGGCAAGGCCGACGCGAAGGTGTCGATCAGCCCGGCCGGGCACCGGGTGCAGGTGATCCAGGACGGCCACACCGTGCTCGTCGAGGATCTGGTCACGCACCAGGTGAGCCGGGTCGATCCCAGCCAGCTGACGGTGTCCGGGACGGCCACGCTCGCCAGCCCCGGCACCCGCATCGTCACCGGCGGCGGTGCCGTCTACCTGCTCGATCCGGCCGCCGGGACGGTGCAGGGGCTGGATCCGGTCAGCCTGGCCTTGAGCGGGCCGGCGGTCGGGGCGCCGCAGCTGGCCGCGCCGCTGGGAGACGCGCAGGTCGCGCCGGACGGCACGCTGTGGGTGGCCGACGACGGCGCCGGATCGCTGGTGCCGGTGAAGGACGGCCGGGCCGGCGCGGCGCAGGCGGTCGGGGCGCCGGGGGACCTGCTGCTGGTCGCGCTGGCGGCCGGGAGGCCGGTGGTCACCGACACCACTACCGCGACGCTGCACCTTCCGGGTGCCGACGGAGCTTCGACCGTTGTCACGCTTCCCGGGCAGCTCAAGTCCGGTGCCGTCCGGCAGCCGCCGGCCACCGACGGCCCCGTGGTGCCGATCCTGCTCACGCCGGCCAACCAGCTGGTGCTGGCCGACACCGCGCACGGCGCCGCCGACAGCGTGACGCTCACCGCCGCGGCGGGCGACACCGTCGACACCCCGCTCGTGTTGGGCACGCGGGTGTATCTGCCCGACGAGTCCAGCGGCGCGCTGCTGGTCTACGACATCGCCGCGCACCGGGTGCTGGACCCGATCACCATCGGTTCCGGAGCCGGTGCCATCGACGCCTTCGTGAAGGACGGGCAGCTCTGGGCCAACTCGCCCGGCGGCCGCTCGGCAGTGCTCGTCAAGGGCGACGGCAGCGTGCACCACATCGACAAGGACCCCGGCGATCTGCCCGGCGGCCCGACGTCGAGTACGTCGAACACGTCGAGCACATCGACGTCGTCCAGCCCGTCGAGCAGCCCGTCCACGGCGGCCGGGGCCATCACGTCGCCCACCTCCGCGACGTCGTCCACCGCGCCGGGGCCCGGTCCGAACATCAGCGCCCCGCCGGTCCCGCACACCTCACCGACCGGCACGGATACCGGAGGGCCGAAGCCGCCCGGGCAGAGCCGGGCGAAGCCGCCGGTCGGGCCGCCGCCGCCCTCGACGCCGCCCTCGACACCGAAGGCACCGCCGCCGGTCCCGCCGCCGACGCCGCCTTCCGTGCCGAGCTCCAGCCCGAGTTCGAAACCGAGTCCGACCCCCACGCCTACTCCGACGCCGACACCTACCCCGACGCCGCTGCCGCCGCCGGTCGCGCCGCCCTCGGTGCACGAGACGGCGGGAAGCGGTGACATCGTCGTCACCTTCAGCCCGGTGGCCTCGACGAACGTTCCGATCAGCTACGAGCTGCAAGGCGTGCCGAGCGGGGCCACGGTGAGCCCGGGAACCACGCTGCCCGGCAACGGCGGCACCTACCGGTTCGACGTCAAGAACCTGAGTTGCACGAAGGCGGATTATGTCTTCAGCGTGGCCGCCGTCTACGCCAACGGCACAGCCGCCACCGCCGCCTCGCCCGGTGCGAAGGCCTGCAAGGCGCCCGGCGCGGTGTCCTCGGTGAACGCCACCACCTCGTCGCACCAGATCGACGTGAGCTGGTCCGCGGCCGCGGCCGGCGGCGGGGCGGTGACCTACACCGTGAAGTGGAGCGGAGGCTCGGCGACCACCACGAAGACGTCGTACTCCATCACGAACCTGAAGATCAACAAGAGCTACAGCGTCTCGGTGACGGCGTCGAACAACGCCGGGAGCGCGACCGCCGCGACCACCACGGTCAACCTGTCGAATCCGGGCAGCTACAACATCTATCGCGCGTGGGCGCCGGGCTACAACCTGCATCTGCGCCCCTCGACGAATCCCAATGACCCCGCACTCGCCACCTTTCCGCTCACTCCGCAGAACGGCCTTGGCGTCGGTATCACAGTGCTCTGTCAGACCAAGGGCACCTATGTCCAGGATCCGAAGGACCCGACGCTGCACGGCGACTTGTGGGATTACGCGACCTACAACGGCCAGACCGGCTATGTCAGCGACCTCTACGTGGACACCGCGGAATCCAAAGCCGGCAACTACGAATCGTTCTCCTCACCCCTGTGGCAGTGCTGACCATGCCGGACACACCTGCCCGGACACACCGGACCGTCGAGAAGGAAGAGCAGCCCTGATGAGCACCGAACAGACCCCGGCGCTCCCGGCCCAGGCCCGCCCGGCCGTCCAGCCGGCCGTGCCCCCGGCCTCCCCGGAGCAGACCGCCGACTGGTTCGGCCGGATGGCCGCGAACATCGAGCAGGTCGTCCGGGGCAAGCACGCCGTGGTGGAGCTGGCGCTGACCTGCCTGATCGCCGAGGGCCACCTCTTGATCGAGGACGTGCCCGGGGTCGGCAAGACGCTGCTGGCGCGCTGCCTGGCCGCCTCGATCGACGGCCGCCTGCAGCGCGTGCAGTTCACCCCGGACCTGCTGCCCTCGGACATCACCGGCGTGACCGTCTACGAGCAGGCCGCCGCCCGGTTCACGTTCCACCCCGGGCCGGTGTTCGGGAACATCGTGCACGGCGACGAGATCAACCGGGCCTCGCCGAAGACCCAGTCGGCGCTGCTGGAGGTGATGGAAGAGCGGCGGGTCACCGTCGACGGCACGCGCTACGCGGTCCCGCGGCCGTTCATGGTGATCGCCACTCAGAACCCGATCGACATGGACGGGACCTACCCGTTGCCGCAGGCCCAGCTCGACCGGTTCCTGATGCGCCTCGGCATCGGCTACCCGGACCACGCGGACGAGATCTCGGTGCTGGCCGGCTCCGGCACCGGGCCGGACCCGGACCGGCTGCCCCGCGTCACCGACGCCGAGGAGGTCGCCTCGGTGGTCGCC
>JABFWL010000484.1 GCA_013362315.1 Catenulispora sp. | reverse complement strand
GGAGTAGTGATCTCTGGAGTAGTGAACTCTGGAGTACTGATCTCTAAGGCTCCCCGGGGTCGAGGTCGACCAGCGCGATGGCGCGCTCGGTGAGGCTGCCGAGGTAGAGCGTGTCGCCGCGGCGGCGGGCCGCGGTCACCATCTTGTAGCCGACCTCCCAGCCGCGCAGGTCGCGGACGACGGTGCCGTGGGCGTCGAGCGCGATGGCCCAGGCCAGGTCCTTCTCGCCGGGCTGGAGGCGTTCGGGGGTGGACCAGACGGCGTGCCGCAGGCGCGGGTGGCGCGGCAGGAGCCAGTCCAGCATCGGGTCGCGCGGGTTGGGCATCGCGATCCAGATCAGGCCCTGGGCGTCGCGGGTGAGGTTGTCGGGGAAGCCGGCGAGCGGGGGGCCGAACGGCGTCTTGCTGCCGGCGTCGGGGCCGGTGAGCGCCACGCGAGTAAGGCAGTAGCCGCCGGTCTCGGCGACGATGGCGGAGGTGCCGGAGGTTCCGGAACCACCAGATCCGCCTTCGGAGCCGCCACCAGCGCCGCCGTCAGCGCCATCGCCAGCGCCGCCGTCGAGCAGCACCAGGCCGTTGGCGAACGCGAAGCCGTCGGCGACGGTCTCGACCGCGCCGTCGGCGCCGAGCCGCAGCAGGCGGCCGGTTCC
Organism: Catenulispora sp.; assembly: GCA_013362315.1. Lineage (GTDB taxonomy): Bacteria > Actinomycetota > Actinomycetes > Streptomycetales > Catenulisporaceae > Catenulispora. Next base: position 2,002 of record JABFWL010000484.1, on the reverse strand, counting down.
GGAGTGCTCCAGCAGCTCGCCCCGGTACTCGTCGAGGTTGTAGCGCCGCGAGGACTGCGTGAAGTAGATCGCGCCGTCGGGGCCGGCCGCGACGTTGCTGCAGAACGTCAGCCGCTCCCCGTCCGCCTTCGAGGCCAGGACCTCGACGGTGCCGTTGGACAGCTGCACCTCCAGCAGCCCGCGCACCGCGTCGCAGACCAGCAGCCGGTCGTCGCCGAGCACTTCCATACCCAGCGGCCGGCCGCCGGTGTTGGTGACGATCCGCACCTCGCCCTCGGGCATCACCCGCACGATCCGGCCGTCGGCGAGCCCGGCGAACAGCGTGCCCCAGGCGTCCACCGCGATGTGCTCCGGCCCCGCGCCCGGCAGCTCGATCCGCCGCAGCTCCGGCAGGGTCCGCACATCGCCGCGCCGGCGCACCGGCGCCGGGTTCGCCGGCGGGGTCCAGCGGACGGCCGCCATCTTCGTACGCTGAGCCAAGGAAACCCCCTCGCGTCCACGGACCGGCCGGGAGAGCCGGTCCGTGGAGGGGGAGATTAGTCCTCGTTTTACCCGAAGAAAACCTTGGCTTCCTCGTACAGCGCCATCGGCACCGTCTTCAGCGTCGTCGTCGCGTCGGCCAGCGGGACCCGCACGATGTCGGTGCCGTGCAGCGCGACCATCTTGCCCCAGTCCTGGTCGTGGACCGCGTCGATGGCGTGCAGGCCGAACCGGGTGGCGAGCCAGCGGTCGAACGGGGAGGGGGTGCCGCCGCGCTGGGTGTGGCCCAGGACGGTGGTGCGGGCCTCCTTGTGGGTGCGGCGCTCGATCTCGGCGGCCAGGCGCTCGCCGATGCCGCCGAGCCGGACGTGCCCGAAGGCGTCGAGCTCGCCGGTCTGCAGCTCCATCTGGCCGTCCTTGGGGTGCGCGCCCTCGGCGACGACGACGATCGGGGCGTAGCCGCGGGCGAAGCGGGACTCGATCCAGCCGCAGACCTCGTCGATGTCGAAGGTGACCTCCGGGATCAGGATCACGTTGGCGCCGCCGGCCAGGCCCGAGTGCAGCGCGATCCAGCCCGCGTGCCGGCCCATCACCTCCACGATCAGCGCCCGGGAGTGGGACTCGGCGGTGGTGTGCAGGCGGTCGATGGCCTCGGTGGCCACGTGCACCGCGGTGTCGAAGCCGAAGGTGTAGTCGGTGGCGTTCAGGTCGTTGTCGATGGTCTTCGGCACGCCCACCACGCGCACCCCGTGCCCGCCCAGCGCGGTCGCCACGCCCAGGGTGTCCTCGCCGCCGATGGCGATCAGCGCGTCCACGCCCTCGGCGGCCAGGTTCTCCTGGATCCGCTCGATGCCGCCGTCCACCTTCAGCGGGTTGGTGCGCGAGGAGCCGAGGATGGTGCCGCCGCGCGGCAGGATGCCGCGCACCGCCGCCACGTCCAGCGGCTTGGTCATCCGGTCCAGCGGGCCCCTCCAGCCGTCCCGGAAGCCCACGAATTCAAAACCGTAGTACTGCACGCCTTTGCGGACCGCGGCGCGGATCACCGCGTTCAGGCCCGGGCAGTCGCCGCCGCCGGTCAGCACTCCGATACGCATGGCCACACTCCTGATGTTCGCTTGTGATCTCCGTCACCTCACGGACTCCGATCACCGTAGCCGGTACGCGCCGGTAACCAGAAGAGCGCGATCACCAGACGAGACACTTCGATCACATCAGGTGATCTTCGAATGCGGGAGGTCAGAGCGGCTGTTCCGGGCACCGGTGTCACCCTGTTGTCACCAGGGGGCGTAATCCCGGGGGCGGATGCCGAACGGCGGATTGTCATCAGCGGCCTGATGCGGGGGTGCCGGGCCCGGTGAGAGCGTTCGGACATGAGGAGTACACCTGACAAGGGAAATCGGGAAGACAGGGGCTTCGAGCGCAGCCTCGACCGCCGCAAGTTGCTGGGCGCCGCGCTGGCCGTGGGGACCGCCGTGCCGCTCGCGGGCGTCGGCCGGGCGTCGGCCGCAGAGGCTACAGGGGC
>JABFWL010000394.1 GCA_013362315.1 Catenulispora sp. | reverse complement strand
GCGCGGCCCGCGAAGCCCGCGACACCGCCTGCGCCGACCGCGTCGCCACCGTCGCCCGCTCCAGCAGTGCCCGCCGATCCCGCGGCTCGGCCAGGTCCCAGCCGTCCCCCACACTGTGCAGCGCGACCCGTTGCGGTTCGCAGACCTCCAACAGCCGCGCCACATCGGCGGCCCGGTGCCGCACCAGCGCCCCGGGACTGTCCAGGATCAAAACCCTGATCCGGCCGGCCCGCACCGCGGCCAGCAGTGCGTCCCACCCCGGCCGCGCGCCTTCGGGCTTCCACACCGCACGGGCCGTGTCCGCGAACACCGCAGCCGACGCGACACCGATCGCGTGCGCCCGGGCGTACTCCCGGCACCGCCGCTCACGCCGATCGACGGTGCTCTGGTCCCCGTCGTCGATGTGCGGGACGCAGCAATAGATCCCCGCGACGGGAAGCATCCCTCCCGGATCGTCCATAAAGGGAATCTACTACGCCACATAGGAGATGGGGAGGCCCTTCGCGGCACGGCGTCGTCACGGGTTGTTAAGGGGAGGCCGCCGACGTGATCGAGACTTGAGATCGGCGGCGAGCAGGGCGGTGGTTCGCGGGCGAATCCGAAGATCGTCGATCACAGATTCAGCCGATCGATTACCTGGAAGACAGATCGGAGAATTTGATGAGAGGGATTACCTAAGGGCGGAAGATCGACGATCCAGCATTATCGGCATTACCCCTCAACCCTCTAACCAGTACGTATCGAGTGGGTTAACCTGAGCGCGGCGGGCGGGAGCTCGAAAAGAACTGATGTCGGAAATCGCGTTCGCAGGCTGAAATGATCCTTTCCGTGCCAGCGAAGGGTGTCAAACGGTGGAGGGAAAAGATTCTGCTGACCCAGGCGTCCCGGACCATGTCCTGCGGATCGCTGTGGTCCAGCTCGACTACACACCGAACACCGAGTCGGCCCATGGCAAGCGATGGCTACCCGACGAGCCCTTGATCGACTGGCTGCGGCAAGGCGGAGGCGCGCAGCCCGATTACTCGGTGCGCACCGGCGCGATCGACGCCGATCCGCAGACGCGCGAGCGCACGGAAGCAGTACTTCAGAACGCGCGCCGTCAGCGTGAGGAGCAGCTGGACCGCAAGTTCAAGCAGATCCTCGAGTTCTGCGTCGGGCAACTGGTGGACATGGTCGTCTTCCCCGAGGCGTCCATGCCCGCGGCGCTGATCCCGACGCTGGTACACGGGTTCCGAAGCCAGCTTGCCGTGTTCGTGGGCGTGGGGACGCTGCGGCCGGTCGATGTGGACACGTTGCGCGAAGCCGGGTTCGCTGTCGCGGACGAGGACATCGGCTGCAACGTGGCGGTCTACATCGACCAGGACGCTCTGGTACTGGTCTCCAAACGGGACCGCGCCAGGTTCGAGACCATGCAACCGGGGTCCGGAACCGCGCGCGTCACCTTCCGCAAGGGCGGACGCACCCGCGATGTCGGCCTGGCGATCTGTCGCGACTACATCAACGCCCCGCGCACGTTCGACAACGAGAAGCCGATGCCGGATGTGGTGCTTGTCTCCGCGCTGACCCGGCCCACCGCGGACTTCCTACCGTCGATCACGCGCAATTTCCCGGTGGCCTTCTCGAACCACGCCTTGCATGGGGGCAGCGCGGTGTTGACCACGGAGCTCCAGGGGTTTTTCGTCGACCCGAAGCGCTGCGGCACCGATCCGCTTCCGCTCGGTGAGGCGATCGTCATCGTCGACCACGAGGGGTTCGCGAACCAGCCGTCCAAGACCATCGAGCCGGCCAACCGGCTGGTCTGTCGCTCCGCGGTGGTCTATGACGATCCCCCGCACGACGACCCGGCCGGTTCGCTCAGCTCCCTGGCTCGGCAGCTGCGTGAGCTCACCCTCGACGGCCTGAACCGCGGCACCTACTTCGACCTTCTCTCGGTTGCGGAGGACCGCCTGCGCTCGTTGCGAGGCGAGGGCGTCTCCATCTTGCTCGGCGCCGCACAGGAGCTGCGCCGTAACGCCGGAACCCTTGTCGACAAGCAGGATCTGGCACTGTTCACCACGCACCTCGTGCTCACCGATGTGAAGTCCGAAGCCGAGATGCGGTACGAGACGCTGGGCCGGATCCTGACCGAGTGGTGGCGGCTCCTGGACCCCGGACTCGAAGTGCAGGAGCCCGCCGACGGAATCAGCCGCCATTACGAACAAGCCAGGACGCTCCGGCGCCAGATCCTGCCGCAGGTCCGGGTCCGCTACCGCGATTCGCCGATCACCGAACGCCGCGGCGACCGCCCCGAGAAAGGCGGAGACCTCCCACCCGGACAGACCGACGGCTTCACCACGTTCTACAGCGCTCGGCTCGGTTCGTACGGCACGCCGTCAGCCGTCCGCAGTCTTCAGCAGCAGCTAGGCGTGCTGCGGACGCTCTCGGCGGCGTCCGACGACTCGGCGCGGCTGATCTACCAGGTCTCGACGGCACTGCAGACCAGTGGCCACCTCGCCCCGTTCTTCGACGTCGTCGGGGTCACCGAGTCGACCGACCCGGCGGTACTGGACGATCTGCGCGAAGGCGTCGGACAACAGCTGGCGACGGCCTTCCGAAGTTCCTGGGACCTGACCGGCGGCCCGGACACCGGCATGCTCAATCCCAAAGAGGTCGTCGAGCTCCGGCTGACGACGAGCGCGATACCCGGCATCCGTGAGGACTGGGGCACGCTCATCGACTACCTGCGTACCCTCTCGGTACCAGTCACCGTTCAGATGACGTGTCGCCGGTGCAGCGAACAGGATCAGGTACCGGTCGACCCGCTGCCGCCGGCTCCCGTGATCGTGCCCGCGCCCGGCCTGACCGGGTTCTTCTTCCCTTTCGAGAACGACGCCGCGGGGTTCATGGAACGTGCCCGGCACGAGGAGAGCGACGGCAAGGCCAACCTCAGCCTGCTGGTGCATGTCGGATCCCCCGAGCCGCTCCCCGATTCGGTGCTGCGCGCGGTCGGTCAGTGGCTGTTCCACACCATGGCCTTCGAGATCGTGCGCGGGCCGGACGCCCGGCACACCTTGGCGGCCGGTACGCAGCCACCGGCCGGGCGGTCACTCATGCCGTCGGAGATCCTGCGGTTGTTCCACCCGCCCTACGGCCCGCTCGAAGGACGAGGACTCGACCAGCAGCGGACCCGTTCGATCCCGCTGCCGGCCTCGATCTCGGCCACCGAGGGGCCGCACCTGGGCAAGGCCCGGATCCAGGGGACGCGGCAGGATCTCAAGGTCGATGTGCGCATGGAGACCGAAGCCCGCCTGCGACACACCTACGTCATCGGACAAACCGGGTCGGGCAAGACCAACCTGCTGAAGATCATGGCTCGGCAGGACATCGTGAAGGACCGCGGGGTCACGGTGATAGATCCGCACGGAGACCTGGTGGACTATTTGGTCCGGCATACCCAGAAACGCGACGACCAGGTCCTTCTCCTCGACTTCGGGGATCCGGACTACCTTCCGGTGCTCAATCCGCTGGATCTGGATGTCGATACGCCCGAGGACCGCAACTTGGCGATCGAGAACTTCATCGACCTGCTGACCCGGCAATCGCACCACACGTTCTACGGACCACGGTTCGCGAGCCTGGTCCGCCTGGTCCTGGCCTCCACCACGGACCCGAACTTCCCCATCAAGCCGCCCTCGGTGCTGGACGTCGGCATGATCCTGCGCAACACCGATCGCAAGGGATGGCTGCAACATCTGCTGCGGGACGTCGACGGCATCAACGAGCAGTGGAAGACGTTCAACAAGATGGACGGAAGTTACCAGTTCGCCGAACTCCTCGACTGGGCGCTCTCCAAGTTCAGTGAGATGGAGCAGGACGGCACACTGCGCCATGTTCTCGCCGGCGGCCAATCGACCGTCTCGATCAGCCAGTTCGTCCGCAGCGGCGGCGTCCTGCTGGTGAAGATCCCGGAGTGGGAGATGAGCCGAACCGCCGCCGCGCTCCTCGGCGGGTTCATCGAGGACCAGGTGCGCCGCGCCGCCTATCAACGGTGGCGCAACTCCGGCTCTTCGGCGGAACCGTACTTCCTCTATGTGGACGAGTTCCAGAACTTTTCGCTCGGCGGCTTCGAACAGATCGTGGCCGAGGCCCGCAAGTTCGGGCTCGGCCTCGTGCTGGCCCATCAGAACCTCGATCAGCTCGAGGCGTTCTCCGCCTACACCGGCGCCTCGTCGCACCGCCTGCGCAACGCGGTGCTCGGCAACGTCGCCAACCGGGTCGTCTTCGGGGTGTCGAGCCGGGACGCCGCGGAACTGGCCAAGGACATGGACGTCGAGGCCGACGTGCTGAGGAATCCCGGCAAGCACCGCGCCACGGCGCAGATCCTCTTCGATCTGAAACAGTATCCGTTCACCTTGGAGCTGGCGAAGGCAGAGTCCGATCCGGGCCTGCGTGACCAGTACAAGGCGCTGCGCGAGCGGATGATCGATCGTGGATATTGGCGGCTTCGCGACGAACTGCGGGAATCCGAGGCCGCCCGGGATCGTCAGATCAAGTTCGAGGTGAAGCGTTGGGCCACTCAGCGCTCCCGGGTACCGCGCTCCCGGGAGAACCCTCGCGAAACGCCGACCTGGCGACGCGAAGGATCCACCGGCACCGACCATGTGCAGTCATGGAAGCAGCTCCTGGAGCAGGAAGCCGACACCGCGACCGACGGTCAGGCAGCGGTGGCCGATCCGGCGCCAGCCGAAGATCAGACCGAAGGGAGCACGGCGGCAGATGATCCAACTCGATAAGGATTTCCTCGCCGAAGTAGGTCTGGAGCGGCTTCCGCCCAATCACCTCAAGCTGATGCTTCGTTATATCTATGAGACGTTGGAGCAACGAGTCGGCATCGCGCTGGCCGGCCGCATGTCCGACGAGCAGCTCTTCGCCTTCGAGCAGTTCATCGACTCCGACAACGAGAAGGGCGCTCTGGAATGGCTGGGGTCCAACTTCCCCGACTACAAGGACGTCGTCCAGCGTGAATTAAGCGGGCTGAAAGCGGAGTTGAGGGAGCAAGCGAAGGGCCTGCTCGAAGCCTCAGTCGCGGTCTCGATGACCTCCGACGAGGAGCCGTCCCCCAACCTTGAGCCGGCGACATGACCCAGGTTCTCCTCGCCCTCACCTCTCCGCTCGTCGCCATAGCCATCACCGTCTGGGGCTTCCGCCGCCAGGACCGCGCCTCGATGTTGCGCATGCTGTTCGAGGTCCAAGAGCGCTACCTCGCCCCGCCGGTGCGGGAAGGACGTCGCATCATCCACACGAAGATCGCCGCGACCTCCGGGGGCGTGACAGACTGCACTCGCGAGGAACTGTCGGTTGTCGGCTATGCGTTGGCCGTCATGAACACCATTGCGATATCCGTCGAGAGCGGAGCACTGGACGCGGGAATGCTGCGCGGCAGCCTGGGCCGCTCCTACATGCAGGCGGTCGAAGCCGCCGCACCTTTCATCGACCACGTCGAGAAGGTGCGTGGCTTCCGTCCCTATCCGTACGCTGAGAAGCTGGCCGCATCATTCCGGCAGAGCGCCCCGCCGGCCTTGATCGTCGGTATCAGCGGCTTGGGATAAGGGGCCTTTTCCCCGACTTCGCACGGACTCGACATCGCCGCCCTCAACGCGGACCTGACCAAGGCCCTACGGCCTCGCCTACAACTCCATGGGCAACGCCCGTGAGCACACAGACTTGAACGCGCGCCGCGACTATCCGAGGGCTCAGCGAGAGAGGCGACTCCATAAGAACCCTGATTAAATTGGCCGGCAAACCCCTTCCGCTGCCGGGCAGCTGCGGCTGAGATGGTCTCGATATCCGTTTCGGGAGGGGATCTCAGAATGCTGCCCAAATTCAGGAATGCCTGGAAGAGAGTGACGTCCGCGTTCGCGCTGGCGGCGGCCGGGTTCGGCGGGGTCGGGCTGGTGGGTGTGACGGCGGCGCCGGCGCACGCGGCCACGACGATGATGAACCTGGCCTACGCGCTGGACAACGCCGGGTACGTGCGGGTGGTCGACGTGGCCACCAGCACGATCATCGACTCGATCCCGGTGGGGACCAATCCCACCCGCATCGTGGCGAGTCCCGACAGACACACCGCGTACGTCCTCAACAACGGCGGCTACAGCTACGGCAACACCGTCTCGGTGATCGACGCGGCCACCGGCACGGTCACCCACACCATCCCGGTCTGCGGCGGCCCCGAGACGGAGGCGCTGAAGCCGGACGGCAGCCAACTCTGGGTCGGCTGCGACTCCAGCGGCGTCACGGTGATCGACACCGCGACCGCGACTGTCGTCCGGACGTTCACCGCCCCCCTGGCGATCAATTCCCTCGTGTTCGGGCCCGACGGCGCCAGGGCCTACGGCGGGTATACAGACCACACGAAGATCAACCCCTACGCCATCGTTGCTTTCGCCCTGCCCGGTTCGGACTTCGGCACGTACATGGCGCCGCAGTACGGCGTGGGACTGGTCACGAGCCCGGACGGTGCCGCACTCTTCTTCGGAGAGCAGAGCTATGACTCGATCGGCGTGATCAATCCCTCCACCGGTTACATCAGCAACGTCATCGAGCTGAACGGGCCCACCGACGGCGGCGTTCTGAACCCGGCGGGCACCGACATCTACTATTGCGTCAACGGCACCTACATCGCAGACGTGAATGTGGCGAAACGCTTCGTCACCAGGTACCTGACGACCCCCTGCGGCTCGGGACACTACACCCCCGGTTCGCTGTCCGTCACGCCCGACGGGAACACGCTCTACGCCGACCTAGGCTCCGGCGGCATATCGGTGATCGACATCGCCAGCGGCACGGTCACCGCCACGATCCCCACCGGAGCCCGGCTCAGCCGCCCGACGGCCGCGGTCGCCATGGTCCAGGCCGCGCTCGTCCCGGCGGTGAGGGCGGTCAGCCCCGGGCAGGGTCCCGAGGCCGGCGACGGCACCGTCACCATCACCGGCGGCCCGTTCCTCGGCGGGGGTGGCGTCACGGCGGTCAGCTTCGGCGGGGTCCCGGCGGCTTCGTTCACCGTCGACTCCGACACGCAGATCACCGCCGTCGCTCCGGCGCAGACCTTCCGCACGGTCGACATCACCGTCACCAACGGCAACGGCACCAGCGCGGTCGGAGCGGCAGACGAATACACCTACCTGGAAGCGCCGCCGATCATCAGCAACCTGACACCAGGCAGCGGAGTCTCGAGCGGCGGCACCTCGGTGGTCATCACCGGCACCGACCTGTCCACGACGAAGGAGGTGTTCTTCGGCGGGACGGCGGCAGCGTCCTTCACCGTGGACTCCGACACCCAAGTCACCGCGGTGACGAAGGCGCAGACCAACGGCACCGTGGACGTGTCGGTCACGAACTCCGCCGGCATCAGCACCCCGGTGCCCGGCAGCCGCTTCACGTTCTTCTCCCCCGTGCCGGTCGTGACCGCGGTCAGCCCCGCCGCCGGCTCCACTCTCGGCGGCGACACGGTCACCATCACCGGCACGCGCTTCACCGGCACGTTCCGCGTCACCTTCGGAGGCATCGCAGTGCCCTACACGCTGGACTCCGACTCGCAGATCACGGTCGTGACGCCCCCGTGGTCCTCGGCCATGACACCCGCGGGACCGGCCGGCTCGGTCGGGCTGGTCGACGTCCTGGTCACGACCGACGTGGGCACGAGTGCGGTCAGCACGGCTGATCAGTACGATTACGTGGCGCCGGCTTAATACGCTCGCGTAGCGGGCCGGACTGCTGCCGAATCCTTACGGAATCTCGCACCCATCCGGCCCGCACACCGCACCCTCCGGCGCGTCTCCGCCGACCGTGAGCAGCTTCACCGGCGGGGTGTACGTCTCCCACGCCTGCTCCAGCGCCTGCGTGAACACCTCGGCAGGCTGGCCGCCGGAGATGCCGTACTTGCGGTCCAGCACGAAGAACGGCACGCCGCTCGCGCCCAGCGCCGCTGCCTCGCGCTCGTCTTCGCGCACCGCGTCCGCGTACGCGGTCTCATCGGCGAGCACTGCGCGTGCCTCGTCCGCGTCCAGGCCCGCCTCGGTGGCGAGCTCGATCAGGCGCTCGTCGTCGAACAGGGACCGCTCGTCGGCGAAGTGGTTGCGGAACAGGACGCCGACGAGATCCTGCTGCTTGCCCTGCTCGGCGGCGAAGTGGATCAGGCGGTGCATGTCGAAGGTGTTGCCGACGTCGTGCGCGCCGAAGATGTACTCCAGGCCGCTGTCGTGCGCGTTGGACTGGACCCGCTTCTCGGCGGCCTTGGCCTGCTCCAGGCTCATGCCGTACTTCTTCGCCAGCATCGGGATCACGTCGGAGACGGTGCCCTTGGGCAGCGAGGGGTCGAGCTCGAAGCTGCGGTAGACGACCTCGATCTCGTCCTTGTGGGCGAACTTCTCGAGACCCTGCTCGAATCGGGCCTTCCCGATGTAGCACCAGGGGCAGGCGACGTCACTCCAGATCTCGACGCGCACGGGCGGCTCGCTTCCTCGTTGTGGTAACCGTCACGTATTAAGGTGCGGACCCCGGGGGGACGGGCCCGCACGTGTGGTTCAACTATGAACTACCGCCGGGTATTCCAACGCCGCCGCCCGATTCTCCGTGCGCCGATCGGGCCGCGGCTCAGCTCGCCGGCCCTCAGACCCGCTCCGACCGCTCCACCCGAGCCGGCTCCGCCCCCGCCAGTTCCGCGCGGCTGCTGACGCCGAAGCGGCGGAAGAGGCGGGTCAGGTTGCCCTCGACGGCTTTGACCGAGACTTGGAGGGCGGTGGCTATCTGGCGGTTGGTGGCGCCGGCGCGGACCAGTTCCACTATCTGGCGTTCGGTGGCGCTCAGGGGTTCGGCCGGGGAGTCGAGGCGTTCCAGGCGGCCCTGGACGAAGCGGAGCCAGGGGCCGCAGCCGGCGGCGGCGTAGGCGGTGGCCGCTGATTCCCAGGCGGTGCGGGCGGCGGCGCGGCGGCGGGCGCGGCGTTCCAGCTCGCCCAGGGTGACCTCGGCGCGGGCGATCTCCAGCGGGTAGCTGTGCTCGGTGGGGATGGCGGCGCGGAGGCGGTCGGCGGCTTCGCGGGCGTCGCCGGCCAGGCCCTGGCGCAGCAGGCGGGCGCGGGTCAGGCCCAGGCGGACCACCTCGCGCTCCAGGCGGCGGGCCATCTCCTGGGCCTCGTCGAGGATGCGGTCGGCGGCGCTGAAGGAGCCGCAGCGGGCCAGGGACTCGGCCAGGTCGGCGTCCACCAGGAAGGTCGCCGGGTCCACCATGCCGATGTTGCGCATCAGGGTGCGGCCGCGGGCCAGGTGGTGCGCGGCCTGGGCGGTGTGGTCCAGGAGCAGTTCGGCGCGGCCCAGGAAGGCGTGGGCGTAGCCGGTGTACTCCGCGTCGCCGGAGACGGTGCCGGCCTCGATCGCGCGCTGCGCGATGTCCGCCGCGGCCTCGGCGGTGCCGCCGTTGAGCTCCCCGGCCGCGGCCAGGATCAGCGCCTGCACGCTGGAGGAGCCGGTCTCGGCGCGCAGCCGGCTGCCCAGGGTCGCCGCCTCGTGCGCCTGCCGGGACAGGCCGGCGCGCTCGTTGACCGAGGCCACCAGGTGCAGCACGTCGCCGAGGTCGCGCAGCCGTCCCGCGCGCGCGCCGGCGGCGCGCCGCCGGGCGGCGGTGGCCAGGGCGTCGGGGACGTCTCCGCGGCGCAGGAACCAGATGATCAGGGCTTTGCGGACGGCGATCGAGGGCAGCGTCAGGTCGCGGCCCGCGCCCAGGGCCTCGGCCTGCTCCAGCGACTCGATGGCGCGCTCGGGGTCGGCCTGGATCTCGGCCGGCACGCGCATCGCGATGGACTCCGCGCGCAGATTGCGGTCGCCGGTGGCCAGCGCGTACTCCTCGGCGCGGCGCAGCGCCGCCAGCGCGGCCTCGATGTTGCCGGACCGGTAGGCGTGGTCGGCGCGCTGCAGGCTGACCCGGGCCAGCTGCTCCGGGCTCCCGGCGGCGTCGGCCTCGGCCGCCTCCAGCAGCACGGCCTGGGCCGCGATGTCGTCGTCCAGCTCCACCAGCAGCAGCCGGGCGCCGACGCGGGCGGCGCCGTCC
>JABFWL010000554.1 GCA_013362315.1 Catenulispora sp. | reverse complement strand
GCCGGTGGGACGGTCACCGGCTCCGCGCCGGGCGCTGCCGCCGGCCTTGCCGGATCGGCCGGCCTTGCCCGACCGGCCCGATCCGCCGCGCTCCGGCTCGTCCACCCGGTCCGGCCGCACCATCGTGTCGTCGGCTCGGGGTGCGAGCCCCACAGAGCTCGAATACACATACATCTCGTCGGTCATGTCGGCTGAGGCGCCGTCGGCTGGTGCCGCCGGGGCGCCGGCCGCCGAGCCGCCGCGTCGTGGCGCGACAACCGCCGGATGCCCGCCGAGGTCGGCCTGGTCCTCCCAGCACAGCCCCGAGACATCGGCCAGCGCCAGTGCCGCTGATGCTCCGTCGGGTATCAGGGCTCGCAGTTCCCGGGCGAAGGCGGCGGCGTCGGGGAACCGCTCCTGCGGCTCCTTGGCCATGGCGCGCTCGATCGCGTCGGCCAGGGCGGGCAGGCCGGGGCTGTCGGCGCGCGGCGCCGGCTCGCTCACCGTGCGGAACATGGTGGCCCGTACGTCCTGGCCGTTGCCGCCGAAGGGCGCCCGGCCGGTCAGCAGCTCGTACAGGGTCGAGCCGAGGGCGTAGACGTCCGAGGCGACGCTCGGCACGCCGCGGGTCATCAGCTCCGGGGCCGCGTGCTGGGGCGAGAAGATGTCCAGGACGGAGCCGGAGGAGCTGGAGTCCAGCAGGCACGAGACGCCGAAGTCGGCGAGCGCCGGCTCGCCGTAGCGGGAGACGAGGATGTTGTTCGGCTTGACGTCCCGGTGCAGCACCCCGAGTTCGTGGGCGGCGGCCAGGGCGTCGGCGATCTTCGCGCCGAGGCCGGCGGTCTGGGCCGGGGACAGGGGTCCGCGCCGGCCGAGCCACTCCTTCATCGAGCCGCCCTCGTAGAGGTCCATGGCGAGGAAGGGGCGGCCGGAGGCGGTGGTGCCGGTATCCAGGACGGTGACGACGTGCGGGTGGCCGCTGAGCCGGCCGGCGAGCCGGACCTCGCGGACGAAGCGCCGGCGGGCGTCCTCGTCGGGGCCGGCGACCGTCAGGACCTTGACGGCGACGGCGCGGTCGACGGACTCCTGCACGGCCCGGTAGACCACGCTGAACCCGCCGTGGCCGATGGGGGCCAGGTCCCGGAAGCCGGGGACGTGCTCGGCCGGCTCCAGGAGCGCCGCCGTCCTGCTGGTTCCCGTCGCGCTGTGGTGGCGTGTCATCTCTTGCGTTCCCTCGGTTGGCGAAACGAAAGCACGACGAGGCGGTGGTGTGACGGCGCGCCCGCTCCGCGCCGTCACACCACCGCCGTCGCCGGGGGGTGGGTTCTCGCTGTTCAGTTCGATCCGATCAATCGCTCCAAGCCGCGCCCACGTTCAGGGGGTGCGGTCCTACAGGCCGCTGGTGAGGCCGCCGACCAGGCCGCCGACCACCGGCAGGGAGCCGACGACCGGCAGGCCGCCGCTGCCGGCCTGGGTGATGCTGCTGAGTATCCCGGCGACCTGCTGCTGCAGGTCGGTCAGCGTGCCGCGGACCTGGTCCAGCTGGCCCTGGGCCACCGGCCACACGTTGTTGCTGAACAGCGACGCGGCCGGGCCGGCCCAGATGTTGGGGTCGGTCAGGGCCAGGCCGTGCGAGCTCACCTGGGACAGCACGTCGTTCAGCGGACCCTGGAGGAGGTTCATCAGCTGCGAGATGTGCAGGTGGGCCTCGGCAGTGACCTTGACGGTACCGTCGCTCATCATGGTGCTCCGTATCTGTACTGAGTGTGGTTCCGCGGGCCCGCCGTCCTGTGCGGGCCCGCGAGTTTTGGGGGGATCGCGGCGCCGGAATGGTCCGGCTGTTCGCTGCGAGTAGAACGCTATGCCGGGCGGCTCCCGCGGTCGTCTAACGAGCGCTGTATTTCCGAGCTACCGCGTGCGTTGTAGAGGTCGTACACGTCCGCGGGTGTCGCCAGCACCAGTTGCACGCCCTCGGCCTGCCCGTCGCCTATCAAGTACCCGCGACCGGGCAGCGCGGCCATCCGGTGCTGCCGGGGCAGCGGGGTGCCGAGCAGGTCGTGGTCGAGGTCGTGGTCGGGGGCCAGCAGCACGCCGCAGCGGGCTTCGCGCACCTTCTGGGTCCACTGGCCGAACTGGCGGCGCACGCCGTCGTTACGGCCGGCGGCGACGATGTGCCGGCCGGGTCCGGCCTTGGCGATGAAGCGGTCGAGGACCTGCAGGGTGTCGGTGACGGTGTCGGCGTCGTCAACCAGGAGCAGAGTCCGCTCGCCGGCGGCGGTCAGGACCTGGTCCAGTTCGGCGTATTCGGTGCAGTGCAGCACCGGCGCGGGCAGGTCGCGCAGCGGGGAGCGGCGCGGGGCGAAGGCCACGATCGCCGGCGGGTCGATGCCGGTGAGCACGGCGTGGGCGACGGCGATGAGCGCGCTGCTGCGGCCGGAGCGCGACGGCCCGGCGATCAGGGCGTGTTCGTGTTCGTGCATGCGCAGCAGCGCGGCGGCCAGGGTGCTGTCGGTGAAGCCGACCGGGATGGTCCAGGGCTCGGATCCGGTGGCGGCGACCACCCCGGCGCGGCGGACGCGGTCGGCCGGGATGCGCTCGGGCAGCAGCCGGACCGGATTGGCGGTGCGCTGGGCGCCGGTCCAGCGCCGCGCGATCGCGGCGACGGCGGCGGCCGGGT
>JABFWL010000381.1 GCA_013362315.1 Catenulispora sp. | reverse complement strand
CTAAGCTTGAAATTTAACCCCGGCGTGATCGTTTCGTGTCGGGGTTTCGCATTGCCCTGACAGCGAAGCGGCTTCCCGGGCAGGATGCGTGTTCGACCAAGAGCACGTAACCGACCAGAAAGCCGCAGATGACCAGTGTCGCTGATCCGTTCCGTCGCGTCGAGGCGATCGGGGAGTTGTCCGCGTTTCGGCTGGACTTCTACGACTGTCTGGATGCCCGTTCCGACGCCCTGTTCGAACTGGTCGAGGCGATGCTCTGCGTGGACGGGCCGGTGATCTCGTTGCCGGAGTTGTCGCTGGCCGGTGTGCACCGGCGCGGGCACGGCGGGCTGTATGACGCCTTAGCCGGCGGAAAGCTGAACGTGGCGCGGTTCGCCGCGGTGCTGGCCGGGTTGGAGCTGCCGCGGTTCGGCGGCCGGATCACACTGGCCGTGGACGTCTCGCCGTGGCTGCGGCCGGACGCCGAGTGCTGCGATGAGCGGCTGTTCTGCCATGTGCATGGCCGCGGGCGGGGCAACGCGCAGATGATCCCGGGCTGGCCGTACTCGTTCGTGGCCGCCCTGGAGCCCGGGGCCTGCTCGTTTGTCGGCCTGCTGGACGCGGTGCGCCTGGGCCCGGACGATGACGGCACCGATGTCACCGCCTGCCAGATCCGGGACGTGGTGGCCCGGCTGGTCGCGGCCGGGCAGCACCGCGCGGGCGATCCGCGCATCCGCATCGTGCTCGATTCCGGCTACGACGGCACCCGGCTGGCGTTCTTGCTAGCCGACCTGCCGGTGGAGTTGCTGGTGCGGGTGCGCTCAGACCGGGTGTTCTGCGCCCCGGCCGGGGCCCGCAAGGGCGACCGGCCTGGCCGGCAACCACGGCACGGCCCTCGCATGAAACTCAACGAGGCGGCCACCTGGCCCGATGCTGATGTGGCGGTGCGGATCGACACCGTGCGCTACGGCACTGCGGCCGTGGCGGTCTACACCCGCCGGCATCAGCGGCTGGCCGGCGATGGCGCGTGGGCCGCACACGACGGCGAGTATCCGATCATCCCCGGCACGCTGCTGCACATCGCGGTGGACCGGCTGCCCGGCGACCGGTCGCCCAAGCCGTTGTGGCTGTGGTTCAGCGAACCCGAGGTCGACGCCGAAGACCTGGCCGGGCTGTTCTTCGCGTTCTGTCGAAGATTCGACATTGAGCACACCTTCAGAATGATCAAGCAGACCTTGGGCTGGACCCGGCCGCGTGTGCGCACCGCACGCCAAAGCGAGCTGTGGACCTGGCTGATCATCGCCGCCTACACCCAACTACGCCTGGCCCGACACCTGGCCCAAGACCTGCGCCGGGCCTGGGAGAAGCCCACCGATCCCGAACAACTCACTCCTGCACGAGTGCGCCGAGGCTTTCGCCAGCTCCGACGGAACCTCCCCCATCCGGCCAGACCGCCGAAAGCCACCCGCCCCGGCCCCGGACGCCCCAAAGGCTCCAAGAACAAGACCATCGCCACACGCCACGACGTCGGCAAACACCCAAAAACCAGCAGTGGGACACCTACC
This sequence comes from Catenulispora sp., assembly GCA_013362315.1. GTDB lineage: Bacteria > Actinomycetota > Actinomycetes > Streptomycetales > Catenulisporaceae > Catenulispora. The sequence goes on along the minus strand of JABFWL010000381.1, from coordinate 30,657 downwards.
GCCACCCCACCACCACCTTAAAACTCAAGCTAAGAGCTCGATGGACGGTCGGACATGTCAACGGACGTCGCCGCCAACGCCTTGGTGAGGTGAAGGAACGCTTTCCGGTTGGCGAGTCCCGGATAGGCCAGGATGCAGCCGTCCTCACCGGTGTCCTGGTAATAGCCGTCGATCCGCTGGAGTTCGGTGAACCCCAGTTTGCGGTAGAGTGTGCGCGCGGCGGTGTTGCGGGCGCGCACTTCGAGGCTCGCGTACGCCGCGCCCTGGCCGTGGGCGGCCAGCAGCATGTTCAGCAGCGTCCATTCGCCCAGGTGGCGGCGGCGCCAGGGGACGTCGGTGGCGATCTTGGCGATGTGGGTACCGAGTCCGCTTCGGAAGTGGCCGATGTAGGACAACGGTGGCGCGGTCGTCCGGAACGGGTCGCCGCCGGAGCGGCGGACCACCCACCAGGAGCTGTCTGGGTCTACCAGCTGGGCGCGAAACATCGCGGGCGTGAAGGGAGTGGGGAAGCTGGCCTGCTCGATGGCGGCGACCGTCGGGACGTCGTCGGCGCGCATCGGCTCGAACAGCAGGTACACCGGCTTGCCGCCGCGCGCCGGGTCGGCTTCGGCCAGGCGCAGGCGATGGGTGTAGGGGATCGGATCGGCTCTTCGGGGCATGGACGTCGTCACCAGTAGCTTTTCATGGGTTCTGAGAAGCGCTCGACGATGTAGTTGCGCATCCTGATGTCGTTGGCGTCGTCGACGGGTCCGGGGTAGGCGCCGGCGAGGTAATAGAGACTTCTGACGCGCCTCAGCTCCTCCTGGGTGTAGTACGTGGTCGGGACTTGAACGATCCGTTTTCCAGATGAAGCCGCGACGGCGCGCGCCGCGTCCGGCACCGTGAAGTGGGGCGGGGCCACGAGCACCACCGTGTCCCGGGCACACGACAGGGCAGCCACCAGGAAGAACTCCCACCACCGGGCCATCGACAGGTTCACCCCGTACCTGTCGGCCAGGCGGCTCAGGTATTCGGAGGGGAAGTAGACGGTTTGGTAATCAGGAAGCCGGGTCCTGATGCTGTCGCCCAGCTTGGCACGGGTTTCGTCCGTAGTCTGCCCCCAATCCTTGAAGGTCAGGCGCCCGACCACCTCATGCGAGGACAGGCGCGCCCGGTTCCCGTATTTGTTCGTGAGCACCTTCGAAGGTTCGGATCTGATCATGTGAAGCTCGGTCGGGAACGTGACGGTGTCGTTACCGGAGAACGTGCCCGTGACGTAGAACCCGCCGCCGGTCACGTCGGCGTGCGCGTAGTCGTCCGACAGCCAGACGGTCGGCTCGTTCATGTCCACCTTCGGCAGCCGGGAGACCTTCTCCTGCCGCACGTACAGCTTCGGGCGGCCCTGATAGACGCTGCGCAGGGTCCTGCGGAAGTCCAGACCGTCGTGCAGGGTGCCATGGAATTCCACGCTCCGCACAACCCGGTTCCGGTCGGTCGTCGCCAGCCGGAGCGCCTTATGGCGCATCTCGTTGATGAACGCGTCGGTCGGCGGCCAGCTCTGATCGAACTGGGCCCGCGACGCCATGTCCGCGTCCGCGCCCGCCGGCTGCCACTCGATGATCTGGCCGCCGGCCACGTCGGGCGCCATCGCGTCGTCGCCGCGGCCGCCGCCGACCGTCACCTCGTAGTAGTGGTCCGGCTGCATGCAGCTGCGCGCGACGTACACCCGTCCCGAAGCCCCGGAGCCGCCATGGCCGGCGCCGGCGCGGCCGACGCTCTGGCTCATCCAGAAGGCGACCTCCCCGTTCCCGACGATCCTGCCGATCCGCTCGACCCGTACCTGGTCGTGGTAGGAGAGCAACCGACGGTAGACCCGCTCGCGGAACGCGCTGCTGAAACAGGTCCCGGCCGCATCGACGACGTCTGCCAGGTGCGGCGAGGTCCGCCCCTCCGGCTCGAGCAGCCCGGCCAGCAGCACGGCGAACGCCTTGAGGTGCCGGACGGAGATCCGGAGGTCCGTCGCTTCTTCGCTGAGCTGGTAGACCGCCCGAAGCACGGCCGCGTGCTTGTCGAACGTATGCCCCGCGCCCGCGGCGCGGGCCTGCTCGTACTCCTGGACCAGACGCGGGATCTCGTCGAGGTAGCTCAGCAGGATCGGCAGGCTCGGCTCGACGATCTCGAAGCGGGGCGGCGGCAGGGCGGCTGGAGCGGGCTCGGCGAGCGAGGCGGGCTGGCGCAGCAGTTCCTGGATCGGCCGGACATGCGTGGCGTTGCAGACGAACAGGATCCTGCGGTACTTCGGGTGCAGCCGCCGCAGCTCGGCGGCCATGTGGAGCTCGCGCCAGGCGTCCACCGGCTCGAACCGCGACGGCGGACGGCTCAGGCGCCGAGCCACCAGGTCGAGGTAGCGTTCGGCCCCGGTGCGCAGCGCGAGCCCGTCGTCGGGCCAGGCGTTGTCGGCAAGGCAGAAGTGGTCGATCAGGTGCGCCGGCGCGACCTCCTGGTCGAGGAACCGGAGCGGGATCCCGCGCTCGGCCGCCGTCCGGACGGCCTCCACCAGCGCGTCGGACGGGGTCACCGGGAAGACCTCGCGCTGCTCGCCGGTGCTCACCGCGGAGATCACCAAGTTCACCCGCGGCAGCCTGCCGATCGCCTGCAGCATCGGTTCCCGCACCGACTCCGGAAGCGCGACCGCGATGAGGTCGTGTTCGTCCAGCCCGAGGTCGTGGACGGCCCGCTGCACCATGACCGCGAAATTGAGGCGGTGCCGCAGCACGGGGACGAAGTGGATGCCGCCCTGCGCGATGAACGGTCGGCTCATCGGCGCCACGCCCTCAGCGCCGGCGCCCGAACAGCGACCGGGGCACCTTGTCGAAGACCCCGGGGTTCGGGTCGCCCACCTGATGCATGAGGCTCATGACGTAGTTCACCACGGTCACGGCTTGCCGGACCGACATCTCGTGGTTCTCCTCCCGGGCATACCAAGCCTCGAACTCGTCCAGCAGCTCCCGCGACGGTTTCAGCGTCGTCTCGATGATCCGTCGCAGATCGGACGGAGGCGGCGCCTGCACCTCGATGGCCGGCAGCGTGCGCTGCTCGATGTACTCCGGCAGGACGTAACCCGCGTTGCTCAGCGCCGGATTGAGCGCGCAGCAGAACCGGAAGCCCCGCCTGGCCTCGTCGTCGCGCGGGCCGATGTTCGTCCCGGTCATCGCCGAGTAGATGTATTGGCGTCCGTCGAGTACCGACGCGAGCGGGCTCAGCGCGCGCTCAGGGACGCGGTTGATCTCGTCGAAGAAGAACAGCCCGCCCACGTGGATCGCGGTCGCCAGGGGGCTGGCGCGCAGCTGCAGCGGGATCGTCCCGTAGTCGGCACCGGGCGTGGGCGTCAGCAGGAGTGCCAGGTCCTCCGGCGTCAGCTCCTCGTGCCCCTGGATGATGAACAGCGGCTTGTTCAGGGTGCGGGCGATCTGGTAGACGATCTCGTTCTTGCCCATCCCCGGGGCGCCTTCCAGCCGGAAGCTCAGCGGTTGCAGCCCGTTGTCGGCGAGCTTGGTACCGTCCGGACTGGTGCCCCAGGCGACCCGGCAGATCCGCAGCTCGGCCTCCCGGCCGACGAAGGGATGGTCGGGGACGATCGCGGGCTCGGCCAGCAGCACCTCGTTGCCACTGATGAGCACCGGCGCCCCGGAATACTCACTGCCTGGATATTCGCTCACTGACGCGCTACCTCCTTGGCTGCGGGTCGCTGGGATCGGGATGGCAGCACATGCGGAATCCCAGCCGGTGGAAACGCACGAACGGGTCGAACCAACCGCCGATCAGCCGCCACACCGGGTCGTGGACGGCCGGCGGCACGGCCCCCTTCACCACGACGGGTACGCCGGGGCCGAAGGTCGAGTCCAGCGGCAGGTCGAGGAACTCCCCTTCGGTCGCGGACGTCATCGACATGGCGGTGCTGCACCACTGCCATACGTTGCCGAACAGGTCGTGCAGCCCCAGCGGGTTCGGGTCCGCCAGGCCCACCGGATCCGGTACCCCGCCGTGGCCTGCGCCGGCGGGCGTCTCGTCGCCGATTCTGGAGAAATAGTCGACGATCTCCTCGATGTCGACGGTGATCCCCGGGTCGGCCTCAGGTTCGACGGGGAATCCGGGGCCGATGCCCGGTCCCGCGTCCGGCGCGGATCCGGATCCGGATCCGATGCCGGTGCCGGTGCCGGATCCGCGCCGCTGCCGGGCGGTGCGCGGCCAGCGGCTCGGCCGCGACGCGGGGACGGGGGCGCCGGCGACTGCCGGCATGGCCGCCGCGATCAGCGACCTCACCATCTCGAAGAGCCGGTCGCCGCCGTGGGCCCCGCGGTCCCACTCGGTGGCCGACGGGACCTGGAAGCGCAGCCCGGGATGCCGGGCGGTGAGCCAGGCGCAGTAGGCCTGCGCCTCGAAGTAGTTGATCCCGGTCACCGGCTGGTTGGGCAGGCTCATCCGGCTGTTCAGCCAGTAGCGGGGATAGTGGATCTGCTGCTCGGTGACCCACCCCCAGGCGCTCGGCGCCCACCAGTGCGGCGTGTGGTAGCCGTCGTCCCGGACGAACTCGGCGAACTCGGCGTTGCTGACCGGGTAGCGCCCGAGGCGGAAGGGGCCGTGGTTCTCCGACGCCGCGATCTCGACGAGATTGTGGACCGGGTCCCGCGGCCGGATCCGCGAGTCGTAGCGGTCGAGGGTCCGGGCGATCGCCCTGCGGCGCCCGGCGTCGCCCGCTGCGGCCAGGTCCCGCAGCAGCAACGCCGTCGTCCGCGCCCCGATGCCGGCACCGTCGGGGATCTCGAGGGCGCACTCGTGCGCCAGCGGGACGGCGCCCCGGGCGATCAGCTCCTCGACCAGCCGGCCCGGGTCCGGCAGGATGCCCGCGAGGATGCGCAGCACATCGCGCCGACCGTCCAGGTCGGAGGCGAAGCGCGCGAGCACGCGCGCCATCGGCGGGGTCGCCGCCTCCTGGGCGAGATGCCGCGCGGCGAAGTAGTCGCGCAGCAGATCGAACTCGAACTCCAGGATGTCCGGGGCGTCCGACTCCGCCAGTACCCCCCGCCGACGCCCGACCGCGATCAGCTCCTGGTCCCGATCCGAAGGCAGCGCCCGGGACCGCAGACCGTCTTGCACGAGGGACAGCGCGGTCTCGGAGAGCCGGTCGTCCACGTCCCCGCGGTCGCGGTCGTAGCCGTAGCCGTCGCCGGCGTTGCGCTGCGCGTACCGGGCCAGGACCGACCCGAGGTTGGCACCGGCCGCCTCCGACCGCGTCAGCCCGAGCTCGGCCAGGACCGTCAGGACCTGAGGGTTGCGCAGGTGGCGGGCCATGGCCGTGCCGTTGTCGATCAGCACCCCGGCCAGCGACGGATGGCTGCGCCGGGTGCGCAGGATCGACGTCAGCTGCCGCTCGCTGAGCTCGCGCATCGTCAACTCGCTCAGCTGCTGCCGCCGCGCCGTGGCGGAGTCGCCACATGCCAGCAGCAGGCCGAGCCGGGGGTCTTCAGCCCGGCAGCGCCGCAGGTCGCGCGCCAGGTCGTCGCGCTGCCCGGCGGGCAACGCGTCGAGGTCGTCCAGGAGCAGGTAGGCCGGAGAGGGGAAGAGCCGGCGCAGGGCGCCGAGCGAGCTGAGCCGTGCGACCAGGGCGTGGGCGGGGAGCGTGGTGGTCCGGCCGCCGACGGTAAGGACGGCGAACGAGTCCTGCGCGAGGCGGTCGGCGACGAGCGCCGCGAGCGACGTCGCAGGACCCTGCGCCAGCGGGATGCTCAGCGGGAGGTAGTTCTCCGCCTCCGGTTCCACGTCGTCGAACCGTGGCAGGGACCAGGCGTGCCCGATGCCGCGCAGCGCGGTGCTCTTGCCGGTGCCGGTGGCTCCGGTGAGGGTGGCCTGGACGACCGCCGCCGGGATGTCGTCGGTCGATTCGACGAAGCCGATGATGAGGTCCTCGGTGCGCGCCCGGGGATCGATCACGAGGTCGGCCGACAGCGGGACGTGGCCGCGCAGGGAGTCCGCGGTGCGGCAGCGAGCCTCGAGCCGGTAGGCGATCTCGTGGAAGCCCGCGTCGGCGAGCCGGGCGGCCAGCCGGAGCGCGGCGGCGGCCCGTTCCGGGCTGTCGACGTCCCCGGACTGTCTGATGCGCAGGGCTTTGACGCCCTCGGCCACAGCGGCGGGTAGTGCGGCACTGTTGGCGCACAGCAGCGGCTCCAGGACGTCGCGCAGGGGCAGTCTCGCCCCGAGCGCGCGCTCGCACTCGACGATGCGGTGCGAGTACTGCGGAGAGAACAGCCGGGCGGCGCTGAGCGTCCGCACGCCGCGGCGCTGGAGGGGATCGGCGTCGGACGGCGCGAGGACATACCTGGGCAGGCCGATCACGACGCTGTGGCCGGCGGTGTCAGCCCAGGCGAGGAAGCCTTCGACTGCGGCGGACAGGCTGAGCGATTCCGGGGCGAAGGCCTGGTCCGGGGTGACGGCCGAGAAGTCGACCAGCAGCAGGGACGGCGGCGTCCCGGTGAGGTCCGCCGGATCCCGGCTCCAGGGGCGGCCGGCGACCGGGTGGAGCGGGGCGTGCAGGCCGGAGGCCGCGATCCAGACGGCCGGCGCGTCGACGCCGGCGGCCGCCGCGTGCAGCGCGCCGAGGACGTCACCGGCGAAGTGGGTGACGAGCAGCAGCGGCGCTTCGGCGGTCGGCGCGGCGAGGTCTGCGGCCGGCCCAGCGCCGCCTTCGGGGAAGGCGAGGCCTGCGAAGGGGTTTCGCGGGGAGAACAGCACCGGGGCCGTCTCGGGCGTGACGGGACGGGGCGGGCGGCGCAGGATCGTGGCCGTGCGGTCCGCACCTCCCCGCCACCGGCCGCGGCTTTGGTCCCGTTCCCGTTCCTGGTCCCGCAGCCGCTCCTGCTCCTGGAACGCGGCCTCGTCGATCCGCGCGCACAGCGCCTCGGCCACCTGCCGCTGATCGACGCCGGCGTCGATGCGCCGCAGCACCTCTTTCAGCAATTCGGCCGGCAGCCGATCGACCAGGTGGAGCGCGAAGACGGCAGCCGAGCCCTCATACACGATGCCGCTCTTCCCGGACCAGCCGCTGATCACGGGCAGGAGCACGGACTCGCGGTCCTGCACGGTACGCAAGTGCCCGGCGAGGAAGGTCGCGACGGCGTGATAGGAGTCGGTGCTCAGGCCGTCCACGACGTCAGCCGTTCGGCGATGCCGGGCGCGTCGGCCCGTAGGTCGGCCAGCACCGCCGCGGCGCTGGTCCCCTCGTTGCGCAGGTGCCGGTCGCCGGTGGCGGGCTCGGCGAGCAGCCCGCCGCTGTGATGGACGGCGACGACCCCGAAGTCGTCGTCGAAGACCGGCGACCCGGACGACCCCGGTTCGGTGGAGGTCGTGTACTGGACGACCCGGCCGTCCGCGTAGGCGACGAAGTTGTTCTGCATGGAGATCTTCTTGAACCCTCCGCCGGGGTGCTGGATGATGGCCACCCGGCTGCCCGGCGCGACCCGGACGGGGGTGAGCGCCAGCGGGATCGGGTCCGGGCCGTCGGCCGCCTCCTCCAGTTCCAGGACCGTGTAGTCCAGCGCGGCACTGGTGTGGAACAAGCCGCCGACCGCGAACCTGCGGACTCGCGGCGGCAGCGCGACGCCGTGCCTGTCCAGTTGGTAGTCGAACTGGAACTCCGAGGCCTCGGCCGCGACGTGGTCGCCGACGACGTGGTTGTTCGTCACGAGCAGCCCGGGAGCCGCCAGGAAGCCGGTGCCCAGGCCGCGGGGGGTCCGGATCCGCACGACCGCCTTCGCGGACTCGAGCGCGATCTCCAGCACGGCGATGAACCGCAGCGTGTTCTCCCCGATGATCTTCTCGTCGATCAGGTCGTCGGGGACGCCGCCGAGCCACCGGGAGAGCGGCCGGTCCGCGGTCGGCGGGGTGGTGAAGGGGTAGGCGGCCAGCAGGCTCCGTAGACAGTCCGCGTCCGGGCCGCCGCCCAGATAGGCAAGCGCCTTGTTGATCAGCACGGCGAGTGTCTCGCGCCCCGGCTCGTCCTGCCCGAAGCCCTGAAGGAAGTCGACGACCCGCACGGCCACGCCGCGCGGCGGGCCGTCGAGGTTCAGCCGCGCCGCCAGGTCTCGGCTGCGCGGACTGCCGGCGAAAACATCGGTGAGGAAGTCGACGCGTCCCTGGACGGTCCGGAACTCAGGCAGGACACTGATTATTCCCGCAAGCCGGGTGAAATCCGCAGGCGACAGGGTCACTGCCACGACCGAACCCCCCATCGCGCAGCCCGCCCCAGCCATGCTCGACCGAATCATGGTACTGGTTCGGGCGAATGTCGTCCACATTCGGTGGTGATCGCTCTGGTTGTCCCATTGTCGATTTCGGGGGCGCAGGTCGCTTCGTGCCGTTCTCGAGGTCGGCCTCCTGGTCGTCGTCGCCTTCCTTGGCGAGCTGCTCCAGACGCCAGGGTTCTACGACTCCGTAGAGCCAGCACGCCCGGCACGGGGCCCGGTTGGGACCGACGCGCCCCGACCCCTTGCACTTGGGGCATCGTGGCATGCCGTCACGGTTCCCGTGGTTGCGCGGAGGTCCGTTCACGGCCCCCCACCTCCTTCTTTGCGCGCTCCGACACGCGCTCCATCGCGAGAGTGAAAGCTCTTCGATGGAAACCAGGTAGCTGATAGGGTGACGCTGTGCGGCTAGCTAGCTGTGATTTGTATTCCCGAAGGCTTAGATCAGAAAACTGGGAGATGCAAATTTCACAATAGGGACCGGAGGTGAGGCGATGGCGGCAACCGGCGAAGATGCCAGCCCCACGCTGCGCCGGCTGGAACTCAGCGCCGCGCTGCGGGCGCTGCGAGCCGGCTCCCAGATGACCCTCGAGCAGGTCTCATCGGCGATCCACGAAGAGTTCGCGGATTCGTTCTCGGCCGCGAAACTCAGCCGCATCGAAAGCGGCCAGCAGGTCCCTCTTCCGCGTGACGTCTCGGAACTGGCGAAGATCTACAGCATCGACCGCGCCGAGCGCGAGCGGTTGATCCAGATGGCGCGCGACGCCAAGCGGCGCGGCTGGTGGCAGGAGTTCCACAAGGTCGGCGCCCACTATCGGATGTACACGGACTTCGAGTCCGCGGCCCTGTCGATGCGCAACTATGAATCGACTTTCGTCCCGGGCCTGCTTCAGACCCCGGAATACGCCCAGACCGTGATCTCCGGACTGAATCCCACCTACGCCCCGGACCACATCGCCGAACTGCTCGCCGTCCGGCTCAAACGCCAGGAACGCCTCACCGGATCCGATCCACTCAAGCTGCATGTGATCTTCCAGGAGAACGCGCTACGCCGGATGATCGGCGGCCCGCAGATCGTCATCGATCAGATCGAGCACCTGCGCGCCATGGCCGAGCTGGACCACATCACCATCCAGATCGTCCGCTTCGACGCGGGCATGTACGCAGCCCTTCAGGTCGCGAACTTCGTCGTCATGGACTTCTCCGAGCCATCCGTCATCCCCACCGTGGTCTACATGGAAGGGATCTTCTGGAACCTCTTCGCTGAGGAGCAGGAGCAGAAGGACCACATCACCGCCGCCTTCGCCGAGATGCGCGACCAGATCGCCCTGTCACCCGCCGACACTCGGAATCTCCTGGTCGACATCCGCGACCGGGTCGCGCGGGAGATCGGAGGGAGGTGAGATGAGATGGAGACCAATCAACAGCTCGCCTGGCGCAAGGCTTCCGCATCGGCAGGTAACGGCCAGTGCGTGGAGGCCGCCCCACTGGCGGACGGCGTGGCCGTCCGGGACAGCAAGGACCCTTTAGGGCCGATCCTGAGATTCACGGCCCAGGAATGGGCGACGTTCCTCAACGGAGCGAAGGCCGGAGAGTTCGACGACCTGGCCTCATAGCCGCTTGGCGACACCCGGCCGCAACGGACGTGTGTCGCCGAGCCAACTCCGATGCTTTCTCGCCTTTTCCGCGGCCCCTGGCGTCGAACATGCCAGGCGCGCTACCCGGCATACCGCTTGACGCCGATCTCACGGATCGAAGGCTTCCGCCGCGCAGGCGACCTCTCTCAGCACGCGGAACTGCGGTCCCAGCAAGGCCGGAGCCGGGCGAAGTAGGCCAGGCTGGGGCCGCGGCGCTCGATGACGTGCAGCCCTTCCCCGTCGGCCATGCGGTGCAGGCGGCCGAACGGGATCCAGTGGCGATCGAAGAATTCGCCGACGATGAGGCGGCCGCTGGGCTTGATCACCCGTGCGGCCTCGGCGAGGACCTGCCGGGGTTGGGGGATCTCGCCGAGCGCGGTCACCAGGTAGACGGCGTCGAAGGTGTCGGTGTCGAAAGGCAGTGCGCGGGCGTCTGCGCGGTGCGGCACGATCTGTGCGGCTTCCGGCCGCGCGGCCTGGGACATGACGTGGTCGAGCATCTCCTGCTGCACGTCCAGGATGTCCAGTCTGCCTTCCGGACCCAGTTGTGGAGCCACGTGGAGGGTCTGCAGACCGGTGCCGGGACCGATTTCCAGCACGCGCTCTCCCGGCCGCGCCCGGAGGACCTGATCGAGGTCTGAGTTGCTCAGGAACGGCAGTTGCAGATCGAGCAGTCTGCGCCGGGAGTACGGGTACGGGGCCCGGTCGCTGTACCACCAGGCGCTCGCGGCCGCGGTGGCCGTGGCCACGGTGATCACGCTGGTCCGGCGGGGCATGACGGGGAGTTGGAAGGCGGACATCGATTCTCCTCGGAGTTCGGGCGAAGCACCAAGCGCGACCGCAGCGGGGGCAGTGCGAGGGCGGCGCTCAGACAGGCGATCGGGATCTCCGCCAACGCCGCCTGAAGCACCGCGGCGGACCGGTCGACGCCCGGAACGGACGAGGTGACGTCGAACCAGGCGTCGCAGAGCAGGAGCACAGCCGACGTGGCGGCGGCGACCACGCCGCGATCGTCGCGGGACGGCAGGAACCGGCCGGTACAGATCAGGGACAGCGCCTCGGCGCTGTCCAGACCCGCCCAGCTCGCCGACCAGTGAAGCGATGCGGCGACGGTCGGCATGAAGAACGTGATGAGACAGATCCACAGGACTTCCGAGAGCCCGGCGGCGATGTAGGCCCGGCCCAGAACGCAGCGGAGCCCGTCCTCATTCGACGGCCAGGCCTGGCGCGACTTCGCCTGCATCATCGTGTCCGCCGGGGGTGAACCTGCTTCCGCTCGGCGGGGCTGGTGCGGAGTTCGGTAAGGATGCGCGCCAGCCCTCATCTGCCGTTCGCGACAAGACACGCGGCCGGGCTCAGTAGCCGACGGTGAAGCGCCGTTGCACGAAGCGCGGCAGTTCGACCTCGTCGACAAGGGCGACGGCCGCGTCCTCGACGGAGATGCGGCTGCGTCCCTCGGCGTCCATGACGGGCTGGTCACCACCGATCCGGAACCGGCCGGTGCGTTCGCCGGCTTGGATCTCGATGGCCGGGCAGAAGTAGGTCCACAAGCGATCGGATGTCCGGAAGAGGTTCATCGCGTCGCGATGGCCACGCATCACCGCTGCATATTCCCGGGGCAGGCCGAAGCCGTCGATCGCGGCGTTCAGCAGAGCGTCGGAGTCGACGAACGCCAGTCCGGGCTCGGCCTCCAGGCTCGCGGCGCCCCCGACCACGATGAGCCGCGTCCGCGGACGGCTGCGCAGCGCCGTGAGCAGCGCCGTCGCCGCCCGCACGTAGACACCGGGGTCGGCGATGGCGCGCGCCGCGGCGTCCGCGGCGTCGACCGCTGCGTTGCCGGGCCCGAACGCGCTGATCAGAACGTCGAGGCCGGGGAGGACCGCGGCGATGCCGTCGGCATCCGTGACCTCGACGCTCTTCCAGGCGACGCGCTCGCGGCGCTCATCGATCCCGGAGGCGTCGCGACTGAACGCCGTGACTTGGTGTCCGCGGCCGAGGGCCTCGCTGACGATCCGACTGCCGATGGTGCCGCTCGCACCGATGACTCCGATGTGCATGGCTCTCCCCGTTCGAATCTCGTGAAGGTGTGATCTTTGATCACACAGTGAGAAAACTATATGCCGTGAGATTATTATATGCCAAGCGGAACCTGCATCGCTGTGGACAGGTGAAGTCCCTGTAGAGTGAGCGCGTGGAAGGCCGAACAACCACCGACCGGCGAGAACGGCTGCGAGCCGCCACAACGACCGAAATCAAAGAAGTGGCACTGCGTCTGATGGCCGCGAGCGGGCCGGACGCGATCACGCTGCGAGCCATCGCCCGCGAGATGGGCATGACGCCCAACGCCATCTACAGCTACTTCGCCACCCGCGACGACCTGGTGACCACGCTGATCAGCGACGTGCTCACGGACCTGGCGGACTGCGTGGACGCCGCGTGGCAGGCCACGGCTGGGCAGAGCCCGGCAACCCGGATCACCGCATGGGCCGACGCCTTCAGAACCTGGTCGCTGAACAACCCCCAAGGCTTCCGCCTCATCTTCGGCGACCCGGTCCCGGGCTACAAAGCACCCGAAGGCGGACCGGCGCCCGAAGCCACGTCGAGAATCTGCATCAGCGTGACGAACCTGGCGGCAGCCGCATGGCCACACGCCGAGCACCTCCAGCACGGCGGCGACTTCGCCTGGTCCGACTTCGACCCCGCCCTGGCAGCCGACGTCCGCACAGCGTTCCCGGACCTACCGCCCGCAGCGCTGGCACTGGCCCTGCGCATCCGCGGACGTCTCCACGGCCTCGTGTCACTGGAGGTATACGGCCACACTCAGGGCACTACGGCCGCTTCGGCCAGACTCTTCGACGAAGAAGTGAGCGAACTCCTACAGTCGCTGGGCCTCCCTGCCACGACGCGGTCCCGGTGAACGCGCCCTCTCTCACGGCAGGCATCAGGGTACTGATGTCGCCCTTCCCACCGTACGTTGGTCACCCGCCAGCTTGAACGTGGCTGTCCTACTACCCGAAGCCGACCAGCACCAGCCGTCAGCGGCACTCCGCCGTCGTAATGAGCCGGATCGCGGCGTCAGCCCAGGCGTCGAAGGCTGGGCGACCGGGGTCGGGTCCGAGGGTGCTGCTCAGGGTGCGAAGGTCGGTGGCGGCGCGGGCGAGGCCGGCGGTGGTGAGGGTGTGAGCGGCGGTGTGGAGGCGGGCGGGGAACGTACGGGGCAGGTGGCGGGCGCCGCGGTGGGCGGTTTCCGCTAGGAGGGCCAAGCCTGCCTCGATGGCTTCGGTGAGGGGGTCGGGGTGGATGGCGGCGGATGTGGCGAGGTCTTCGCTGCCGTCGCCGTCGGCGAGGTCGAGGACTGTCACGCGGCCTTGCGCCACGACGGCTATCGGCGTGAGGACCAGGCCGCCCCGGCCGCGACGGACGGTGGCGGATATGAAGCGGGGTGTCGCCGCCAGCGTTTCGGCGAGAGCGTCGAGGGCGGCTGGAGCGGTGCCCCGGTGTTCGGCGATCAGGTGGGCGGTGCCGCCTGCGGTGCCGTGCAGGAGTGCGGTGAGGCGTTGGCTGCCGGGGTGGTAGCCGACGTGGGCGACCTCGCCGACCTCGATCACGCGGACGTCCTCGGCCTCGACGCGGGGGCGGATCAGGCGCGGTGGCAGGCGGTCGAACTCGGTGGCCAGGGCGTCCAGGTCGCGGGCGAGCAGACTCGGGGGCAGGTGCTCCCAGGCGCCGCCGGAGACGCTGACGGTAGTGCGGGCCACGCGGTTCAAGGCCAAGCGCAGGCGGCGGTCGGCGCGGCGGTGCGCGGTCTCGGTGACGACGTTGCCCGCCGCCAGGACGCGCACCGGGCTGCCGGCCAGACGGCGGTCGGCGAGGGCGGCGCCGGTGACCGGGCCGGGGTAGCGGTGCTCCAGGGTGAGCACGGTGCCGGCGGCGGGGTCGGCCAGGAACACCAGGACCCTGCGATCGTCGCCGACGGCCTGGACCCGGCAGCCGAGCGCGGTCAGCCGCAGACGACGCAGCGCCACCTCGGCGGCCTCGTCGGTGCCCAGGATCCGGGAGCTGGGCTGGACTCGGGAGCCGGGCCGTCCCTGGGCCGCGTCCGCCGCACGGCTGCGGGCCACGAGCTCGGCGAGCAGGTCGGCGACCTGCTCCGGGCTGTGCCGGGCGGCACGGTCGGCGTGCGCGGCGAGCTGGTCGGCCAGGTCGTCGGCGGCCAGCAGCGGCCAGCGCAGACCGGCGGCGTCCAGGTCGCGGCGGACCCTCGCCAGCCGGGGCGTGAAGCCGGCCGCCAGGTTCGCCACGCCGGTCAGGAAGATGTCGGCGGCGAGGTCGATCGCGCTGGTAAGGGCGGCAGAAGCCGAGACGGATACTGAAGCGGAGCTAGAAACGGAGGTGGAATCGGAGCTGGAAACGGGGCCGGCGGTTGAGCCCGTGGCCGTGGCCGCAGTTCCCGTCGAGGCCGAGCCAGAAGCTGACGAATCTGCATCCGCGACAGCAGATCCAGGGTCGGAACCACCCACCGAAAAGTGCCGATCCCCCACCTCCGCAGCCCGCCCGGCCCAAGCCCGCCACGCCCACACCGCCAGGGCGATCGCGTCTTTGTCGTCCCGTGCATCGCTGCGCGCGTAAGCCAGATCGCGCGGCACCAGAAACCGCACCGAGCAGTTCGGCAGCTCGACCCAGGGCACTGGCTCCGCCGCCGTGGCGACGTGCACCCGCGCCAGATATCCGGCTGCCAGCCGCCGACGGGCCGACGCCAGCGACCGCTTGCCGAGCAGAGCCTCCAGGGCGTCGTCGTCGAAATCGCCCGGCGACCACTCCTGAGCTTCCTCAGGGGTCGCGGCATCCTCGTTCTCCGTATGAGAAGCCTGATAGGCCAGAACCACCGCCACCACGTGTCGGCACGCCCCCGAAGCCCCGCAACTGCACTCCGCCGCTTCGAGCCCGCCGCTCGGCGGCAGCGCACAGACCACCCCGTCCGGAAAGGTCCCGCGGACCACGTCCCCGTCGGCCTCGATCGACGGCCCGCTGTCCCCCGCGACCTCCTTCGCTGCCCGCTTATAGAGCCCGCGATTCGTCAGCGACACCAGCGCGTCCTCGCCCAACGCCAGCAGGTCCGCGCGCACACTCACGCGTTCACCGCCTCGGCCACGAACGCCGCCAGCTCGCCCGGCGTCATCGCGCCGACGAACGCCCCGAGATCCGCGAGCCGCCGACCCATGGCTCGGTCGAAGTCCGGGTTCGCATCCTCGTCCAGCGCGCACAGCGCCAGGAAGCGGCAGCCCTGCTCGATCAACGACTTCGCCCCGCGCACCAAGCCGGCCGGGCTCACGCCCTCATAGAGGTCTGATATCAGGGCCACGATCGTCCGCCGCGGATTCTCGACCAGCTCCCCCGCGTACTGCACCGCCTGCGCGATGTCCGTACCGCCGCCGAGCTGCACCTTCATCAGCAGCTCCACCGGATCGGTCACGTCGCTCGTCAGATCCACCACCGAGGTGTCGAACGCCACGAGGTGCGTCCGCACCCCAGGCAGTCCCCACAAGCACGCGGCGGTCACCGCCGAGTGGATCACCGAGGACACCATCGAGCCGGACTGGTCGACCAGCAGGATCACCTGCCAGTTGTCGACGCGGCGCCGCGAGCGCGTGAAGAAGTACGCGTCCTCGATGTAGAGCTTGCGCTCCTGGGGTTGGTAGTGGCCGAGGTTCCCGCGCAGTGTCCGCTTCACGTCGAAGTTCCGGGCCAGCCGCACCTGCGACGGCCGCCGCATCCGGGTTCCGGAGAAAGCGTGCCGCACCTCGGTCGCCAGCCGCCGCATCAGCTCCTCGACGACCACCGCGACCAGTTTACGCGCCAGCTCCAGCACTTTCGGGTCCATCAGGTGCTTGGTCCGCAGAACCGCCTTCAGCAGCGCCAGACTCGGCTCCACCCGCTCCAGGACCCGCGGGTCGGTGACCAGATCATGGATCTGATACCGGTCGACGGCATCTCGGGTCAGCCGTTCGACGGTCTCCTTGGGGAAGAGCTTGGTGATCCCCTCAAGCCAGTCGACCGTGGTGAGCACGGATTCCTCGGCGCCGCCACGGCGATCGGCGTCCGCGTCACGGGTCCCGCCTTTGCGGACGCCGCGTTGCGCGAGCTCCTCGTCCCGGCCGTAGAGCCATTGCAGAGCCTGGTCTCGGCGCTGGTCGACGGACTGCAACGTGGACAGCTCGGACGCCGGCGCCCCGAGGATCATGCGCCACCGTTCCAAGGCGGCGGCATCGGACAACCCGTCGGACACGGCGTTGGACACCGCATCGGACACCCCGCCGCCCGCCCCGAACGACTCAGGCTCCTGACGAACCCCGCTCACCACAGCAGCCCCTCCCGCTCCAGCACCGCCTGCACATGGCTGTCCAGCTCCCGCCCGCGCGCCAAGGCCAGCGGATCCTCGATCCGATCACGCAACAAGGCCCGGCCCGAGTCGTCGAAGCCATGCCGCCGGGCGATCCGCCCGGCGATCGTCTCGCGCTCGCGCGGCGGGAAGTAGCCGAACGCCTGCCGCAACGCTGGCAGCGCCACCAGCAGGTCATGGTCGGTCATCGCGGCCACCAAGGCGTCCACTACGGCCAACGCCGACAGCTGCTCCGGCCCCTGGTCCGGGCCCTGGCTCGGCTCCTCCCCCGGCCCTTCTTCCAGGCACTGCTCGCGAGCCAGCGCGAACAGCCCGGACAGCCAGTCGCCCAGCACCGCCGCGCCGCCGGCGGCGCGGATCGTGCGCTCGGCGTCCGGCGGCGGCGTGCCCAGCGACCACCCGAAACCGAAGGCGGCGCCCCGCAGGTCTGGCGGCGCGGCGGCGTTCCCGGCGATGCGCGCCATCACCGCGGTGGCCCGCACCGCGTCCAGTCCGAGCTTCGCCGCGGCGTACCGGATCGCGTCCCGCACCGCGCGCACCGCCGCGATCCGCCGCGGCTCGGCCGGCGCCGGACCGCCGCCGGTCTGCACCAGCTCCAGCAGCCACAGCAGCCGGTCCACCGCCGCGACCACGACCGCGCCCAGCGTCGCCGACTGCTCGGCGGCCAGCAGCCGGTCATGCCGCCACAACCCGAGCACCGCCGTGAGCACCGTGCCCAGTGCCTCGACGTCGCCGTCGGCGGCGACCGCGGCGGCCAGGCCGGACAGCACCTGCCCGGACAGATCCTCGATGCCGCACAGCACCGCGTCGAACAACGCCCGCGCCGCCGAGTCCAGGCCGCCGCCAGTCAGCACCCGTTCGCCGAGCACGGCCCGCGCAGCCAGCTCCACGGTCGGACCGTGGCCGCCGGCCTCGATCAACGCCGCCAAGCGGTCCGGATCCACCGCGATCCGCCACTGTTCGGTGAACGTGCTGTCCTCGACCGACGGATCCGGGCCGGAAAGCCGCTCGTAGCCCGGCACGCGCAGCACCCTGAGCCGGTGCAGCAGCCGGCTGGCGTCCCGCCGCACGTGCGCCGTCAGGTCCAGGGTCGCGGTCTGCGGCTGGTCCAAGCCGTGCCGTTCCAACTCCGCCTCGGCGTCGTGGACCAGCGGCGGCAGCGGGGTGTCCGGGTGCAGACGCCCCGTCCGGTCCCCGGACAGCGCCGCGACCATCTCCACCACCGCCGGGTGCGTCCCGACCGTCAGCCCGCCGCGTCCGGTCCACGGCAGCGGCCGGTCCAGTGCCTCCCCGACCAGGGCCGAAACCAGGCCGTCCAGCAGGTCGGCGCGCGCCGGATGCCGGTGTCCGCGCACCGACGCCAGCCCCTCGCCGGTGACCCGCGCCGCGATCAGGTCCGCGGTCGAGACCGGCTGGTTGCGGGCGCGCAGCCGATCCACGACCTCGCCGGTGAGCGCGCTGGCGGCGCCGCGCGGCCCCAGCTCCCACAAGCGCTGGTAGTAAGCCGGGGACGGCATCCCGGACTGGTAGCCGACGAAGGCGTCCAGGCGCCGGAACGAGTACGGGACCAGGTAGCTGACCGCCGTCACGTCTGGCTCCGGCGCCGGGATCTCGGGCCAGTAAGCGTCCTCCATCTCGCGATAGGAGAACGCTGCGACGCGGCGCAACAGCGCGGGCCGGTGGAAGCCGCCGCAGACCACGAGCACCGGCCGGTCCGGCGTGTCCCGCAGCGCGGCGGCTATCCATCGCGCCATGTATGCCTCGCGCACTTCGTCGGTGGTCGGTTCGGTGGTCGTTTCAGTGGTCGGTTCAGCCGACGGCTCGGCCGCTGACCCGCTTGCCGGCTCTCCGATCCCATCCACCGCCGAACGAATCAGATCGAAGTACGTGTTCAGCCGCGCGCTGAGTTCGGCGGCCGGGATATCGCCGGCGTCGATCTCAGCCAGGTGGTCCCACAATGTGTCCGAGTTGTCCGTCCCGAGCGTGCGGCACAGTCCGTCCACAGCCTGTGTGTAACGCCGCTCGGCGTCCGCGTAGCGGTTGGCCATCGTGGCGAACGCCGGGTGCCAGGCCGGCAGGTCGATGAACCGCACCTGCGCACCGGACCGCGTCCCCTCCCTCAGCGCGATCCACTCCGGTGAATAGTCGCAGAACGGCGACCACGAGGCCTGCGACGTCAGGCCGCGGCGTGCCGAGGTGAACACCGCGATCGGCAGTTCGTGCCCCAGCAGGAACTCCCCGAGCCGGGGGTTCACGTCCGCAGGGCCCTCGATGAGCACGTGCGCCGGCTGGAGCCGGTCGATCGCCTCGCGCACCAGTTTCGCGCACGCCGGGCTGTGGTGCCGGACCCCGACGATCGTCAGCATCTCCGGTGTGGCCGGCGGTTCAAGCGCCGCTGCCGGCTGCATTGGGTTCAGCGGATTCAGTCCGTTCAGTGGCTTCGGCAGCATCGCTGCGCTCATCCGGGCAGCAGGTGCCGGGCGCCGTAGAACTCCTGCCACTGCGCGCCCTTGCGCCGCCCCACGTGCTGCTCCAGGTACGTCCGCAGCCGTGCCAGATCCTCGGCGTTGTCCTTGGCGGCGGTCCCGGCCAGGCACTCCACGATGTCCGAGGCACTGCCGGCGTCCCCGCGCAGGAACCAGCCGCGCAGCCCCACGGCGTGCGCCACCGAGACCGCCTCGGCGGTGCTCATCACCGACGACAGCCGCTCCATCGCGTCGCCGCGCTCGGTGCGGCCGTCGCGCAGTTCGCGGAACGCGGTGACCAGCACCTCCAGCACGTCGCGGTTGGGCGGCAGCGCGATGCCGGAGCCCTGGAGCAGATGCGTCGCCTCCTGCTCGACCAGGCCGAGCTCGGTCTCGAAGTCGGGGATCGGGAACACGGTCTCGAAGTTGAACCGCCGCTTCAGCGCCGCGCTCATCTCGTTCACGCCGCGGTCGCGGGTGTTCGCGGTGGCGATGACGTTGAACCCCTCGCGGGCGAACACGAGCGCGTCGGCGCCGCTGAGCTCAGGCACCGCCAGCACCCGGTCGGACAACGGCGACAGCAGGCAGTCCTGGACCTCCAGCGGGCACCGGGTGATCTCCTCGAACCGCACGACGCGGCCCTCGGCCATCCCGCGCAGCAGCGGGGCCGGCACCAGCGACCGGTTCGACGGCCCCTCGGCGACCAGCAGCGCGTAGTTCCAGGAGTACTTGATCTGGTCCTCGGTGGTGGCCGCACCGCCCTGGATGGTCAGTGTGGAGTCGCCGCTGACCGCCGCCGCCAGCAGCTCCGACAGCAGCGACTTGGCGGTGCCGGGCTCGCCGACCAGCATCAGGCCTCTGCTGGTGGCGAGCGAGACCAGCGCGCGGTCGATCAGCGAGGGGTCGCCGACGAACTTGCGGCTGATCCCGGCCGCGTCGTCGCCGAGGATGAAGCGGCGCGCCGCGCGCAGGCTCAGCGCCCAGCCGGGCGGCCGTTCGCCGTCGTCGGCGGCGCGCAGGCGCGCGAGTTCGTCGGCGTAGCGGACCTCGGCGGCCGGGCGCTGGACGCGCTTGGCGGCACTGGTCAGGATCTCGGATGTGCTCACGCGGTCCAGTGTGCCGAACCGATCTGTCGTGTCTGTCGTGCCGGACCGATCTGTTGTGCCGGACCAATCTGTGGACTCGCTCATCGCGGCATCATCCCGTTCAAGTCGTGGAGGATCACCGACGCGGTGACCGCGTCCAGCTCGCTCAGCGGCAGGCAATGCCGGTCGAAATCCGGGTTCTCGCCGGTCACGCTCAACCAGGCCCGGCTGAACCGCTGGTAATCGGACTGCGCCGGGGCGCCGGCCAGGATCCCCGGTTCGAACTCCGCGACCAGGAACCGGTCGTCACCGGCGGACCGCAGGATCGTCCGCCACAGCGCGCCGTCGCCGACCGGGCCGCGGATCCAGCCGCGCGTTTCGAGCCCGGCGATCCGGGTGGCGGGCATCGAGGCGCCGACGCAGGGTTCGAACTGCCGGCCGGCGCGTTCGGCCGCCGACAGCGCCAGCACCGGCTGCCCCAACTGGTCGAACGGCTGCAGGATCTCGTAGTCGGCGAAGACTTCGGACCACTCTGCGCGGTCCGCGCCGAGGTCCACGGTGTGCGCGACGCCGAGGAGCGCGCCATCGGGGACCTGGTAGTGCGCGTCGTGGACGTCGGCGCAGGTGAGGTCTTCGGCCAGCCGGAAGGATCCGATCAGCACGCCGTCCCGATGGCCGGTGCTTTCGGTCCCGTAGACACCCCACACCAGGCGGCGGACGATGGGCCGCAGCAGCGGATGCCGGAGCAGCTGCGCGAAGTCCTCGGGTCGCCAGCGGCGCCGATGGGACATGGCGCGCTCCAGCCGCTTGATCTCGTTCGCGGCGACGGTCCGGGCTGCCTTCTTCAGCGCGGTGAACTGCTTGTACGCGGCCTCCGCCTTCTCCTTGTCGTCCTTCACGCCGGGCTTCGGCAGGGTTTTGACCACCTTGCCGGAGCCGTCGACGACGCGGGGCCGCAGCAGTTCGTCGAATCCGACGTCGAAGTGGCGCGGGCCGTAGTCCACCCGCAGCATCCCCGCGGTGTCGAGGCCGAGGTCCGGGACCACCCGGTCGGCGAGCTGGTCCGGCGTCAGGTCCAGGCCCTCGGCGACGTCTTCGAACCGCTTTCTGGCATGTTTGCGGACCGGTGCCGAGCGCCCCTTCGCAGCGAGCTCATGCAGGTGGAACAGCGCCCGGTCGCCGGCGATCACGGCCAGCGCGTCGAGCCCTTCGAAGGCGTGCAGCCGCAGTCCCTCCTCGCCCCACTCCCGGATCCGCACCGCCAGCCGGTCCACGACGACGTCGTCGCCGAGCAGCCCGAGAGCGTCGAAGGCCCACTTCTCCTTGGCCGGGGTGCCTGCCTGCTCCCAATTGCGGAACAACGACCAGGCGAACGCGGCGAGCGAGGAGGCGTCGCAGAACTCTTTCACGGCTTCCAGCCCCGGATACGGGTTGCCGGGCTTGGAGATCGCCAGCATCTCCAGCACCGCCTGGGCCGCGCTCAGCGGCAGCGCCGCGCCGCTGTCCGCGACCCGGATCGGGGCCAGGACGGCGGCCCGCGCCCAGATCGGCGGCGTCGGCATCGTACGCGGGTAGACGCCGAGGCCGTTGTCGGCCAGCATCTCCTTGGCCGCGAGACCGACAGCCTCGCCGTAGGTCTGGGACGCGATCGCGGGAATGTCAGCACCCGTCGCCTCGATGATGCGCAGCGCCGCGACGGCGTCCTGCCGGGCCCGGCCGCGCTTGCCGAGCGCGGTCGGCAGCAGGCAGCGCGCGGCGGCCTCGGGGTGTCGCCGGAGCCAGGCCACGGCCAGGCCGCGCACGGAGCGCAGCCGGCCCATGCCGTCGACCATGAACGCGGCGATCTCCGGGTTCACGAACGGCTGGAGCAGCCGGGCCTTGTCGGCCGGGCGGCGGCGCAGTTCCATGACGTCAGGCAGCGCGAGCCGCTCATAGCGGGCCAGGAACAGCTGGGCGCGCTCGTTGCCCCAATGAAGCTGCGGAGACCACGTGGCGAGCAGCGGCCGGACCACGTCCTCGGGGGCGTAGGCCGCGAAGTAGTCGAGGAGCATCTCGTCGGCCTCATCAGCGGCGACCAGCGCGGCGAACGCCTGCCAGCCCTCCTTCGGCTCCCAGCCGGAGCCATGGCTCGCCAGGTGGCGCTCCCGCTCGCCGGGCAGCCACGCGACCTCCGTCTCGGCCGGCGGCGTGAGCCCTTCGACGACGACCGGTTTGACCGGCTTGCGCTTGCGGTCCCGCCACGGCGGCGCGGCGAGGATGGCGGGCAGGTCCGCCAGCGGCAGACCACCGGGCGCGAGAGCGGACGCCCGGTCCAGGATCGCTTCGACACGACGGCTGGCGGCGCCGCTCAGATACGGCAGCACGGAACGGCTGAAGTCCGCATCGGCGAGGGCGACCATGGCCAGCACCTGCGTGACGTCGGGCACCGGCTCGGCCTCGGCCAGCACCCGCAAGGCTCGGTGCGGGAAGCGTTTCGTCGCGGCGTGGAGCTGCGGCAGGATCGCCGGCTCGGCGATCCGCTCGACAAGCGCTGCCATCGCCTCGTCCCGGGGCACGCGGGCGATCAGGTCGGCGATCCGTTCCTGGACCGGCGAGACCGACGGACGTCCGGGTGCCGGCTTCGTGGGCTGATAGCCGTCGTACCAGGCGAGCAGGAACGGCAGCGCCTCCGGTCCGGCGGCCGTCAGGTAGGTCAGCTCGATGTCGAGATCGCCGCTCCAGTACCACTGCGGGCCGGTGCGCAGCAGCTTGCCGACGGCGGCCGCCTGCTCGGACGTGGTGACCGACGGGAGCAGGGCGGCGGCCCGGATCTCGCCGCGGCCGGCGGCCTGGATGTCGGCCCACAGCCAGTCCACCCGCTCGGCGAACAGGAAGGTGGTCAAGGCGCGGCGCAGCCCCGACGGGTCGTTCTCCCGCAGCCGGGCGGCGGTGCGCATCGTGGCGGCGTAGTCCTGGCCGCAGGCCGATCGGACCAGTTCCAGCAGGCGCTTGGCCAGGTCCCACGTGGCGAACAGCTGCGGCGGCTGGGGCTGCCGGATGAGCGTCCGGTTGAAGGACGAGGTGGGACGCAGGTGGCAGAACTCTACGAAGGCTTCCAGCGCGAACGGCAGGCCGCGGACGGCCGCCCAGACCGCAACCGCCTGCCGGGGGTCGAACGACGGATGGCCGATGAGGCAGACCTCGACGACGGCCGCGCCGAGCGGGGTGAGCGGTTCCAGCTCGCCGAAGTCGGCGTCCCGCATCAGCTCCACCAGGTCCGGGTCGCTCTCCGGGGCGGCCAGGGACTGGTCGACGAGGTGCCGCCAGGTCTGCGCCGCCTCACGGCGCCGCTCCAGCAGTCCGAGGAGGGCCTCGGGGTCGAGTGTGCGCGGCGGGGAGGGCGTGCGCTCGCGGGCGATGACCACGCCGCCGTAGGGCTCCGGGAGCTCGAAGATTTCCTCAGGGTCCTGAGTCGTACTGCTCACCCGGTGGTCACCTCCGTCAGGTCGCGCAGAACTTCGGAGGCCGTCACCGGGTCGAGGACCGAGAACGGCGCGGCGGTCGACCCCCGGTGGCGCTGGTATCCGTAGTAGCTGTCCTTGGCGGGGTTGATCCAGACCGACCGGAACTGCTGGTCTTCGGCCGCGTCGGCCCACCCGGCGCCGAATCCCGGGTCGAGCTCGACGACGAGCATCCGGCCGTCCGGCAGCTCGCGGAGCAGCTGGCCCTGCCAGCCGGCGTCGGCCGGCTCGCTGCGCCGCCAGCCGCGGCGCTCCATGCCGAGCACCCGGCCGCCGTTGGCTTTGGCGTCGGCGAAGCGCCGCAGCTCGGTCCCGGCCGCCTCCTGCTCGGTCAACCGGAACACCGGCCGGCCGAGCTGGTCGAAGGGCTGCAGGATCTCGTAGTCGGCGAAGACCTCCGACCAGCGCGCCACATCGTCGGCCAGGTCCGCCGGATGCGCCACGCCGATCGTCGCGTCGGCGGCCAGAGCGAAAGAGTCATCTTCGACGTCCGCGTAGCTCAAGTCCTCGGCGACGCGGAACGCGGCGCGCAGCTCGGTGCCATCGGACGCGAAGTCGCCCCATACCAGGCGGCGAACGACATGCCGCAGCAACGGATGGCCGACGAGGAACTCCTCGAACTCGCTCTCACTCCAGCGCCGCCGCGTGACCATCGCGAGCTCCAGACGCGCGATCTGGTCGGTGGCCAGGGTCCGCACGTCCTTCTTCAGCCCAGCGAAACGCTGGTACGCGGCCGGTGCCAGCTCGGAGTCGTCCTTGGCGCCGGGCTTCGGTAGAGCCTTGAGACGCTTGCCCGCCTCGTCGACGACCCCAGGCTTCAACTGCTCGTCGAAGAACACTGTGAAGCGCCGAGGCCCGTAGTCCAGCTCCAGAGCGCCGGCATCGTTCAAGCCGAGGTCCGGGACGAGCCGGTCCGCCAGCTGCTCCCGGGTCAGCCGCATCTCCTCGGCGATGGCGGCGATCCGGGCCTGCGCGGTCTCCTTCAGCCCTTTGAACTTGACCTTCTGCGAGATGCCGTAGAGGTGGATGAGCGCGGTGTCACCGCCGATCGCGGCGAGGACGTCCAGACCCGTGACCGCCCGCGCGTGCCCGCCCTCGCCCGGCCAGGCGCGGATCAACGGCGACAGCCGGCGGACGGTGTCGTCGTCGCCGAACCAGCGCAGGACGTCGAAGCCGAAGGGCTGCTTGGCCGGGTGGCCGGCCGCCTGCCAGTTCTCGAACAGGCCCCAGGCGAACGCGGCGAGCGAACGGGCGTCGCAGAGCTCTTTGACGATCGCCAGACCCGGATAGGGTGCGTCCGGCTGGGACACGGTGAGCATCCGCACGACGTTCCGCGCCGAGTCCACCGGCAACGCCCGCTCGCGACCGGCCAGCAGCAGCTGCGGCAGGCTCCGCGGTTCGGCCCAGGCGGGTAGCTCGGGCATGGTCTTGGGGAGCGCGGCGACCAGCGGATCCACCGCCAACAGGTTCGCGATCCCGGCCTCGGCGGCGGCGCCGTAGCCGGCGGCGGCCTCGCGGATCTCGGCCTCGAAACCGGCGGCCGCCACCAGACGCAGCGCCGCCTCGGCCGCCTGCCGGGCCTTGCCCGGCTTGGCGAGCGCGGTCGGTATCAGGGTTCGAGCGGCGACGCCGGGATGGCGGCGCAGCCAGGCCTGCGCGACCGGCCGGAGGGACTTCAGGCGCGCGTTCCAGTCGGCGGCGAGCAAGGCCGCCTCGGAGCTGGCGAACGGCAGGATCAGCTCGGCGTTCGAGACCACATCCGTGGGGATCGCGTTCAGCACGGCCGGCAGCGCATCGGCTCCGAAGCGGGCGATGGCCGGCTTGGCCCAGTCGCGGGCGTCCCAGGGGTGGCCTTCTTCAGCCTGGGCGAGCGCGGTCCGGGCCGCCTCTTCCGGGCCGCGCACGATGAGCAGCGCGATGAGGTACCAGTTGCGCCGGTTGCGGATCTCGCGCAGGTGCTTGTCCCAATCCTGGTCGGCCTTCCGCGGGTCGCTGAGAGTGTCGGTGAGCCACTGTTCGCGCTCGGCCTCGTCGAGCCAGACGACGTCGTTCTCGGCCGGTGCCGTCAGATCTTTGACGACGACGGGCTTCATGGCGGCGCGCTCTTGCTCCCAAGGCGGGCGGACCAGCAGATCCGGAAGCGTCGCCGGATCAGCTGCCGGAACCTTCTCGGCGGTGCTCAGCACTTTCTCGACCCGGGCCGCCGCGTCCGCGCCGAGCACCGGCAAGACCGCACGCGCGATCTCCGGCCGCGCGGTGACGTGCATGCGCAGCGCCCGCTCGAGGGTGGCACGCGCCGCCGGGGCCGTCGGCGCTTCGGTGGAGAGCAGGCGGACTCCCCGCTCCGGAAAGCGCGCGGCGGCGTCGAGCAGCACCATGGCCGCTCCGCGGGTGTCAAGCATGCTGAACTGGGCGCGCATCGCCTCGTCGGAGTCGAGACCGGCCAGCAGCCCTTGGAGACGCAGCTTCTCCTCGGCGTCCCAGGTCTCGCCGATCCAGTGCGCCAGCGCCGGGGCCAGGTCGACGCCGACAGTGGCGAAGGCGGTGGCGGT
This sequence comes from Catenulispora sp., assembly GCA_013362315.1. Lineage (GTDB taxonomy): Bacteria > Actinomycetota > Actinomycetes > Streptomycetales > Catenulisporaceae > Catenulispora. The sequence goes on along the minus strand of JABFWL010000381.1, from coordinate 4,742 downwards.
GGCCGCCGCGTTCTGCCGCAGCACGTCCACCCAGACGCCCTGCGCGAACGCGAGGGCCTGGGCGCGGGTCGTGACGGCGCCGAGCAGGAACAAGGTGGCCAGGCTGCCGACCGCCCTCGAGCGCCGGGCGTTCGGGTGCTGGAGCTCGTGGTCGACGAGGCTGGTCCGCTCCGGAAAGAGGAAGGCCACGGCGGCGTGCTGCTCGGCGGTCAGGCCGGACATGCCCTCGACCGCCGCGTGAGCGGCCGCGTGGTCCGGATCGGAGGCCGTCACCAGGTGACGGCGGACCCGTGCGCCGATCTCGAACCGCTCGTCCCGGTGGACAAGGTCGCCCCCGGAGCGGCGCAGTGCGGGGGTGTCGTTGCTCTTGTGCAGCAGGCTGATCACGAAGCCCGCGAGCTCGACGGCAGCTTCGGCGGCGAACGGCAGGCCGCGGGCGGCGACCCAGGCGTCCGCGATCTCCGCGGGCTCCAGGCCGTGGCGAGCGTCGAACAAGACCGCCGCGGCGGCGATCGCGGCCTGGCGCGGCGTCCGCAGCGCCGGATCGTCGAGCTCGGGCCGGCTTGCCTCCTGGACCAGGTCCTTGGCTGCGGCGCCGTGCCTGAGGGCGGTTTCGAGAGTGGGCCGCGCTGTGGCGAACAGTTTTTCGAACTTCGCGGCGGCGTCGGGGCGCGTCAGCGGCGGTTCGGTTGGATGAGGGGGCACGCCGCCCGGCGCCGAGGAAGCCCCGTCCCTGCGCGGCACCACCAGCGCGCGTAGATCGCGGTGCTTGGCGAACAGGCCCGCGGCAGCGTCAACCGGATCCGCGTCAAGCAAAAGCGTGGCTGAAGCCAGGACGTTCCCCACAAGCCCTCCCAAGCTTTCGCGCGTCCAAGTGGGCACGACTGTATCGAGGGATTCCGACAGGGGAGCGACGAAGCGCGAACCCATCGTGCCGGTCGAACCCGTCGAGCTTTCCGAACCCACCGGGCTCACCGGACCCGGCCGAACCTGTCAGCCGGGCGCCGTCTCCGAGTTGCTGACCCGTTCGGGTGCATGATCCCCTCGGATCTATGGCGCCCCGGTTCGCGGCATTCATGGCGCTGTGGACCGTTTTCTACTACGCGGTTCCCAGTTGGCACCTGCTGACCTGGACCGTCATCGGCCTGGGCGGGGTGGCCGCCGTGCTCTACGGCGTGCGCCGCTTCGCCCCGAGCGCCCCGCGGGCCTGGTTCCTGCTGGCCGGCGCCATGGCCACGCTGGTCGGCGGCGACACCACCTACAACCTGCTCACCGACGTCTTCGGCCAGGTCGAGCCGTTCCCGTCGGCCGCCGACGCGATCTACCTGACCACCTATCCGCTGGCCGCCGGCGGCTTGCTGATCATGGTGCGGCGGCGCAGCCCGCACCGGGACCGCGCGGCCCTGATCGACGCGGTCATCCTCACCACCGCCGCCGCGCTGTTGCTATGGGTCTACATCATCACTCCGACGGTGGCCGACCAGAACAACACCTGGTTCGCCAACGCGGTGTCGATCGCCTACCCGCTCGGCGACGTGCTGCTGCTGGCGGTGACCGCGCGGCTGGCCACCGCCGGCGGCCTGCGCGGCCCGGCGGTGCGGCTGCTGCTGCTCGGGGTGCTCGGCCTGACCGGCTCCGACGTCGCCTACGGCCTCGTGCGGCTGTACGGGACCTGGCACGTCGGCACGGCCGCCGACCTCGGCTGGGTGCTCTTCTACGTCTCCTGGGGCGCGGCCGGGCTGTCGCCGTCGATGACGGCGCTGACCGAACCGGTGGCGCGCACGCGGCGCGGCGGCACCAGCTGGCGGGTGCTGCCGCTGGCGGTGGCCGCTCTGGTGGCGCCGACCGTGCTGATGATCGAGTCGCTGGAGGTGGATCTGCGGGACGGCCCGGTGATCGCGGTGGTCTCGGCGGTGATGTTCCTGTTGGTGCTGGGGCGGCTGTTTCTGGCCAGCCGGGAGACCCGGGAGCTGGACAGCCGCGCGCACACCCGCGCGATGGTCCGCGAGCTCAAACACCGGGCCTATCGCGACCCGCTGACGGGCCTAGGCAATCGGCTGCGCTTCCAGGAGCGTGCCGAGCGGGCGCTGTCCCGCGCCGCGGCGTGCGGCGGCGTCGCGGCGATGCTGCTGATCGACCTGGACAACTTCAAAGAGGTCAACGACACCCAGGGCCACCGGGCCGGCGACGAACTGCTGAAGGCGGCCGCGCAGCGCATCGCCGGGACGGTGCGGCCCGGCGACCTGCCGGTCCGGCTCGGCGGCGACGAGTTCGCGGTGCTGCTGTCCGACGGCGCCACCGGCCGCGCGGCCGAGGCGCTGGCCGAACGGCTGGTCCGGGTGCTGGCCGAGCCGTTCCTGCTCTCCGGCGGACCGGTGCCGCTGCGCGCCAGCATCGGGGTGGCGACCAGTCCGGGCGGCGCCGGCGGCACCGAGGAGACGCTGTTCCGCAACGCCGACCTGGCGCTCTACGCGGCCAAGGCCGACGGCAAGGGCACGTGGCGGCTGTATGAGCCGGACTTGTACGAGGCGGCGCTGCAGCGCTTGGCGCTGCGTACCGGCCTGGACCGCGCGCTGGTCGCCGGCGAGTTCGAGCTGCACTACCAGCCGATCGTGGAACTCCAGGGTCCGCCGCGCGTGGCCGGGTACGAGGCGCTGGTGCGCTGGCGCCACCCGAAGCTGGGGTTGCTGTCCCCGGCCACCTTCGTGCCGCTGGCCGAGGAGACCGGACAGATCGTCCCCATCGGCGCCTGGATCCTGCGCAGCGCGGTCGCCGACGCCAAGGCGGGCGGCTTCGGCTATGTGGCGGTCAACGTCTCGGCGAACCAGTTCACCGGCGGCGGCTTCGTCGACACCGTCCGCGCGGCGCTGGGCGAGGCCGGGCTGGCGCCCGAGCGTCTGACGGTGGAGATCACCGAGACCGTGTTCCTGCACGAGGGCACCGCCGACGCGCTGGCCGACATCGAGACCCTGTCCCGGCTCGGCGTCCGCATCGCCATCGACGACTTCGGCACCGGCTACTCCTCCATCGGGTATCTGCGCGACGTGAAGTTCGACCTGATCAAGGCGGACAAGACCTTCGTCGACCAGATCGTCGACCTCGCCGACCACGAACGCCTGCTGCGCGGCATCGTCCACGTCGCCGGCACCCTGGGCATCACCGTGGTCGCCGAGGGGGTGGAGAGCGTGGCCCAGCGCGACCTGCTGCGGGACATGGGCTGCGGCTACGCGCAGGGGTTCCTGTACTCGCCGGCCGTGCCGCTGATCGAGACGCCGGCGGTCCGCAAAGCGATCGAGAAGGGAGAGGACTGATGACCCGCCACGAGGTCTGGGCCGAGCTGGCCCGGCTGAAGGACAGCACGCCGTTCTACGACGCGGTGATCGCCGAACAGGATCGCAAGGAACCCCGCCGCATCCGCATCGGCGACAAGTGGCTGGCCGACTTCGCCTCGTGCAACTACCTGGGCTTCGACGTCGACCCGGAGATCATGGCCGCCCCGGCCGAGCTGATCGCCGAGTGGGGGACGCACCCGAGCTGGTCCCGGCTGCTGGGCAACCCGCAGCCGTATATCGACATCGAGGAGCAGCTGACCGAGTTGTTGCAGGCCCCTGACACGCTGGTGCTGCCGACCATCACCCACATCCACATGACGGTGATCCCGGTCCTGGCCGGAAAGGGAACGGTGTTCTGTGAGGCACAGGCACACCGGACCATCTACGACGGCAGCTCCGTGGCCCGCGGCAACGGCGCCACGCTGCACCGCTGGCGCTCCACAGAGCTGGGCGACCTGGCCGTCGCCCTGCGGAAGGCGCCCCACGACAAGCCGCGCCTGGTGTGTATGGACGGCATCAACAGCATGAGCGGCAACGAGCCGGGCCTGGCGGCGATCGCCGACATCTGCCGCGCCGAGGGCGCCCTGCTGTACGTCGACGACGCCCACGGCTTCGGCGTGATCGGCGAGCGGACACAGACGGAAACGTCGCCGTACGGCAGCCTGGGCAACAGCATCGTGCGGCACTTGGGCGAGTCGTATGAGGGACTGGTACTGGTCGGCGGCTTCTCGAAGGCGTACTCGTCGCTGCTGGCGTTCCTGGCGTTGCCTACGCAGATGAAGGAGTACCTGAAGTTCGCGGCGGCGCCGTACCTGTACTCGGGGCCGTCACCGACGGCGTCACTGGCGACGGTGCTGGCCGGATTCGCGGTGAACCGGGAGCGAGGAGACGCGATCCGCGGCGCGCTGTGGCAGAAGACGGCGCGGGTCATCGACCATGTGCGCAAGCTGGGACTGTGGACGCCGAACAGCAGCGGCTTCCCGATCATCGAGCTGCCCGCGCGGGAGGGGGTGGGCATCGAGGAGATCGCGGAGGTGCTGTGGGAGCGGGGGATCTACGTGACGTTGGCGGCGTATCCGCTGGTGCCGCGGGATCAGGCGGGGTTTCGGGTTCAGGTGACGGCGGTGAATACGGACTCTGAGATTGAGGAGTTGAATGCGGCTATTGCGGAGGTGGCGCCTTTGTTGCGGGGGGTGGGTGGGGGTGGGGGTGGAGTGGGGCGGTAGTTGGGGAAACAGTCAAAACCTACAGTCAAAGGCGCCTCCGGCGAGGGCCTCGCTCTGGGAAGGGGGCGCCGCACATTGGCGGGGCGCTTTGGGCTTGTGGTCGCCTTGTCCTGGTCTCCCCGTCGCGTCGGCGCCTGACGGAATCACACCGGTCAGACGGTGTCAAGGCGACCGCTCACGCTGT
>JABFWL010000621.1 GCA_013362315.1 Catenulispora sp. | reverse complement strand
GCCATGGGTGCCTGCCTTAAGAGGTTCCTGCGTGCTTCACGTCTGACGGTCTTGAAGGTAGAGGACGCCACTGACAAAAGCTGTCGCAGGCGCCCGCCGCCTCGGTTGACCGCCTCTCACGGTACCTGGGGGACCGGCTCTTCCTGACCCGAATGCCTGTCTTGCCGTATAACGGTCACCGCGACCAGTACCCCGACCGGTGCCAGCAGCGCCACCGCCAGGCCGGCCAGCCACGAGTAGCCCAGAGTGTCGACGACCAGCCCGGCCAGCGCCGAGCCGGCGGCCGAAGAACCCTGCATCACGAAGTCGCTGGCACCCTGCACCGAGGGCCGGACCCGCTCGGGGGTGGACTCGGTGAGCAGCGTGGAGCCCGCGACCACGCCGCAGGACCAGCCGATGCCGAGCAGCAGCAGCCCGATGACCATGTGCGGCTTGGAGCCCATCGGGGCGGTGCCGACGATCAGGCAGGCGGCGGCCAGCAGCGCCATGCCGGCGACCAGCACCGGGATCCGGCCGATCCGGTCCACCGCCGCGCCGACCAGGGGTGAGAACGCGTACATGCCCGCGATGTGCACCGACAGCACCATGCCGATGATCGTCACCGACATGCCGTCGGAGTTCATGTGGACCGGGGTCATCGACATCACCGAGACCATCACGGTGTGCGAGACGGCGACGACCGCGATCGCGAGCACGGCTCGCGGCGACTCGCCGATCACCGTGAACGACTGCTTCAGCGACAGCTTCCTCGGCGCCGCCGCGTCCTCCCCCCGCAGTTCCCGCAGTTCCCGCGCGACCAGCAGCGGATCGGGCCGCAGCAACAGCGCGAGCACCAGCGCCGCGCCGCAGAACGCGAATCCGGACCACAGGAACGCCCCGGCGAGCGGCGGCAGCCCCAGCGTCCGGGCCGTGCCCTCGGCCGGATGCGCCAGGTTCGGGCCGAGGATCGAACCGATCGTCACCGCCCAGATCACCACCGACAGCGCCCGCCCGCGCCGCTCGGCGGGCGCCAGGTCGGTCCCGGCATAGCGGGCCTGGAGGTTCACGGCCGAAGCCCAGCCGAACAGCGCCATGCCCACCAGCAGCAGCCAGTAGGCCTCCAGCCGCGCCGCCAGCACGATCACCAGCGTCCCGGCGATCGCGGTCGAGTACCCGAGCACCAGCCCCGGCCGTCGGCCGCGAGCCGCCATGACGCGGGACAGCGGGATGGCCGCGAGAGCGGCGCCCAGCGCGGAGAAGGTGCCGGTCAGCCCCGCCAACCCGGCGTTCCCGGTCAGCTCCTTGGCCAGCAAGGTGGACAACGCGAAACCGGTCGAGGAACCGACGCCGCCGAGGATCTGGCTGGCGATGAGCACTCGGACGGTGCGGCGTTGGACTTCCTCGGCGCGAGTGGGCAGGTGGAACGCTATTCGGCTGTCGGCTGCGGTCACACGTGGAACGTAGCGGGGATCCTTACGCGCCGGGAAGAGGCGTCCACCGCTAGGAAGAGACGTCCACCGCTAGTTCGAGTGCTCCCGGTCCCTGGCCACGGCGGCCCACACGATCTTGGCGTCGAACCCGTCGCGCAGCGCCTCGACCACGGTCCGGCCGCCGAGTTCGCTCATCACGTGGTCGCGGGCGAACGAGTCGGACAGCGCGCCGAACTCCTCCCGCATCCGCTCCCAGAAGTCCTGAAGCTGCATGGGATCAAGTCTGTCAGACCCGCAAGGCACTATGGATCGTATGGCAGCGTCTGACCGAAAGACTGCGTCCGCGGCACTGGACCACTTCCACCCGGCCACCAAGGCCTGGTTCACGGCTGCCTTCGCCGAGCCCACCAGCGCCCAGGCCGGCGCCTGGAACGCCGGCGCGGCGCAGAAGAACGCGCTGGTCGTGGCCCCGACCGGGTCCGGCAAGACGCTGGCCGCCTTCCTCGCCGCGCTGGACCGCCTGGCCTTCGGGCCGCCCCCGGCCGAGACCAAGCGGCGCTGCCGCGTGGTCTACGTCTCGCCGCTGAAGGCGCTGGCCGTGGACGTCGAGCGGAACCTGCGCGCGCCGCTGGCCGGGCTGAAGCAGGCCGCCGCCCGGCTGGGCCTGCCCGATCCGGACGTCCAGATCGCCGTCCGCTCCGGCGACACCCCGGCCGACCAGCGTCGGAAGTTCCTGACCAAGCCCTCGGACATCCTGATCACCACCCCCGAGTCGCTGTTCCTGATCCTCACCTCCGCCGCCCGCGAATCGCTGCGCGGCGTGGAGACGGTGATCATCGACGAGGTGCACGCCGTCGCCGGGACCAAGCGCGGCTCGCACCTGGCCGTGTCCCTGGAGCGGCTGGACGCGCTGCTGGAGCGGCCCGCGCGCCGGATCGGGCTGTCGGCGACCGTGCGGCCGGCCGAGACGGTCGCGCAGTTCCTCGGCGGGCCGCATCCGGTGGAGATCGTCGCCCCGCGGATCGCCAAGACCTTCGACATCAAGGTGTCGGTGCCGGTCGAGGACATGGGCGCGCTGGACTCCGACGACGGCGAGCTGGTCCCGGCCGACCAGGCCGGGCGCCGGACCGCCTCGGTGTGGCCGCACGTCGAGGCGGCGGTCGCCGGGCTGATCGAGCAGCACCGCTCGACCATCGTGTTCACCAACTCCCGGCGCCTGGCCGAGCGGCTGACCGGCAAGCTGAACGAGGCGCACTGGGAGCGGGTGACCGGCGAGGTCCTGGAGACCCCGCTCAGTACCGCGCAGCTGTTGTCGACCTCGGCTCCGGCAGAGCTCATGGCCCAGGCCGGCTCGTCGGCCGGCGCGCCGCCGGTCCTGGCCCGCGCCCACCACGGCTCGGTCTCCAAGGAGCAGCGCGCCGACATCGAGGAGGCGCTGAAGGCCGGGAACCTCCCGGCCGTGGTCGCCACCTCCAGCCTGGAGCTCGGCATCGACATGGGCGCGGTGGACCTGGTGGTGCAGGTCGAGTCGCCGCCGTCGGTCGCCGCCGGGCTCCAACGGGTGGGGCGTGCCGGCCACCAGGTCGGCGCGGTCTCCCGCGGCGTCATCTTCCCCAAGTACCGGGGCGACCTGGTGCAGTCCGCGGTGGTGGCCGAGCGGATGGCGGCCGGCTCGATCGAGGCGCTGAAAGTGGTGCGCAACCCGCTGGACGTCCTGGCCCAGCAGATCATCGCGATGGTCGCGGTCGAGGACTGGGCCGCCGACGACCTCCTGGCCCTGATCCGCCGCTCGAACCCGTTCTCCGCCCTGCCGGACTCGGCCTACGAGTCGGTGCTCGACCTGCTCTCCGGCCGCTACCCGTCGGATGAGTTCGCCGAGCTCAAGCCGCGCGTCGTCTGGGACCGGATCGAGGGCCGGCTGTCGGCCCGGCCGGGAGCGCAGCGGCTCGCCGTCACCTCCGGCGGCACCATCCCGGACCGCGGCTACTTCGGCGTCTTCCTCGCCGGGGCCGAGTCCGGCGCCAAGCGGGTCGGCGAGCTGGACGAGGAGATGGTCTACGAGTCCCGCGTCGGCGACATCTTCACCCTCGGCTCGTCCTCTTGGCGCATCGAGGAGATCACCCACGACCGCGTCATCGTCTCCCCCGCCCCCGGCATGCCCGGCAAGCTGCCGTTCTGGCACGGCGACGCCCTGGGCCGGCCGCTGGAGCTGGGCCGCGCTCTCGGCGGCTTCCTGCGCGAGCTCGGCAAGACCGACGAGCCGGCGGCCAAGACCCGGCTGCTGGCCTCCGGCCTGGACGACTGGGCCGCCGACAACCTGCTGTCCTACCTGCGCGAGCAGAAGCAGGCCACCGGCCGGGTGCCGGACGACCGGACGATCGTCGTCGAGCGCACCCGCGACGAGCTCGGCGACTGGAAGGTGCTGATCCACTCCCCGTTCGGCGCCCAGGTGCACGCCCCGTGGGCGCTGGCCATCGGCACCCGCCTGCGCGAGCACTACGGTCTGGACGCGCAGGTGATGCACGCCGACGACGGCATAGTGCTGCGCCTGCCGGACACCGACGCCGCCGACCCCACGACCGAGACGCTGGGCCTGGTGTTCGGCTCGGACGAGATCGAGGACATCGTCACCGGCGAGATCGGCGGCTCGGCGCTGTTCGCCTCGCGGTTCCGGGAGTGCGCCGGTCGCGCGCTCCTTCTGCCGCGCACGCGCCCCGGCAAGCGCACGCCCCTGTGGCAGCAGCGGCAGCGCTCGGCGCAGCTGCTGTCGGTGGCGGCGAAGCACGCCAGCTTCCCGATCGTGCTGGAAGCCGTGCGCGAGGTGCTGCAGGACGTGTATGACGTGCCGGGCCTGATCGAGCTGTGCCGAGACATCGAGGCCCGCAAGGTGCGGATCGTCGAAGTGGAGACGGCGCAGCCTTCGCCGTTCGCCCGCTCGCTCCTGTTCGGCTACATCGCGCAGTTCATGTATGAGGGGGACTCGCCGCTGGCCGAGCGCCGGGCCGCCGCGCTGTCGCTGGATCCGGCGCTGCTGGCCGAACTCCTCGGCCAGACCGGGCTGCGCGACCTGCTGGACCCGGACATCCTGGCGGCGCTGGAGGAGGAGCTCCAGTACCTGACGCCGAACCGCAGGGCCCGCGACGCCGAGGACGCCGCCGACCTGCTGCGGCTGCTCGGCCCGCTGTCCACCGCCGAGGCCGCCGCCCGCGGCATCGAGGCGGCCTGGATGGTGGAGCTGGAGGGCGCGCGCCGGGTCATCAGGGTCCGGATCGCCGGCGAGGAGCGCTGGGCCGCGATCGAGGACGCCGGCCGCCTCCAGGACGCGCTCGGCGTGCCGCTGCCGGTCGGGATCCCGGAGGCCTTCACCGCCGTCGTCGCCGATCCGCTGGGCGACCTGGTCGCCCGCTACGCCCGTACCCACGGCCCCTTCAACGCCATCGAGCCGGCGACCCGGTTCGGCCTCCCGGCCTCGTCGGTGATCGCGGCCCTGGAACGGCTGGCCGCCGCCGGCCGCGTCCTGTCCGGCGAGTTCCGCCCCGGGGGCAGCGGCACCGAATGGTGCGACGCCGAGGTGCTGCGCCGGGTCCGCCGCCGGACCATGGCCGCGCTGCGCAAGGAGGCCGAGCCGGTGCCGCCGCGCTCGCTGGCCATGCTGCTTCCGGCCTGGCAGTCCGTCGGCCGCGCCGCCGCCTCGCCGCTGCGCGGCGTGGACGGCGTCCTGCGGGTGGTGGAGCAGCTCGCCGGCGCCGTGGTGCCGGCATCAGCCCTGGAACGCCTGATCCTGCCTTCCCGCGTGGCGGACTACTCGCCGACGATGCTGGACGAGCTGACCTCCTCCGGCGAAGTCGTGTGGGCCGGCGCCGGCTCGCTGGCCGGCGACGACGGCTGGGTGACCCTGTGCCCGGCGGAGCTGGCCCCGCTGCTGCTGCCCGAGCCGTCCGAGGCGCTGGATCCGGCGCCGGTGCACCGCGCGATCCTGGAGGCCCTCGGCGAGGACTCCGCGCTGTTCCTGCGCGGCATCGTGGCCCGGGTCGGCGAAGAATTCTCCTCGGCGGACGTTTTGTCAGGGCTGTGGGACCTGCTGTGGGCCGGCCACATCACGAACGACACCCTGGCCCCGCTGCGCGGGCTGCTCGGCTCCGGCAAGAGCGCGCACAAGGCCCGGCGGCCCACGCCGCGGGGCCGCTACGCGCGCCTGGGAATCACCGCCGCCTCGGCGGCCGCCGCCGACCAGAAGGCGCAGGCCGCGATCAGCCCCTCGGCGGCCGGCCGCTGGTCCCGCCTGGCCCCCCGCCTGGCCGATCCGACCCGCCGCGCGCACCTGCTCGGCGAGGTGCTGCTCGACCGCTACGGCGTGGTCACCCGCGGCTCGGTGATGAGCGAGCGCATCCCCGGCGGCTACGCGGGCGTCTACTCGGTGCTGTCAGCCTACGAAGAAGCCGGCCGGGCGCGCCGCGGCTACTTCGTCGAAGGCCTGGGCGCGGCCCAGTTCGCCGCCGACGGCGCGGTCGACCGCCTCCGCTCCCTGGCGGCGGCGCTGGAGGCGCTGGAGAACCGCGAGCACGAGGCCACCGGCGCGGCGCTGGACGAGAGCGTCCACAAGCTGATGGGCGTCCCGCACGACTACGTCCCCCGCCGGCCCAAGAAGGACCTCGACCGCATCGGCGCCCTGGTCCTCGCCGCCACCGATCCGGCCAACGCCTACGGCGCCGCCCTGCCCTGGCCGGCCCGGCCGGTGGCGGAGGACGGCACTGTGGCCGGCCACAAGCCCGGCCGCAAGGCCGGGGCCCTGGTGGTGCTCGTCGACGGCGACCTGGTCCTCTACGTCGAGCGCGGCGGCCGCACCCTGCTGTCTTGGACCGAGGATCCGGCGGTGCTACAGCCCGCGGTCGACGCCCTCGCCCTCACCGTCCGCGACGGCTGGCTCGGCAAGCTGACGGTGTCCAAGACCGACGGTGAGGACGTGCTGTTCGCCGGCCGCGACTCCGCCCTGGCGCAGGCCCTGGCCGCCGCCGGCTTCCGCTCCACCCCCTCCGGACTGCGCCTGCGGGGTTAGGGGGTCAGGGCTTACAGGGCTAGCGTTTGCGCACCGCGTAGGTCAGGTGCGTCGCCCGTGGCGACGGCTGCTCCGAGCGGATCTGCTCCAGCGCGATCCGGGACGCGTCCACGCCGTCGAACAGGCTGCCGCCGGCGCCGAAGAGCACCGGTGCGAGCGCGATCGTGAACTCGTCGACCAGGCCGGCGTTGAGGTACTGCAGGATCGTCTCGGCACCGCCCGCGATCCGGACGTCCCGGTCGCCGGCGGCGTCGCGGGCCCGGTCCAGCGCGCTGTGGATGCCGTCGTTGACGAAGTGGAAGCTGGTCCCGCCGGGCACCACCCAGGGGTCGCGCTGCTGGTGGGTGACGACGAACACGTCGGTGTGGAAGGGCGCTTCCTTCGGCCACGCCGCCTCGCCGAAGTCGAACATGCGCTTGCCCATGATGCTCGCGCCGGTACGCTCGAACGTCTCTCGGGCGATGTCGTTGTCCCGCCCCTCCTCACCGCCTTCGCCGATGTGGAGGTTCTCGCGGAAGAACCGCTGCGGGAAGATCCAGGCCTGCAGCTCCATCCACTGCGCCAGCCAATGCTCCAGCTCCGGGTGCTGATCCCACTGCTCGGGCGGAGCGAGCAGAGCATCGACCGGCACCGGCGCGGTGAAGCCGTCCAGCGACATCGACACGCTGAAGAACACTTTCCCGGCCATCAGCGGCCCTCCTGCTCGTGTGCGGTTCCAACAACCTCGACCAACTCGGTGACGTAGGCCGCCAAGTTGTTCAGCGTCTGCTCGCCGCCCTCGATCGCGTGGTACTTCTCCACGGCCTCGTCACGCAGTTCCCTGGTCGGGAAGAGCGTGCGCATCTCGATCCGGGTCGTGGCGCCCTGCGCCGTGAAGACCAGGGTCGACTCGAAGATGTTCGGATCGTCGCGGGACTCCCCGTGCCGCAGCGCGATCCGCTCGGGGCGGACGATCTCGGTCCACATGATCCATTCGGAGTAGTCGGTCCCGTCCGGCCCATGCATCAGGAAGTCCCAGACACCGCCTTCCCGGAACTCGAAGAACCGTGTGGTGGTGGTGAACCCCTCCGGACCCCACCACCGCGACAGGTGCCGCACCTGGGTGAACGCCTCGAACACCAGCTCCCGCGGGGCATCGATGACCCGGGCGATGACGATCTCCCGGTCGGCCGCCTCCGGATCCGCCCGCGTTCCCTGCCATGCTTGCGCCATCGGTCATTCCTCCCGCTGTGCCTGCTTGAGCTCCTGGACATACGCGTCCAACCGATCGAAACTCCCGTTCCAGAACCGCTCGAACCCGCCGATCCATTCGTGGATCGGCCGCAGCCCGCGGGCGTCCAGGGCGTAGAGGCGCTGTTTGCCGGCCCCCCGAACCTGGACCAGGCCCACCTCCCGGAGCACTCGCAGGTGCTTGGAGGCCTGCGGCTGGTTCATCCCCAACTCCCGGGCCAGGTCGGTCACCGGCCGCTCACCGGTCCGCAGCAGCATCAGGATGTCCCGGCGCTGCGGCTCGGCGATCGCGTTGAACGCGTCCGACGTCGTCGCTGCTCGTGCCATGACAGCCATCATATTCCGATAAAGGAATATGTCAACCCGGAGCGCTACTCCCGCTCCGCCGCGAGGATCCGCTCCAGAGTCCGCCGGCCGGTCCGGGCCATCGTGGGATTGGTCTGGCGGTAGTACCAGACCAGCCCCATGGCCTGGGCGAACGCCCAGGCGCGGCCGCGCTGCCAGGCCACGTCGTCGCAGCGCAGGCGGTCGCGCAGCACGGCTCGGGGCTCGTCCTCCAGGAGGTGCCAGGCGCCGACCAGTTCCAGGGCCGGGTCGGTCGCGCCGAGACCGCCGGTGTCCAGCACGCCGGCGAGCCGGCCGTCGGCGACCAGCACGTTGCCCGGGATGAGGTCCCCGTGCGTCATCCCGTCGTCGGCGCGGCGCGGCAGCTCGCGCAGCTCCGCCCACAGGCGTCGCAGCACCGGAACATCCAGCAGACCCTCGCTGCGCTCGAAGCAGGTGGCCATCCACGCGTCCTCCCGGCGCAGATCGCCGCCGCGACCCCGGCCGCCGAACACCCGGCCTCGGGTGTCGACGGCCCGCACATCCTCGATGAAGTCGGCCAGGTCGTGCGCGAACGCGATCGAGGAACCCGGATCGTTCACGTCCGCCGTCTCGCCGGGCAGCCACGTCTGCACCGACCACGGCAGCGGATACCCGGCGCCGGGTTCGCCCAGCGCCACCGGCACCGGCACCGGGAAGCGCGTGTGGGCGGCCAACTCCGCCGCCGCGTCCGCCTCGGCCCGCAGCTGCCGGCGCACCTTCGAGATCTCGTCGGGCACCAGGGGAAAACGCCCCGCCAACTCCTCGCCGATGCGGAAGATCGCGTTGACGGTGCCGCTGGAATCCAGGCGTTTCACCGTCAGGGGGCGCCACTGCGGAAACTGCTCGTCGATCAGGTCGCGGACCGTCGACACCGGCACCGCCAGCTCGCCGTCGTGCATGCGCGTACTAGCCGAATTGGTCATACCCCATCTTGGCGACCATCACGACCACGACGACCAGCAGCACCGCCCGGACGAAGCCGGCCCCGCGGTTGAGCGCCAGGTGCGACCCCAGCCGCGCGCCGGCGATGTTGCACACCGCCATCCCGGCACCGAGCAGCCACATGACGTGGCCGCCGGCCGCGAACACCACCAGGGCGCCGAGATTGGTGCCGGTGTTCACCACCTTGGCCATCGCCGAGCTGGCGACGAACTCGGTGAACAGGCCGAGGGTGAAGCAGACGATCAGGAAGGTGCCGGTGCCGGGTCCGAAGATGCCGTCGTAGAAGCCGATGACGGCGCCGGCCAGCAGCGTGGTGACGACCCGGCGGCGGCGCGAGGCCTCGACCGCCCCGGTCTCGGCGCCGAACGCGGGGCGGAAGACCACGAACAGAGCAACGGCCGTCAGCAGCACCATGACGATCGGTCGGAACACGTGCGTCGGCAGCGCCGAGGCCGACACCGCGCCGAGCGCCGCGCACAGCACCGCCAGCGCGGCGGCGGGCAGCACGACGCGCTTGTCGACCGGGGTGCGCCGGGTGTAGGTCAGGGCCGCGGTGCTGGTGCCGGATATGCCGACCAGCTTGTTCGTCCCGAGCGCGGTCGCCGCGGGCAACGCCGGGAACGCCACCAACAGCGTCGGCAGCAGGACCAGGCCACCGCCGCCGACGATCGCGTCCACTCCCCCGGCCCCCGCCGCGGCACCGAACAGGCCCACCCCGTGCGCTATGTCCATGGCCTGGACTTTAGCGATGGTGGATCACATGACGGTCACGCGGTTGCGCCGTCCCGCGGTCCGCGGGGTCCGCCTCACGCGGTCACATCGTCACGCCTCAACTCGCCGCCTGCTCGCCCGACCCGAGCGGCAGCCCGTCCTGGTACGGCACCCCGAGCAGCTGCGCCACCACCCCGAGATACACCTCGGCCTCACGCGCCAGCTCGGCGGCTTCGGCGTCGGTGACCGCGTTCGGCAGCCCGGCCTGCGCGGCGGCCCGCCTGGTGGCCCCGGAGGCGAAGTACGCCGCCCAGTCCGCGAGCTCTGGAGCCTCCCGGTACAGCAGGTCCCAGACGCTGCGCGGGCGCCGCCGGCCCGGCGCGGCCGGCACCGCGC
>JABFWL010000339.1 GCA_013362315.1 Catenulispora sp. | reverse complement strand
GCCGTGCTGGATGGCGAGCCGGTCCAGCGGGTCGGTGTTGTCGGAGGTCCACACCTGGTCCGTACGGCTCATGATCCCGAGGTCGATCCGGCCGCCACCGCCCGAGCAGGACTCGAAGGCGACACCGGGGTGGGCCGCACGCAGCCGGTCCAACAGCTTGTACAGGGCGTGGACATGGTCGGTCCACAGCCGCTGCGGATACGGCTCGCCGGGCCAGCCCGCGTCGGTGAAGGCGCGGTTGAAGTCCCACTTCACGTAGTCGATCGGGGCGCTGGACAGCAGCGTGTCGAGCTGCTGCCACAGGTACTCCTGGACGTCCTCGCGGGCCAGGTTCAGTACGAGTTGATTGCGCAGTTCCGTCCGCTTTCGTCCCGGCTGGAACTGGACCCAGTCGGGGTGCTCGCGGTACAGGTCGCTGTCCGGGTTGACCATCTCGGGCTCGACCCAGATGCCGAACTGCATCCCGAGGGCGTGCACATACTCCGCGAGCGGTCCGAGCCCCTTCGGGAAGCGGTCCGGGTTGGGCGTCCAGTCGCCGAGCCCGGCCCGGTCGCTGGTGCGCCGGCCGAACCAGCCGTCGTCTACGACGAACAGCTCGACGCCGATCGCGGCGGCCCGCCGGGCGAGCGCCGACTGCTGCTCCTCGGTGATGTCGAACTCCGTGGCCTCCCAGGAGTTGAACAGCACCGGGCGGTCCCGGTCCGCGTCCGGGATCACGTACGCGCGCTGGTAGGCGTGCCAGGCGCGGCTCGCGCCGCCGAAGCCGCCGTCGCTCCACAGGCCGGCGAAGACGGGTGTGGTGTACGACTCCCCCGCCGCCAGGCGCAGCAGCCCGGAGTCGTCGTGGCCTGCGCCGCCGGTGATCTGCACGCGCGCGTCCGGCAGCTGCGCCACCGCGATCCGCCAGGAGCCGGACCAGCCCAGCGCGCAGCCGTAGACCTCGCCGTGCTCCTCGGTCGCGTCGGTGTCGAGGGCGACCCAGGGCAGGTGCTGGTGCCCGGTGTGGCCGCGGCGGCTGCCGATGACCTTCTCGCCGTAGGTGAGGGGTGCGGCGGTCAGCCGGGACTCGGCGGCCCAGCGGCCGTGCAGCTGGGACAGGCGCCAGTCCGCACGCTCGGGCAGCGTCCAGGTGGCGGCGTCGGCGCGCAGCAGCTCCAGTGCGGGCCCCTCGTTGGCGAGGCTCACCCAGCGCTCCACGACGTCGTGCCGCATGCGGTAGTGCAGCGTGATCGTCAGCCCGCCGTCGCGGAAGCGCAGCCGCAGCCCGCCGTCGGCGCCGGGCTCGGTGTCGTGGCCCTCGAAGCGCCACTCGGTGCCGCGCCGCTCGTCGGTGCGGACGGACAGGGCGGGGCGCACGAAGCGGGGGCCGCCCTCGACCGGGTACTCCTCGCGCCCGTCGAGCGGGGACTCGAAGGGCCAGTAGTCGGGCAGCGGGCGCACGGCGAGGGCTTCGGCGTCGGCGAGCGTGATCTTCGGGCCCCAGTGCAGGTGCAGCAGCTCGTCGTCCTCGGTGAGATGCACGGCGTAACCGCTCGCCGGCCCACTGAGAAGCCATGTACGGCCGTTGTCGGCGATTTCCAGCATTCCAGCCCCCACACATCCGAACAGGTGCGCTCAATTGCCAACATCATCAAGGGCGGTGTGGCCTGGTCGCAACGCCTGTGGACAACTCATTGCCCAAGGAATCCATGTCGTATGGTCGTCGGAGCGCCCGTCGACGAGTCGCGCCGTTCGGGTGGAGTGGGAGGAGCGCCCGTGACGCAGCAGATTCCGTCGACCGAACCCGAGCTCGCCGGTGTCCGCAACTTCCGTGACGTCGGCGGACTCCCGACCACGGACGGACGGCGGGTGCGGCACGGAGTGCTGTTCCGCAGCGGCCACCTCGCGCACGCGACCGAGGAGGACGCCGCCTTCCTCTCCACCCTGGGCCTGCACACGATCTTCGACTTCCGCAACGCCGCGGACCAGAAGCTGGAGGGCCCGGACGTCGAGCTGCCCGGCGTGCGCAACGTGAACCTGCCGCTGACCGACCCGGCCGACGGCGCGGAGTTCTGGAAGATGGTGCGCGACGGCGAGATCGAGCAGCTGCGCGGCATCCTGGGCGACGGCCAGGCCGCCGGCCGGATGATCTCCTCGTACCGCACGATCATCAAGGAGCGCACCGCCGAGCACGCGCGCGTGCTGCGCTCGCTCGCCGAGGACAGCGTGCCCGCGCTGATGCACTGCGCGGCGGGCAAGGACCGCGCGGGTCTGTCGATCGCGGTGACGCTGCTCTCGCTGGGCGTGGAGCGCGACGCGATCGTCACCGACTACCTGGAGTCCAACGCCAAGCACCGCCGCTACAAGGTGCACCGCAGCAGCTCCTCCAGCGCGGGGTACGGCCCCGAGGTGATGGAGCTGCTCAGCCCTCTGTTCGAGGCCCGCGCCGAATATCTGGCGGCGGCCTTCGAGACGATCGAGCTGACCTGGGGCGACGTCGACACCTATCTGGAGCGGGGACTCGGCGTCACCCCGGAGCTGCGCGAGGGCCTGCGCGGGCGCCTGCTGGACTGAGCCGAACCGCCGGTCCCTACTCCTCGGGGCCCTACTTCGCGCCGATCTCGAACAGCAGGTAGATGAAGGCCGCGAAGAGGTGCCCCACCGCGATGTAGATGATCAGGCGCACCCA
>JABFWL010000240.1 GCA_013362315.1 Catenulispora sp. | reverse complement strand
CGGACTGCGCGCCGTGGACCACCAGCGCCACCGCCGCCCCGGCGAGCACCGCCGAGCACACCGCCGGCGCCACCAGCAGAGCCGTCGGCCGACGCCCGGCCGCCCTGGACTCCCCGACCGCCGTCCAGGCGGCGTGCCGGCCCGGCGCTCCCGCCCCGATCCGCGGCGCCTCCTCGACGCCGTCCGCCGTGATCACCGGTGATCACCGCCGCCGGTCCGGTTGCGAGCTTGCACGGAAGCCATATGTGAACCCTGCGTTCCTGTTGCGTTTCCGGTCGGGAATCCGGCTCGAACTCGAGCGAACTGGCACTGCCGCCGAACACCGTATCTTAGGGCATGGATAAGAGGTTCATCCGATAAACCCTCGTCAACCTCAAATTCGAACGCATGCACGACTTCGCATATCAGAGGGGGAGCGCATGGGCGTCAGGCCACGCATTAACCGCCGTCACGGATTTGAGGTCCAGTTGATGACCGTCGGCCCGGCCCGTGCCTGACGGCAGCCGCGTCCGGGGGCGCCCACACCGGCCCCACACAATGCAAACCAGGGTGCGATCTCTCGCACGCGCGTGTGTATTCTTGCGCCTCTGTGATGTCGAACATGGGGTCGACATCCGTCCCGGGGAGGGTCAACCAGTGTCCAGCAAGTTCTCTCGGAAGCCGGTCGCGGTCGCCGCGGTCCTGGCCTCCTCCATCGGCTCCGCACTCGCCGCCGGGGGCGCGGCGCACGCGACCACCTTCGGCGACGCGCCGAGCCCGGTCACCATCACCGCCGACGGCGCGATCAACGTCGTGGGCGGCGCGAAGATCGCCCTGCCGGCCGGCGCGCACGACGTCTCCTGGGCCGGCCAGGGCGGCCGGTTCGCCTACGTCGGCGCCGACAACGCGGTCTACACCGCCGACTTCGACGGCAGCCACGCGATCAAGATCGCCCAGGGCGTCAAGCCGACGCACACCGTCTGGGAGACCTACAGCCAGTACGTGTACTGGACCGAGGGCGACGGCGCCGCCGCCAAGATCGTCGGCGCGCTGGCCAACGGCGACTCGATGGACGCCCCGAACCCGACCTTCGACGTGATCAAGACCGCGCCGGCGGGCGTGGGCCTGAGCAACGCCGACATCGCCGCCGACAAGCTCGGCAGCATCGTGGTGCAGACCACCGACGCCACCGGCAAGACCGGCATCTCGGTCGCCAGCTGGGACCAGGCCGGCGAGCACCTGACCACGATCGTGGCCCCGGGCGACGCGACCACCGGCGGCTCGACTCCGACCATCTCCCCGGACGGCAAGTCCGTGGTCTTCGTCCGCACCGACGCCGACGGCGACGCCCAGCTGTTCGCGACCACGTTCGTGAACAACGCCTGGTCCACGCCGAAGCAGATCACCTGGCTCACCGGCACCCACTCGGCGCCGATCTTCGAGGCCGACAACAAGCACCAGACCGTCGCCTTCGAGTACAAGAACCGCGCCGTCAAGAAGGGCGACGCGAACGACGGCACCTACCAGGTGGTGCTGGCCGACGCGCTCGCCGCCGCGGCGCCGAGCCCGGCGCTGGAGAAGAGCGTGTCCGCGCTCAGCGGCGGCCTGGCCGTGCGCACCGACTCCAAGGGCGTGGTCACCCGCTTCGCCGGCTTCGACCGCACCGACACCGCGGTGCTGGCCTCGCACAACGAGTGGCGGACCGCCGGCGCCCCGGCGACCGACCGGCGGCCGCAGGCGGAGTCGGTGGTGCTGTCCCGCTCCGACGTGTTCGCCGACGCGCTCGGCGGCTCCACGCTGGCCGCGCACAAGAACGGCCCGCTGCTGCTCACCGACAGCAAGACGCTGAGCTCCGAGACGCAGGCCGAGATCCAGCGGATCCTGCCGCGCGGCGGCGTCGTGCACGTGCTCGGCGGCACGGCGGCCATCGCCCCGGCGGTCGACGCCAAGCTGAAGGCGCTGGGCTACACCGTGGACCGGGTGGCCGGCAAGGACCGCTTCGAGACCGCGACCAAGATCGCCGACGAGGTCGACCCGAACGCCAAGTACGTGCTGGTGGCCACCGGCGCCAAGGCCGCCGACGCGCTGTCGGCCGGCGCCGCGGCCGGCACCTACAAGGGCATGGTGGTGGTGCTGACCGACGGCAAGACCATGCCGAAGGCGACCGAGGACTACCTGCTGCACAAGTCGGACGCCGGCGTCGGCGTGGTGGCGATCGGCGGCGACGCCGCGACGGCCGTGAAGGCCGCGGGCTGGACCGGATTCGCGACCGAGGTCGGCGGCGACCGGTACCAGACCTCGTACCTGGTCGCCCGGGACATCTTCGGCTCCTTCAGCAGCGTCGGGGTGGCCACCGGCGCCAACTGGCCGGACTCGCTGGCCGGCGGCGCCCTGATGGGCTTCCAGGGCGGCCCGCTGCTGCTGGTGGACCCGGACCCGGTCAGCGGCGGCCTGACCGCCGACGAGAACGCGCTGATCGACGCCAACCGCGGCGCGGCGAACTGGGGCTACGTCTTCGGCGGCCCGAACGCCCTGCCGCTGTCGGTCGACAAGCAGCTGGCGGCGGACATCGGCACGGCCTCCGGCACCGGGTCGATCCCGGTCCACCCGGCGGCGAAGACCCCGAACCTGGTGACGCCGCACTTCACCCGGGGCTGAGCGGGGCCGGCTGAAAACAGCTGGGACTAACTGAACAACAGACGGCCGGGTCGCGGGGTTCGCCCCCGAGACCCGGCCGTGCAGGTTGTCAGGAGACCGTCCGCAGCCCCGGAACCGGCCTGCGGACCCGGATCAGGCCATTGAGCTACTGCATGATCCGCACCGTCTGCGGCATCGGCGGCACGCCGTATTCGTCGCAGACCTCGTTGAACGTGCCGAACAGCGCCGTCAGCTCGTCGTCGCGGTCCGGCCGCGCCTCGGTTGCCACGATCACCATCAGGTCCCGGTACAGGAGCTCGGCATACGGCGCGGCGAGCAGGCCGTGGCTGATCGCCAGCCGCGCGGACGGGAACTGGCGATCGGCCAGATACGCTCCGGCGAGGGTGTGCGCGACGTCGATGACGGTCGAGATCATCGACTGCCGGTCGGGATCGGCGCGGCGGCTGCGGTGACCACGTCGCCGAGATTCGGCTGTGTGGCGGCCGTGCGATGGAACTGCCCAATCGTCCGTAGATTATCGGCTTTGCGCGGATGAGAGTCAAAGCTCTGATGACGGGGGCCACAGGTTGGACTCCGGGCCTCGTATCTCGGATGTGGCGGGAGCCCGTCACCGACTGTCGACAAAGGGACGCCGCATGGCCGTAACGCTCAAGGACGTCGCCGAGCTGGCCGGCGTCTCGATCAAGACCGTGGCCGCACCCGCGCGCAGGTGCTCCAAGCGCTCGCCGAGGAACGCACGACCGGCAAGCTGGCCCACGATCTGGGGATCAGCCCGGCATCGGCCTCGCAGCACGCTTCGGCGCTGCGAGAAGCCGGGCTGATCGTCACGCGGCGAGAGGGCAAGGCGGCTTGGCACGAGTGCACAGCGCTCGGTGCGGAGCTGCTGCGGACGGTGCGATGATCAAGCCGCCCCCGGCGCCACGACGAGCGCGGCTATGTGTTCCTGGGCACCGTGACCGTCGCAGCGCTACGCATCCGGCTTCGGTCCTGAACCAGCCGCAGGACTCGGAAGCCTCAGAACGACGGCGATCAGAACCGCGGCGGCCAGGCACAGCAAGCCATCGGCCAGGATCGCGGCCCGGATACCCGGCAGCAGCCCGCTCGAGGCCTGGCTGATGATGATCGCGGACAGGATCGGAGTGCCGAGCGCTATCCCGACCTGCTGGCTCATCGTCACCAGCCCCGTCGCCAGGCCCTGCTGCCGGTTCGGCACACCGGAGGTGGAGGCGACCACGTACCCGACGATGGCCACGAGGTTCGCGACGCCGCCGAAGAAGGTGAGGGCCAGCATCGGGACGATCCAGCTCCTGCCGTCGCCGAGCAGCGCGAGCGGGATCGTGCTGGCGGCTTGGACGGTGAATCCGGTGATGATCGCTTTCCTGGCGTCGGTGCGGGCGATGAACCGGGCAGCGAGCAGCCCGCCCAGCACGGTCCCGACTCCGAGCACCCCGAACGAGAGTCCGGCCATCATCGGGGACAGGCCGAGCACGTCCTGCAGATACAGGGTGAGCGGGAACACGAGCGAGGTCTCGGTCGCGAACGCCACCAGC
This sequence comes from Catenulispora sp., assembly GCA_013362315.1. GTDB lineage: Bacteria > Actinomycetota > Actinomycetes > Streptomycetales > Catenulisporaceae > Catenulispora. The sequence continues at coordinate 28,099 of JABFWL010000240.1, read as the reverse complement.
CCGGCGAGGTTCCCCCACGCGACGTTCCGCCGGCGCAGCATCGTCAAGGAGACCAGCGGTTCGGAGACCTTCCGCTCGACACTCCAGAAGGCGACCAGTGCGACAGCCGCGACGGCGAAGCTGGCCCACGCGGCCGTGCTCCCCCAGCCGTGCTGTCCGGCGGCGGTCGCGCCGTAGACGATCCCGGCGAGCCCGAGCGTGACGGTCAGGGCGCCGGGAAGGTCGAGCCTCGGGCGGTGGTCGGCACGGTTCTCGCTGAGCACCGCCGGGGCGACCGCCAGGACCAGGACCGCGACGACGACGTTGACGAAGAACGCCCACCGCCAGCTGACGACATCGGTGAGGACGCCGCCGAGGAGCGCTCCGGTGGTGAATCCGGCGGCCATCAGCGCGCCGTTGAGTCCCAGCGCGCGGTCGCGGGCCGGCCCCTCCGGGAAGTTCGTCGTCAGCAGCGACAGCGCGGCCGGCGTGACCATCGCGGTCGCGGTGCCCTGCGCCACGCGTGCGGCGAACAGCATGATCGGGTCGACGGCGAGCCCACCGCACAGCGATGACACGCCGAGCACGGCCATGCCGATCAGGAACAGCCGCTTGCGGCCGACAAGGTCGGACACGCGGCCGAAGAAGAGCGTGAACCCGGCGGCGCACAGCGCGTACAGGGTGGCGATCCACTGCAGGTGATCGGTTCCGATCCCGACGTCGCGGCCGATGTGCGGCAGCGCGACGTTCAGGATCGAGAAGTCCACGGCGAGGGTGAAACTCGCGGTCAGCAGCACGACGAGCGCCAGGCGCTCGCGGCCTTCGAGCCGGGCGGGCGGGGCACCGGGCTCGGTGGCGACGGACAGTGCGGGAGCAGACATCGGGGTTCCTTCAACGATGGGGATCGTTCTTCAGGACTCCAAGGTGGTGGCGCCTCTACCCGCCAACCAGACACCGCTCGTTCCTACCAATGGCAGGGTCAGGCACGGCGCGCCGCTCTGCGTCACAATCGATCACATGGCTGGTACCGGGACGAGGACCGCAAGCACGACCGCTGGCGCTAGCGCGAGTACGACCGCAAAGGCAACCGCGGGCACGACCCCCAGCGCTACCGCGAGCACGACCGCGGCCACGAGTCCGGCTACGACCAGCGAGCTGGGAGAGTTCCTGCGCTCCCGCCGCGACGCCCTGACCCCTGAGCAGGCCGGGATCACCAGCTACGGGATGCGTCGCGTCCCCGGGCTGCGCCGCGAAGAACTCGCGCAACTCGCGGGGGTGTCCGTGGCCTACTACACCCGCCTGGAGCAAGGACAGTCGACCGGCGCGTCGGACTCGATCATCGACGCTCTCGCGCGAGCTCTCCGCCTTCGCGACGACGAGCGTGCCCACCTGTTCGAGCTGGCCCGCCCCCGCGCCGTCCGCAGACCTCGCCAACCCCGCCCCGAACGCCCGGCAGCCGGCGCTCTGCGGCTGGTGGCGGCGATGACCGAGGTCTCGGCCGTGCTGCTCGGGCGCCGCAACGACGTGCTGGCCTGGAATCCGCTCGGTCATGCGCTGTTCGCCGGACACCTGCCGTTCGACGCGCCGCAGGACCCGGCGGGGCGTCCGAACCTGACCCGGATGCTGTTCCTCGACCCGCACACCCGCGAGCTGTACCGGAGGTGGGATGAGGAAGCCGGGCTGCTCGTCGCCTCGCTGCGCTTCGTCGCCGGCCAATACCCCGAGGACCGTGCGCTTGCCGAACTCATCGGGGAGCTGTCGGTGAAGAGCAGCGCCTTCGCGGGGCTGTGGGCCAAGCACAGCGTGAAGCTCTGCTCCAGTGGTACCAAGTACCTCCACCATCCCGAGGTTGGGGACCTCGAGCTCGACTACGAGGCCCTGCACCTCCCCGATGCCGACGGGCAGCGACTGGTCATCCATACCGCACCGGCCGGCAGCAACACCGCCGACGCGCTCAAGCTTCTCGCATGCGGACCGCTACGCCGAACGCCGGCGCCTCAGGAAGCGCCGATCGCGCCGAGGCAGAGCCCTGCGACTGTGGCGGCGACCGCGCCGAAGACGACGACGGCGTGAGCGGGGTGGTCCCGCTCACGCCGGCCGATCCTCGGATCGGGTGATTCAGAGAGCCTGGTTCAGATCACCCAGTTCAGGCGGTTCCTCGCGTCCAGTGCTGGTTGCTCTGGCCGTTGCAGGTCCACAGTTCGAGCAGGGTTCCGTTGGCGGTACCGGCACCGGTCGCATCGAGACAGAGCCCTGATTGCACTCCGGTGATGGTTCCGTCGGCGTTGAGCCGCCATTGCTGGTTGGTCTGGCCGTTGCAGGACCAGATCACCACCTTGGTGCCGGCCGCGGTGCCCTTGCCGTAGGCGTCCAGACAGTCGCTGCCGTAGACGCGCAGCTCACCCGCGGCGGTGGCGGTCCACTGTTGGTTTGCCGTGCCGGTGCAGTCCCACAGCTGTACCTGGGTGCCGAGGGTCTGCGTGGAGTTGGGCACGTCCACGCAGCGGCCGGAACCAGCTCCCGCGATCTGGGACGTCGTGCCTCCGGTACCACCGGACTGGCCGATGCTGCCCGGCACCGTCAACAGTGCCGAGTACCAAGTGGCGGCCATCTTGTCGTAGCCGCCGGCATTGGGATGGACCCCGTCGGCCAGGTCAGCCGTGGTCAGCGCGTCGTACATGTCGACCAGGTGCACGTGCTTACCCGCGGAGGCCTTGCTCGATACGATCCCCGGAATCGCCGCGTTGTAGGTGCGCACCTGCGAGTTCTGGCCCGAGTTGGCCAGCGGGATGATCTGCGCGACGAACACCTCCGCGCTGGGCACGGTCGCGGTGATGTGGTCGATCAGCGCCGACAGCCGGGCCGGAGCGTTGGCCACGTTGTAGTTCTGCAGCACGTCGTTGGTGCCGATGTGCAGCAGCACCGTGTGCGGCTGGTAGGTGTTCAGCCAGCCGACGATGTTCGCGTCGATCTGGTCGATGCGCCAGCCGGAGTGCCCCTCGTGGTCGTGGTCGCCGAGGGCCGCCGGGCCGCCGTAGAGCGAGCCGACGAAGTCGACCTTGTAGCCGCCGGCGACGAAGCGCTGCCACAGGCCGGTGCGGTAGGCGCCGGACACCGTGATCCCGTCGGTGATCGAGTCGCCCAGCGGCATGACCTTGACCCCGCCGTTGGACTCGGCGGCGGCCGTCTGGACTCCGAGCGTCCCCGCCAGCCCGACGGCCAGGGCCAGCGCCGTGGCGGTCGATACGATCGCGCTGAACCAGCGCTTCTGTCTGAGCACTCTCATCCACTCCTCTTTTTGACGGAAACGGCCTTGTGCGAGCTGGATCAGCCGATGCGTGGGAGAGCACTGTCGAAGCGGTTCCGCGAACCGGTTCGATCGGATGTTACGTCGGGGTGTACCCGGGGTCAATGCCCTGTTTCGCAGCGAGCATGTCCGCGACTCCGCCAGCAGCCGGTAGATGTCGGTGTCGATGAACACGAAGTCGTAGGGCCAAGCGTGGGCGCGCTTCCCTCGGGGTCTTCGCCGAAGCTCACACCTTCAGGACCAGTTTTCCGGTAGTGGAACCCGACTCGATCCTCTTGTGCGCCTCAACGACCTGGCTCAGCGGCAGGGTCTCGACTTGAATGCGGAGCGTGCCTTCATGCGTTGCTTGCGCGGCGCGGCGCAGCGCCCGGCCAGCGTCTTCGGGGTGGACCGCGGAGTAGGCGGCCAGGTTGAAGCCGGAGACCGTCTTGTTGCTGAACCAGAGCTCGTTCGCGGAGATCCCGACGTCTTCCGCGCCGGAGGCGTTGCCCATGACCACCAGGCGCCCGAGTGGCGCGAGCCGGTCCAGGCTCGCCTGCCGTGCGGGGCCGCCGACCATGTCGACGACCACGTCGAAGTCCCCCGCGTCGGCGACCTGATCGCGCAAGAACACCTCGTCGTAGCCGAAGCCGCGGGCCACCTCCACCTTCGCCGGGCTGCCGACGGTACCGACCACGCGACCGGCCCCGAGCAGCCGCGCGACCTGCCCGAGCTGGCTGCCCACTCCGCCGGCGGCCGCGTGGACCAGGACGCTCTCGCCGGGGGCGAGCCGGGCCACCTTGTCCAGCACGAGGAAGGCCGTGGTGCTGTTGGAGGGGAGCGCGGCGGCCGTGACCAGATCCAGGTTGGGCCCGTCCTCCAGGGGAGCGGCCAGGCCGGCGTGTGTGACCACGACTTCGGCGTAGCCGCCACCGTCGACGATCGTCAGCGCGGCCACCGGCTGGCCGGGAGCCAAGCCGACGACGCCCTCGCCGACGGCCCGGATCCGGCCGGACACCTCGATACCGGGCACGAAGGGCAACGGCACGTCCACGACACCGCGGCGGTAGAGCACCTCGGCGAAGTTCGCCCCCGCGTAGGCCACATCGATCGAAACCTGCCCCGGCCCGGGCTCAGGGACCCTCGTCGCGGCCTCGCGCAACACCTCCGCCTCGCCGAACTCGGGGATGACGACTGCCTTCATCTGCGTGTTCTGGTCGTTCATGTTCAAAAACTTACGTTCCGCTCGGTCGAAGCTCAAACGTCTGCTTCGAGGGCGAAGGTGTTGCCGTCCGGGTCCTGGAACCACGCGATCCGCCCGCCGCCGGCCCGCGGCGTGATACCCCTGGCGTCGTGCTCGAGCTGGTCGTAGCGGACGAACTCGACGCCGGCGGCGGTGAGTTCGTCGACGATCCGGTCGAGGTCGTCGACGTACCAGACGGCCAGAGTCGCCTCGGTCGTTCCGGCAGTCGTGGACTGGTAGACGTTCAGCGCGGGCCCTCCACCGGAGGCGTAGACGCGACTCCCGTCGGCGATCCCGGCGCTTGGGCCGGTCTGGACGACCGGCAGCCCGAGTTTGCCCTCGTAAAAGGCGACGGCCCGTTGGATGTCGGAGACGGCGATCGACGTTCTGAGCTCATATGTGCTCAAAGGCATGATTCACTGTCTCACACGCGAGCTTCGAGGCCATGGGCAAACGAGGACGATCCCTATGCTGGCGGTCGTGGGCCTGATCGGCACCGCGCCGACAATGGAACGCTGGGCGCGGTAGACCAGTCCCTCCAGGTTCCCGACGTCCCCAAAGTGGACGCTCCGGGTCGCTTTGCCCGATTCGGGTATTTGGCCGAGGGTCAGAAGTGCTGGTGGGCTGGAGAGTCCGGGTTGGGCCGCATCAGTGCCAAGTCCTCGCCCCACGCGTCCAGCACCGCCCCGTGGCCGGCGGCCCGGGCAGCCGCCTCGACTCGGGCGAAGAGCCGCTGCTGCGGTGCCGCCTCGCCGGTCGCGGTGATCCGCGCGATGGTGTCCAGCAGCGCGGTGCTCTCCCAGCCGGGCAGCGGGAACCGGTCCAGCTCCCAGGCCAGGTACTTGTTGTAGGGGCGCGGGCGGCGGTCCAGGGCGAAGAGCAGGTCGAGCAGGAATCCGACACTGGCGGCAGCGTCGAGGTGGCCGGCGAGCGGGTTCCCGTCGCGGTGGTTCTTGACCGAGCGGTAGAGCAGGTTGGCGTAGGCGTCCAGCAAGGCGGCGGCGGACCGGAAGGCCTCCTCCTCGCCGAGCCGTCCCATCGCGGCGACGATCCGGGTGACCTCCCCGTCGCTGCGGTCGAGGAGCACCCGGGAGCGGGCGATGGCGTACCGGTCCCAGTCGGCGAGCTGGGGGAACCGTTCGAGGGTGGTGACGACCAGGTCCAGTCGCGCGGAGCGGTAGCCCTGCAGCGCGGTCAGCTCGCTCGCGGTGTCGTCGGCGAGGATGACGTAGAGGTCGTGGTCGGAATGACTGTTGGCCATGCCCTCGTGGGCTTGGGAGCCCTTGAGGACGAGTCCGACGACAGCCGGGTCGGCCGTCGCCTCGGCGACGAACGCCGCGAAATCCAGCGTCACAGCAGGTCCTTGCCCATCAGCGTGCACATCGTCTCGTACCGCTGAAGCGAGCCGTCCTCAGCTTCCACGTCCCAGGAGTCGAGCTCGCGGCTGAAGGCCCGGTAGCCCAGGCGCTCGTACAGGGCGCGGGCGCGCGGGTTGCTCTCCTCGACGCCGAGCTCGGCGCGGGTCAGGCCCCGGGCACTGATCCGCTGCTCGGCGGAGCGGACCAGCAGTGTGCCGATCCCGCAGGACTGCAGGGCCGGGTGCACGCTGAGCTGCCAGAGGGTACCGGCGCCGGGCTTCACCGTGTAGTCGACGCCGCCGACCGCCACCGGCAGCCCGACCGGCGTGCACACCGCCAGATAGTCGACCTCGCCCGCCTCGGCGCGACGGATCTGGTGAACGAGCTCTCGCACGTGCTTGGCGGAACCGGCCCAGCCGCAGGAGGGAAGGTCTGTGTCGGTGAGGCCGCGCACCGACAAGTGCAGCGTGATCTCGGTCATCGCCGCACTCCTTCGACTCCGACAGCGGCAGTAGCCCATTCCAGCAAGCCGGTCCCCGCGCCGTCCAAGGAATTTCGTAGCAGAGCGGTGTATCCCGGGGCCGGTTTCCGCTCGCTGTCCGGCAAGAAGAACCAGCCCGGCGTCGCGCTGCGGTTCCAGGTCAGGCCCGAGCCGCGGACCTCAGCGCTGGGCCTACTCTGGATGGCGATGGAAGATCAATCGGGTCCCTCTGCACGCGCGCAGCTGAGGGCTGCCGCAACCGCCCGGCTCGGCTCGCTGTCGCGGTGGTGGGGTTCACGCTCCGCCGACGCCAAGAACTACGCCGCTGCGTTCGTTCTCACGGTGCTGGCGTTCGCCGCGCCTCTGTCGCGGATCGGTGCGCAGTTCGGCGGTCTTCCGCAGCACGGCGGCAGCCTCGTGAACGTCCTGCTGACGTTGGGGCAGACCTTGCCGTTGGCGGTGCGCACCCGGTGGCCGGCGATCTGCCTGGCGGTGGCGGGTACTTCGTTCGCGCTGCACGAGGTTCTCGGACAACCGATGACGGTCGGCAGCCTGGGGCTGTACTTCGCCCTGTACTCGGCCGGTGCTCACCAGAACCGCCACCGATGGGTCGTGCCGCTGGCGGCGACCGGTGTGTATGCGGTCTTCGCCGTCGTGCTGTGGGCGCTGGGCTCGCCGAACGGTTTCGCCGACTACCTGGTGTTCTACCTGGTGCTCGCGGTGGTGTGGGGTTTGGGTGTCCAGGTTCGCGGGCGGCGCGTGCAGGAGGCGGAGCGGCGGCGGTTGTCCGCACAGGCGGCGATCGCCGCCGAGCGCAGCCGGCTGGCTCGGGAGTTGCACGATGTGGTGACCCATCACGTGACCGCGATGGTGGTGCAGGCCGGTGCGGCGCAGTACCTCACGGCCTCGCCGGATCGCGTCACCGAGGCTTTGGACGCTATCAGTGGCACCGGACGCCGTGCGCTGGCCGAACTCCGGTTCCTGCTCGGTGTGTTGGAGGCGACCGGCGATTCGGCGCCGCGGATGCCGATGCCGGGACGCGTTCCCGATCTGGTGGAGCAGACGCGGTCCGGGGGCCAGCCGGTCGAGCTGGTCGAGGACGGAGAGCAGCCGGCCATGGCCGTGGGTGCCCAGCTGACGGCGTATCGCGTCGTGCAGGAAGCCCTGACCAACGCCGTGAAGTACGCCGCAGGCAGGCAGACGCTGGTCCGGCTCGCGCACACCCGCGACTGGACCGACGTGGAGGTCACCACCGTCGGGGCGGCCGCCGGCGCGCAAGCGTCGGCGGCCACCCCGACGTCGGTTTCGGCGTCGGCTTCCGCGTCCGTCACCGGCCGCGCCGGCGGCCAGTACGTCTCGGGCGGCCGGGGCTTGTCCGGACTGCGGGAGAGGGTTGAGATGCTGGGAGGCGAGTTCGCGGCGGGGCCCGACCCGGAAGGCGGATTCCGCGTCCACGCCCGAATTCCTACTGGAGATGGTGCTGCGTGAGTGTTCCCTCCGACGTCATCAAGGTCCTGGTTTGCGAGGATCAGGCCTTGGTGCGTGCCGGCTTCGTCACGATCCTGTCCGCCCAGCCCGACATGGAGGTCGTGGGTGAGGCCGTGGACGGCCGCGCGGCGATCCGCAGTGCGGAGGAGCTGAAGCCGGATGTCGTCGTCATGGACATCCGCATGCCCCTGCTCGACGGGATCGAGGCCACGCGCCACCTGGCGGGGCCCGATGCCGCCGACCCGGCGAAGGTTCTGGTCGTCACGACTTTCAACGTCGACGAGTACGTGTACGAGGCGCTGCGCGCCGGCGCCAGCGGCTTCCTGCTCAAGGACGCCCCGCCGCCGGAACTGATCAACGCGGTGCGTACCGTCGCGCGCGGCGAGTCGCTCCTGGCTCCGGCGGTCACCCGTACCCTGATCGGCCGCTTCGCCGATCGGCTACGTCCGGCTGCCGCCCCGGCGTCCCTGGAACGCGAGCGTCTGCAGGTCCTGGCGCCTCGCGAGCTCGAGGTGCTGCTCCTGATCAGCAAGGGCCTGTCGAACGCGGAAATCGCGGCCGAGCTGTTCATCAGCCCCGAGACGGTGAAAACCTACGTCTCCCGCATCTTCACCAAGCTCGACCTCCGCGACCGCGTCCAGGCGGTGATCTTCGCGTATCGGGCGGGATTGGTGTCCCCCGAGAGAGCTACCTGATTCGTCCACCGCGCGGTGATGTGCCGTACCAGCGCTGTCTTGTTGACTCGGGACTGTCAAAACAGTCTCGAACACAGAGGTCAACGCCATGAAGACGACGGGCAGTTCCCCAAGATCCGGTTTCTCGACAGGCCGCCGGTTCGCCGCGGCCGTGGTCGTTTCCACGCTGGCCGGTACCACGCTGGCCGCGTGCGGTAGCGCTTCCCGGAACACGCCACGGGCCCTGGCGGGAGTCGCGGCAGTCGCGAAAGCCAGGGACCAGGCGCAGGCGCCGATCGTCTGGGGCGCCTGCCCCCAGCCGGCCGACGGAACCAGTCTGAACCCGCAGCTGACTTGTGGGACGTTGACGGTTCCGCTGAACTACCAGGACCCGGCCGGCGCGAAGATCCAGGTGGCGGTCTCCCGGCTGGCCACCGCCAAGCCCGGCAAGCGGCACGGCATCCTGCTGCTTAACCCCGGCGGACCGGCTCTCGGCGGCCTGGACATGCCCGCGACCATGGCACCGACCCTGCCGACCTCCGTGCTGGACGGCTACGACCTGATCGGCTTCGATCCGCGCGGCGTCGAGCACAGCACGCCGCAAAGCTGCGGCCTGGCCGACCCCACCGTGACCGGGCTGTTCCCCTACCCCGCCGCCGACGGCTCCATCACCAAGAACGTGGCCGTCGCCAAAGCCGACGCCGCACAGTGCGCCCGCGGCGCGGGCGCGAACCTGAAGTACTACACCACCGCCAACACCGCCCGCGACATGGACCGCATCCGCCAGGCGCTCGGCGAGCACAAGATCTCCTACTGGGGCCAGTCCTACGGCACCTACCTCGGCGCCGTCTACCGGTCGCTGTTCCCGGAGCGGACCGACCGGATGGTCCTGGAAGGCAACGTCAACCCCACCAAGGTGTGGGCCGACGAGGTGGCCGACACCTGGGGCAAGGGCATGGCCGACCGCTTCCCCGACGCGGCCCGCGTCGCCGCGGCGGACAACGCCACCCTCGGGCTGGGCCGCACCACCGCGCAGGTGACCCAGACCTACCTCACTCTCGCCGACCGCCTCGACCGTACCCCCGCGCCGGTCCCCGGCACCTCGGCGTCGGTCGACGGGCCGGCGCTGCGCAACGTCACCTACGCTCTGCTGCTGCACAACGAGACCCTCCCGCTGCTCACCCAGTTCTGGAAGGCCACCGCCGACCTGGCCGACGGCCACCTCACCGACGCCGACGGCAAGGTTCTGCAGGAGGTGTTCGCCGACAGTCCGTCATCCCCGGGCATCCCCGCGGACAACCAGGCCACCATGTTCCTGGCCCTGGTCTGCGGCGACGCCAGGTGGTCCCACGACATCGACGGCTACGCCACCCGCACCGCCGCGGACCGCAAGGCCTGGCCGCTCACCGCAGGCATGCCGGCCAACATCTGGACTTGCGCCTTCTGGCCCAAGCCGGTGGAACCCACCGTCTCCGTGACCGCGACCGGCTCGCGCAACACCCTGATTCTGCAGAACCGCCGCGACAACGCCACCCCATGGGAAGGCGGCCTCGGACTGCACCAGGCCCTCGGCGACAAGTCCGTCCTGGTCGGCGTCGACAACGGCGGACACTACGTCTACAACGCCGGCTCCGCCGGCGCCGACAAGGCCACCGTCGACTTCCTGACCACCGGCCACCTGCCGAACAAGGACGTCTACTACACGGACGTCACACAGAAGTGACCTCGCACTGAGCGGACAGCTGCCGGCGGCGGCAGCTGTCCGTATCGACACCGTGTCCAAAGACACTCACGGGGTCCCGTGCGGCAAAACCCTCAGCGCGACTAAGGGATCTGGCACACCGGCGGCAACTGCGCGCCGGCCGCCGAAAGTGCCGCAGGCTAGATATAAAGTCGATCTTGTAGGGCGCGTGGGGCGTTAACAATATCCTGACTACAGATATGCCGACCTGGCCCACGGCCCGGAATCGTTCGTCGCGCTGCCGGTTTCGACACGTATTCGTCGCGCATCCCCTGGATCCAGGACCGGGGCTCGAGCCCCGTCAGTCCCAGTTCGCCGCGATCTACGAACGACACCTTGAGCTACAGCGCCGCACCCCGCAGAACCTGCCATCGGGCATCGCGCTGATACGACGCGACGTCATGCCCCGCGTGGCTCTCCGTAGAGCTCGTCGAAGCCGACAAGCAGGATCTCACCGGTAGACCGCGCTGCGGCTGCCTGGACCTCGTCGGTGAACCCTGAGGTGCTGAACAGTCCGAGCTTCGCGGTCGATGCGTCGTGGCCGGACCTGGTGAGCAGCGCGCGAAGGTGTTCCAGCCGCTCCAGTTGAGCGGTCCCGGGTCTGCGGTCGCGGGACTTGGCCTCGCCGATGAAGGCGATCGGCGCCGCGGTGCTGCGCGGCCGAGCGCCGCGGGCCAGCGACAGGATGTCGATCTCGTGTCCTGCTTTGTGCTCGCGGCAGGGTACGACGGTCTGCCCGGTGACGCCGACGTCCAGCCCGGCCTCCTCGGCGGCGTGGTGGCGCACCCATTCGGCGGCCAGGGTCTCGAAGTGCGGGCCGAGGATCTTCGACTCCACGGTGTGCGCGGACTCCGTCCAGACCCGCCGGGCCCGGCCGGCCTCCAAGTCAGCCAGGTAGGGCTCGATGACCAGATGGTGCAGGCGGATGACCGGGTCGTTGACGGCGATGACGGGCCGCCGCTCCAGTAGCAGATCCTGGGAGCGGTCGAGGAATCCGGCCGATTCCAACATGGTCAGCTGGTGGGTCAGGGAGGTCGCGGGCCGTTGGAGCAGTCCGCCGATCTTCGTCGGCGAGCTCTCGCCCGCGGCGACGACGGCCAGGATGGAGTTGTACAAGGCGGCGTCGCGGATCCGCGGGTCCTCGTGGACGACCCGGTTGGCCTCGTCGAACAACGGCACCGACGGCCGCAGGACGTTGCGGGCGATCCAATCGGCCACCCCGTCTGGAGTTTCCCCGACACGAGGAGCCGGGGCGAGTTCGCGATATCCCGGTGTGCCCCCGATCAGAGCGTTGTGCAGGAACGCGGTGGGCAGGTCCTCGATCTGCCAGAAGTGCCTCGCCTCGCGGTACCCGAACGGTCTGACCTTCAGCTCCAGGGCACCGCGGCCGCGTAGCGCCTTGGTGCCGGACAACAGCCCGGACATCACGGAAATCGCCGAGCCGCACAGGATGAGCCGCAGCGGTTCGCGCTGCCCCAGCCCGCCCGGCCCGAGCCGGTCGTAGAGTCCCTGGATGACGGAGGCCAGCCCTTGCGTCTCGTTGGCCAGATAGGGAAACTCGTCGAGCACGAGCAAGGGAGGGACGTCGTCGCGGGCGTCGCGCCGAGTCATGAATTCGAACGTGCTGTCCAGCGCGTGCTCCCAGTCCCGGAACCCCAGGGCTCCAGCCGGCAGCCGCTGCCATTCGGCCACGGCATCGGCGAACCGACGCAGGGAGACCGCCTCGGCCTGCTCGGTCGCCAGGTGGTACAGCCCGCCGCAAGCCTCGGCCAGCCGTCGCAGCAGATAGGACTTTCCTTGGCGGCGTCGGCCGTAGACCACGGCGACCCGCAGGCCGGGTAACGGAGAGACCGCGAAATCGGCCAGGTCGGCCCACTCCACATCGCGGCCGAAGACATCCTGGGGCTTGGCAGGAGTGGATGCCATGGGCGCCTCCATAGCTCGACTATATTTACAATAACTATAGTCGAGCTAGAAAAAGACCAGGCGCGCCGCGCCGCAGGTTCCCTCAACCGGCTCAAGATGGACAAGCACGGGCCCGCCATCTTGCCCACCACGACGGCACCGTCGGCCTGATGCGCCGAGGGTGCGTATCCGGCGAAACGCAACACGTCCAGGACGGCGGCCGAGCCGACGGCCGACACCAGCACGGTCGGGGCGACGCACCGCAGCGCCGGCGATCCCAGGCCCGGTTCGCCTCGATCTCCGGGTAACGAAGCATGTGGCGGTCGAGGCGTCCGTGCGCCGTGCTGGTCGACGAGACCCGGGGCACCGGATGGTGTCGCGCGATGGACACCATCTTGTTCGGTCTCCACATGGATGCGCTGGATAAGAAGTGCTTGCCATACGGCTGGCGGCCGGCCAATCTGGCGCGCGCCGCGGACCGCGAGATCGGCGCCGCCGCCCGCCGCTTTGTGACCGACATGATGGCCGCCGATGGAGCCTCGAAGGCTGGCACGCCGGACAGGCCGCGGCCGATCTCGCCGACCTGGCCCGCGGCAACGCCATCGATGACGGGGCCGCACCCCCGAACCAGTTCAGCGTCTTGAATCGGACAATACATGTCGAGTCGATGACGGTGGATGCCGGCCGAGGCCCGGTCCATGACGACCCGTGCGGCAATGTGCCGCACGGGAAGCTGTGGGCGCGGTCTCATCCATGGCACGGGCGACGGCGGCCATGATGCCGGTGGTCAGGCCAATCGAGCCAGTGCGAGTGCGTGCGCCCGGTCAAGCGCCTCGGCAGCGGCGCAGGGGACGTCCGGCTGCACGCCGGTGCCCTCCCAGTTCGTGCCGGAGACTGGATTGACGGCGCGACCGGTCGGGATGGTGGCTTCCAGGTGAGGGTGCACGGTCCACCCCTTGCAGGGGTGGGCGCCGCCGCGGGTGCGTTCGCCGACGATGACGGCGCGGCCGAGCTGCTGCAGGTCGTACGCCAGCTCCTCGGCGGCGGAGAAGGTGCTGTCACTGGACAGGACATACAACGGCTTGCTGCCACCGAAGCGCGCGCCGGGAACGTGCGGCAGGCTCCAGGACTGCTCGGTGCGCTCACCGCGGCGCCAGTACATGGTGTTGAGGTGAGTGCGCTTGTTCAGGAGGTAGCTGCAGACGAAGGCGACGGTCTCCGGGTCGCCGCCCCGGTTGTTGCGAAGGTCCACGACCAGCGCCTGGGCGCGGGAAGCCAGGGTGAGCGCGGCGCCGAGCGGTTCGGCGGCCCAGTCCAGCGGGAACAGCATCGGCGCCAGCTCCACCACTGCGACCCCGCCGTCGAGCAGCTCCACCCGTGGCGCTCCGCCCAGCGAGGTGTCGAAGTCCCGGCGGATCGATTCCAGAGTGGCCGCGCCCTGCTCGGGGGATACCGGGACATCGTGATACTTCAGTCTCAGGTGTTTGTCGTCGTTGACGGACTGCAGGTCCGCGGTGACCAGACCCGCGAGCTCCTCGGCACCGTCGACGTCATAGGCACCCTCGGCGAGACGTCGTCGGAGCAGGGCGGCGAGCTGCTCGGCTATCTCAGGGAAGACGTAATTCTCGGTCAGCAGCCGGGCTGTCTCGTCGATGACAGGGGTGGGCTGAAGCTTCGACACGACACTGCCTAAGGTTCTGGCCCTCAGCAGGTTTTCATCACTCATCCGTTGGTCCTCGTGATCTCGTAATGATGCAGGGTCTCGTCCGACCGGGTCAGGGTCAGGCCTGCCTTGTCCAGGACCCGCTGGGAGCCGTAATTGTCGAGAGCTGTCGTGGCGATTACCCGGCGGACCCCGCCGACGGTGAAGGCCCAATGCAGCAGGGCGAGTACCGCTTCGGTCGTGTAGCCGCGCCCCTCGGCCTCGGGGGCGACACCGTAGCCGATCTCGACGGTGCCGTCGGCGTCCGGCGGTCCCATGAACCCGATGCCCCCGATGACGGTGCCGGAGCCGAGCAGGGCGACCTGGAGCGGCCCGAACAACGGGTCGGCGGGTGGTGCCATGCCGAGGAGCATCCGGGCGACGTCTTGATCATCGCCGCGCGGGTAGCCCTCGCTCCACAGCCTGCCGTCGCGGGAGCCGGCGGCGATGTGTTCGGCCTCTTCCCGGGAGATCGGGCGGAGCACGAGGCGGGCGGTTTCGATGGTGGCGCTCTGTGTCATCGTCATGGCTTGAACGGTAGGAGTGGTGCGGGTACCGGCGAATCGGTCGGCATGACTTAACGTGACCAGTCGCCGGGCCATGACCGGTGGGTATGTTGGTCGGGTGTTGTACGGACGTGACACAGAGCTGCGGGTACTGGCCGATCTGTTGGCCGCAGCCGAGGCGGGGACCAGCGCGGCGCTGGTGATCCACGGCGATGCGGGCATCGGCAAAACGGTCCTGCTGGACCGGATGGCGGCCGAGCCGGGCCGGGCTCGGGTGCTGCGCACCACCGGTGTCGAGTCCGAGGCCGAGTTGCCGTTCGCTGCGCTGCACCAGTTGCTGCGGCCGGCGCTGGGCGGCCTGGACCTGCTGCCCGAACCGCAGGCCGCGGCGTTGAAGGCGGCGTTCGGGCTGGCGGCGTCCGGGGCCCCCGACCGGTTCCTGATCGGGCTGGCCGTGTTGACGCTGCTGTCCGAGCACGGCGGCGAAGACCCGGTGCTGTGCCTGATCGACGACGCGCAGTGGGTCGACGGGGCGTCGATGGACGCGTTGGCGTTCGCGGCGCGGCGCCTGGACGCCGAGGGCGTGGTGATGGTATTCGCTCAGCGTGAGGCGCCACGGCCGGGATTGCCGGAGTTGCGGGTCGAAGGGCTCGACGCGGCCTCCACCACCGCGTTGCTGATGGCGCGCGGTGAGGCGGGGATGCCGCCGCATGTCCTTGAGCGCGTCGTGGAGCAGGCCTGCGGCAACCCCCTGGCCCTGATCGAACTTCCCCGGGCGATGAGCGACGAGCAGCGGACCGGGTCTCTGGGTCCGGCCCCCCTGTCGCCGTCGGCACGGGTACAAGCCGTGTTCCACACGCAGATCGAAGCCCTGCCTCCGGCGACGCGCCGCGCGCTGCTCGTGGCCGCGGCCGACGACACCGGCCACATCGCGGTGGTACTGCGGGCCGCCTCGGCGACACTGGTCGATCTGGAACCCGCGGAGAAGGCGGGTTTCATCCGCTGTGGAACGAGCGTCGAGTTCCGTCACCCCCTGGTGCGGACTGCGGCGTACCACGCGGCGGCTCTCGCCGACCGTGTCGCGGCCCATCAGGCACTCGCCGCGGTACTGCCCGGCGACGAACACGCCGACCGGCGCGCCTGGCACCGGGCCGCGGCCGCCCTCGGACCGGACGAGGCCGCCGCCGTGGACTTGGATCAGGCGGCGGAGCGCGCCGACGGCCGACACGCGGCAGCCGCCGTGGCCGCGGCCTACGAGCGCGCGGCACAGCTTTCCGGGGGTCCGGAGTCAAGGCGGCGCCGACTGATCGCGGCGGCACAGGCCGCTGCCGACGCCGGACAGTTCGCCCGGGTCGCCGCGCTTCTGGAGCAGGTGCCGGAGCCTGAACGGGGATCGGCCGCCTTCGCCCGGGCACGAGCGGCCCTGGAGCTGAACTCGGGATCGGCGGCGCGAGCGGTGGAGATCCTGCTCGACCGCGTGGAAGGCGAGACGTTCGCCATCACCGTCGAGGCCTGTCATGCGGCGCTGTCGGCCGGTGACGGCGCATTGCTCGATCGGGTTTGCGAGCGCGCACGGGGGCGGAATGAGGCCTTGTCCGCTCTGGCCACGCTGGCGGCAGCCGACGGACCGGTCGATCACACCGTCTTCGGCCGGACCGTCAACGACGAATCGAATCTGTTCAGTCTGCGGTTCCTCGCGGCCTACGCCGCCCATGCCGGGGCCGACCACTCCTCGGCCCGGCAGATGGCCGAAGTGTTACTGGCTTTCTGTCGTTCCCACGGTTTGCACGGATGGCAGGCGACCTGCCTACACCTCCTGGCTGAGGCGCAGTTGGCCGGCGGCGCGGTGGACACGGCCCGGCAAGCCGCTGAGGAAGGCTTGCGCATCGCCGAGTACGGCGAGCACGAACACCGGGCCTGCCACCTGCGGGCCACGCTCGCCGCCGTGTTCGCGCTCCAGGGCGACACGAGCGCGTGCCGGGAGTCAGCCGAATCAGCCGTCGAACACGCCGAGGCGCATCGCATCGGCACAGCGGTCGTCCACGCCGCCCGAGCCCTGGCCTGGTCGCATCTCGGGTCCGGCGATCCGGAGGCCGCTTACACAGTGTTGGAGAAGGTCCTCGTCGATTCGCCGTTGCTGACCGCGTTTCTCCTTCCGGACCTGGTCGAGGCCGGCGCAAGGAGCGGCAGAGCGGTCGCCGAGTACGTCGAGGCCTACGAGCGGTGGGCCGCAATCACCAAGCAGCCGCTGACGGACGCGCTCGCGGCACGATGCCGCGCCCTCGCACTCGGTCCGGCTGAAACGGACGCGGCTGAGCCGCATTTCCGGGAGGCGCTCGGCCACCATGAAGCCCTGGACACGTCATTCGAGCAAGCCAGAACCCTGCTGCTCTACGGCGAATGGCTGCGCCGCCGGCTACGCCGTACCGACGCACGCCGCACCCTGCGCAGCGCGCTGGAGATCTTCGACCGGCTGGGCACGCCCGCCTGGGCGGAGCGCGCGAGGACGGAGCTCCGGGGCACCGGTGAGGTGTCCGATCAGGGGCGGGAGACCGGCACCGTACTGGACCGTCTGACTCCGCAGGAACGTGAAGTGGTGCGTCTGGCGGCCGCAGGCGCGACCAACCGCGACATCGCCACACAGTTGTTCCTCAGCCCGCGGACGGTCGGGCACCACCTGTACCGGGCGTTTCCGAAGCTGGGGATATCGTCGCGGAGTCAGCTGGCGGAGTTTGCTCGCGGCATTAAGTAGGCCCGACCGATTCGCCGGCAAAGCGCCCGTCATACCTTCGGAGCATGCAGACCATCGAAACGATGTCCTTCCCGGGGTTCCGCAGGTCGAGGGCTGATCTAGAGAACTTGCCGGGTTGAGGGCCTGGTCAGCGGGTCGTCGTGCGTGCGTCAGCGCGAAATCGCCTAGAGAAACGCTTCAGATGACTACAGCCTGTTCACCAGCGATGGGATGTATATGATCTAGGGCTTGTGTATGTGAAGACGACGACGCGGCGCACGAAGGACGGCACTGTCGTCCGCTACCTGCACCTGGCGCACAACGACTGGGACTCCGATGCCGGACGCTCCAAGCCGAGGATCGTGTACTCGTTCGGCCGTGCCGACGCCCTCGACCGTGCCGCGATCAAGCGACTGATCGGCGCGCTGTCCCGGCTGCTGGGCGCCGAGGCAACGTCGACGCCGCCGGATGCGCCGGCCGACCTGGTGTTCACCGACTCGCGGTCGTTCGGCGGCACGTATGTGTTGGACGCGCTGTGGCGTCGCCTCGGGATCGGCAGCCAGATCAGGGAACTGCTGGCCGGGCGGAAGCTGGATGCGGCACGGGTGGAGCGGGTGCTGTTCGCGCTGGTCGCGAACCGGGCGCTGGCCGCCTCCTCCAAGCTGGCCGCGGTCGACTGGATCTGCAACGACGCGCACATCGACGGCCTGGCGGCCGTTGGCGACGACGCCTGCTACCGGGCGATGGACGAGTTGCTGGCGATCGAGCCGACATTGGCCGAGCAGGTCTACTTCCAGGTCACCGATCTGCTGAACCTGGAGGTGGACTTGCTGTTCTTCGACACCACCAACACCTACTTCGAACTCGACGAAGCCGACGCCGAGCTGCCGCGCGACAAGCACGGCCGCATCACCGACGACCCCGACAAGGCCGCTGACCAGCGAGGATTCCGCGCCTTCGGCAAGAGCAAGGACGGCCGGGACGATCTGCCGCAGGTCGTGGTCGGGATGGCTGTCACCCGCGACGGGATCCCGGTGCGGGTCTGGTGCTGGCCCGGCGGGACGGCAGACTCCAAGCTGATCCAGCAGGTCAAGGACGACATGCGGGCCTGGTCGCTGTCGCGGATCGTGTGGGTGGCCGACCGAGGTTTCTCCTCATCGGACAACCGGCGGGAGCTGATGCGCGGTGCCGGGGGCTACATCATCGGCGAGAAGCTGCGCTCGGGCTCGGCCGAGGTCAAGGCTGCGCTGTCCCGCCAGGGCCGCTACGCCACGGTCCGGGACAACCTGCAGGTCAAGGAGGTCAACATCGGAAGCGATGACAGATTCGTGCTCTGCTACAACCCGGTGCAGGCCGACCGCGACGCTGCCGTCCGCGCCAAGCTCGTCGCCCAGCTCGAAGAGGCGATCGCCGACACCGACAAGCTCGCGCGGCACGAGCGCGCCCGGCTGGAGGGCGTGATCTCCACCAAGCCCGGGCTCAAGCGGTTCCTGCGCGTCACGCCCGGCGGGCTGCTGCGCATCGACAACAAGAAGATCGCCGCCGAGGCCAACCTCGACGGCAAGTACCTCCTTCGCAGCTCCGATCCCAAGCTCAGTCCCGAGGACATCGCGCTCGGATACAAGCAGCTTCTGGAAGTGGAGCGTGGATGGAAGGACATGAAGTCGATCATCGACCTGCGGCCGGTCTACCACCGGCTGGAAGACCGGATACGCGCCCACGTCCTGCTGTGCTGGCTGGCGCTGTTGCTCATCCGCGTCGCGGAGAACACCTCCGGAGTGACCTGGAACCGCATCCGAACCGAACTCCAGCGCCTGCACGCGATCACCTTCACCGGCCCCGCCGGCACCTTCCGCCAGACCACTCAATTGTCGAAGACACAACGCGATCTACTCGTCGCGCTCAGTATCGAAACGCCGAAGACGATCCTCGACGCCACCCCCGCGACGCGCTGACCAGCGCAAACGCGAGCACCTCCGCAGCGCAGGCCCTCGTCGAGCACGACGAGGGCCTAGAGACACGCCCACCCTCCAGTCCCAGCCGCATTACCGCAGTTCAGACAATCAAATGTCACCCTAGGTGACTGATGATCTGCGGAACTCCGGTAACCGCAGCCTACCTACCCAAGCCCCCAAACCTCATACACCTGCGGCCCATGACTAGTCCGCCCCGGCACAGCAGCAACCAGCCGGTACCCAGACCCCGCCGCCTTAAGTGTCTGATCAAGCTGATCATCAAGCGCCGACGTAGGCCCATGATCAAGGATGACCAGAGCAAAGTAATGATCCCCAAGCGCAGCACGATAGGCATCAACCCCAGTCAGCTGCCGCCCATCCTTGCTGGTGTAACTGAAAAAGAACGTCGTGAACCACTCATAAGGCTGAGTCCTGTCCCGCAGGTAGTATCGCGGAACCTCGTTCTCCTCCGCCAAGTAGTGCTCATGCCCCTCATGAACCAGAGGCCGCACCACATCAACCATCCCCGAAGAGTCCGGCCACCCCTCATACAGCGGTCTCACAGCATGCCCCGCATACAGCGCCAGCACCCCGACAATCCCCAGCGCCAGCCCAGGCACCCGCCGCCGGACATCGCGATGCCGCAGCCGAGCGAGTCCAGCGATAGCCAGCCCAGCAACCGGTGCCGCAAACATAAGCCCGAACCCCAGATGCTTATGCAGCGACTGCATCTTATGCAGATGCGCCTGATAGAGCGTCGCAAGCAGCGCACTACCCGCCAGCGTCGCCGCCAGCAGCACACGAGCCCGATCCCCCCGCCCCCGCACAGCCTCAAAAACCGTCCCAACCACCCCCAACACAAACACCCACCCACACCACACCATCGACAACCGCACAATCGCCGACACCGGATCCCCACCAGCATCGCGATTAGTAGTGGTCTGCGTGATACCAAGCTTCATAGCAGGACTCAAGCTCGCATACCCCGCAGCCAGCAGCCCGGCAACACCCGCCCCGAGCAGCACCGCCCGCAGCATGCCCCGCTGCCACCGGCGCCACCGCCGCCCCGCCTCCGCCTTCCCGCCTACCCCGACCCCACTCAGCCCCGCCACCACAACCACCGTCGGCACATACAGCAACGCCGCGTACTTCACCGCCACCGCGAGCGCCAGCACAGGAGCGGCACCCACCGCCCAAAAAACCGACCTCTCGGCAGTCCGCACCACAATCCACAACCCGACCGCAAGCAGCATGATCGTCATCGCGTCATACGTCGCGAACCGACTCAAGAACAACGTAGGCGCCGACGTCGCAAACAACGCCGCAGCCAAAATCGACGGCGCACGCCCATACAACCGCCGAGTCACCGTCCAAACGATCCCCGTGGTCACAAGCAGACACACCAAACTCAGCGCCCGCGCAGCCTCCAACCCACCCCAGCTGTCCAGCCCGGCCACCGCGATCGGATACAGAAACGGCGCACCGGAGAAGTAGCTCGGATACGAGTCGTAAGTCGGCGTGCCGTGCAGTTCCAGCGCGACTTCCCGATGACCCGCGTACAAGTACAGCGACTCGTCCTCGAAGGCAGTATTCGAAAGTTGATACGCCAGCACGACCTGCAGCAGCAGAATCAGCACGAGCGGCCCCCGCCCGCGCAGGAAGGCCGTCAGGCGCTCGCCGAACGTCCCGGCCCGCAGGCCGGGCTCGGGCTCAACAACCGGTCCGGAGACCAACGTAGAGCCCGCCGTAGCGCCCGGCGCAGACTCTCCCTCAATCTCCTCCCGCACCCCAGCCGCCGTCATTTCTCCACCTTCAAAATGTCAATCCGCTGGTCGGCGCTCCCAAACGTCGCAACCGTCGCCGAATGCTCCATCGCCTGCCGCACAGTAGGCAGCCCATTCGGGTCCTGCCGAATCACCGTCGTAGACACGACGTAGTCAATGTCCCTCCACCCCCGCGGCAGCGTCCGCGTCACCGCAGGGTCCAGGTCCACCTTGTAGAACCAGATCACCCCGAGCCCCGGCTGAAACCCCTGATCCGCAAGATCCGGCCACATGGCGTCATCAACAACGATCCGCGTATGCGCCCGATCCGGCACGTGCTCCCGAATCCACGCCGAAGCCTGCGCATACTGATCGTTCGCGAACGCCGTATCCGCCGTGGCATCCCCGGTCTGCCACACCGGCGCGATCAGTCCCACCGCCACCACCCCCGACAGCGCCGCGACATCAATCCGCCGCCACGGCACCTCCCACCGCCAGAACCGCCGCAGCCACTCCCGCGTGCGCTCCAGCATCAGGACCCGCATACCCTCGTCCACGAGCCCCGCGATGCACACCGCGAAGAACGGGATCGCCTGGATGACGTACATCGCCGGCAGGTACCCGCTCGGGCGCGACCCGACCACCACCAGGATCACGCCCGCCAGCGCCACCGGCCGCAGCCGCCGCACCACCAGCGCCGCGAACACCGCCGCGGTCCCGGCGTACATCAGGACCGGATCCCGGACCAGCCACCAGTGCAGGGTCAGGTTCGACACGGACCCCTTCTGGAAGATGTTCCCCCCGCCCTTGCGCCCCAGCTGGTAGGAGATGGCGCCGAACAGGGAGTTGTGTCCGGCGCCGGCGAACAGCTCCCCTTTGAGCAGCGCGTACAGCGGATACTGCGCGATGACCAGCCCGGCCGTGGACAGGAAGCCGGTCAGCGAGAACTTCCGTGTCGCCTTGTCAGAGCCCTGCCACACCGCCCACAGCAGCGCGGGCGCCACGACCAGCATGGTCTCCTTCGACAGGATGGCCGCGGCGGCGCAGAACCCGGCCGCCACGTGGTGCCACAGGTGCCGCCGGGGCGAGAGCGCCAGCACGAACGCGGCGACCATCCACACCACCGCGAAGTTGTCGAGGTAGATCTCCCGCTGCATCGTCACCGACAGCGGCGAGAGCCCGTACACCACCACGCCGAGCGCCGCTGCCCACCGAGCCATCCCCAGCCGCCGGCACAGCACGTAGACCAGCGCCGAGGAGATCGCGCTGACCGGCAGCATGATGACCCTGGCGTGCATGACGACCATCGATCCGTGGTCGAACATCTCCGGAAGCCACGACAGGGCGGCGATCTGGATCCAGCCCAGCGGCGGGTGGTCATACCAGTAGCTGTAGTGCGCCAGTCCCTTGCCGTGCTGGATCGCCCAGGCCTGGGCCAGATACGTCCCCTCGTCGTCGCTGACGGTGGGGAAGTTGGCGATGTTCACGCCCTGCACGGCGACCACCAGCAGCACCAGCCCGGTGATGATCAGTGCGTCGGGATGGGCGCGGCACCAGCCGGCGATCCGCTCGGTACGGCCGGACAACCTCCCGGACAGCGTCCCGGAAAGCCTTCCGGACAGCCTCCCGCCACGACTGGACAGCCCCCCGGAAAGCCTCACGCCACGGCCTCGGCCTCAACGGCCAGATGCGCGCCGACGTGCTTCGTCAGCTCCCAGTCCTTGCGGCCGCGGAACTCCCGCCACACGGCACGCAGCGCGGCCCAGGCGAGGATCAGCTGGTACAGCGGGCCGCCGACGATGAGCTTCACATAGTGCCGGAAGGTGACGGGCAACTCGTACTGCCGCCCGAAGTCGTGCAGCCCCACCGCCTCGAACAGGAACGTCGCGGTCATCGGCAGGGCCGGCAGGAAGGCGATGAGCGCGACGCCCACCGGCACGTGCGCGATCAGCGCGACCGCGAACCCGAGCAGCACCAGGATGCCGGAGAACGCCTGGAAGAACGGCGTCATCAGGGTGTAGCGGGCCAGCAGGCGCTGCCGGCGCGAGGGCAGCCGCCGCCAGTCCTTCTTGCGAAGCACCTGCAGGAATCCCTGGTTCCACCGCGTCCGCTGCTTCATCAGCGCGACGACCGAGCCGGGCGTCTCCTCGCGGGTCACCATCTCCGAGTCGTACGCCACGACGACCTTCGCACCCTGGCTCGACAGCCGTACCCCGAGGTCGCAGTCCTCTGCCAGGCACTCCTGGTCCCAGCCGTCGTTCGCGCGCAACAGGTCCGTCTTCACGAAGACGGTGTTGCCGCCGAGCGGGATGAACCCCTTGCTGGCGTGCAGGTGCAGCCGGCTGCGGAACCAGAAGAAGTACTCCAGGCAGTTGCGCAGGCTGTACCAGGACGAGTGGTAGTTGATCAGCTGCACGCCGCCCTGCACGACGTCGGCGTCGCAGGACCGGAATGCGTGGTCCACATGCGCCAGCAGCTCCGGATGCACCTGGTCCTCGGCGTCGAACACCCCGACCACCTCGCCGCGGCAGTGCGGCAGCGCGTTGTTCAGGGCCTTCGGCTTGTTCTTCTTCTCGTGGTGGTCGGTCACCACGCGCACCCGGTCCGGGGCGCGCTCGGCCAGCGCGTGCGCCACCGCGGCGGTGTCGGGGTCGTCGTGCCCGACGATGACCAGGACCTCGTAGTCGGTGTGCGTGGACTCCAGCAGCCGGGAGACGGTGTGGTCCAGCACTTCCTGCTCATGCCGGGCCGGCACCAGCAGCGAGAAGGACAACCCGCAGTCGCCGTCGGGGACGGTGAACCGGGTGGACGCCAGCGTCTCCGGCGTCCGCCAAGCGTGCAGCATCCACCATAACGTGAACGCGGCGACGCCGAATTGAACAAATGAGAACGCCACAATGAATGTTGAGAACAAGTCTCTGATACCCCCCTGCTACAGCCGGATTCGCAGCGTTCCGGCTTACCCTCGCAACACCCTGCCACACGCGGTCGCAAGGTCCCGGGAACGCTGTGTTAAATGTTGCGTAGCGATCCGTTAAATACTGCGCAGCGGGTCGGCTGGATGCTCGTTCGGCTGATAGCTTTCGATTCCGCATTTGCGCTGATCGCCGCTGCCGGCGAAGGGGGAAGAGTGTCTCATTCGGGCTATCTGTCACGGCGTGGGCGCCGTGCCGCGATCGCGATCCGCCGCCCGGGGCGCCTGCTGGCGGCCGGCGCCACCGCGCTCGCCGTCGGCTTGACCGCCCTGCTGGCGCTGCCGTCGCCGCCGGCGAACGCCGACGTGACGACGGTGTCACAGGACGGTTACCGCACCGGCTGGGACCAGAACGAGCCCGCTCTGACTCCGGCGGCTGTGGCGTCGTCGTCCTTCGGGCAGCTGTTCAGCACGCCGGTGGACGGACAGGTCTACGCGCAGCCGCTCGTCGTCGGCAGTACCCTGATAACGGCTACCGAGAACGACAAGGTATACGGCCTGGATCCGGCCACCGGCGCGATAAAATGGACCGACGACATCGGTCCGGCCTGGCCCATCACCAAAGTCTGGAGCCAGTGCACGGATCTATTCCCGAATATCGGCGTGACATCAACACCGGTATACGACCCGGCTACGGGATACGTCTACTTGACGGCCAAAGTCAACGACGGCCCGGACCTCACCAGCCCCAACTGGTATATGCACGCCGTCGATCCCGCGACGGGTGCGGAGAAGCCCGGCTTCCCGGTGCGGATCGGCGGCTCGCCCTCGAACGACCCGCAGAACGTCCCGTTCAACGCCGAGCACCAGGCGCAGCGCCCCGGCCTGCTGCTGCTGAACGGGGTCGTCTACGCGGCTTTCGGCTCGCACTGCGACAACGGCCCCTACCGGGGCTACGTCGTCGGCGTCTCCACCGCCGGCAAGCAGACCGCGATGTGGGGCTCGGAGGTCACCTGGTCCGGCGGCGGCGGCGGGATCTGGCAGTCCGGCGGCGGCATCGTCGCCGACGGCGCCGGGCACCTGTTCGTGGCCACCGGCAACGGCGTCTCGCCGTCCCCGGCACCGGGATCCGCTCCGCCTCCGTACCTGTCGGAGTCGGTGGTCCGCCTGAACGTCAACGCGGACGGCTCGCTGTCGGCCGGCGACTTCTTCGCGCCGACCAACGCCGCCGCCCTGGACCAGCAGGACAAGGATCTGGCCTCCGGCGGCCCGATGGCGCTCCCGGATGCCTTCGGCAGCTCGACGCACCCGCATCTGCTGGTCCAGCAGGGCAAGGACGGCCGGGTCTTCCTCCTCGACCGGGACCACCTCGGCGGCATGGGCCAGGGCTCCGGCGGCACCGACGCCGATGTCAGTACCGTGACACCCGGAGCCGGCGGCCAGTGGGACCATCCGGCCTTCTGGGGCGGGGACGGCGGTTACGTCTACCTCGTCGACAACGGCGCACCGCTGCGCGCCCTGAAGTACGGCCTGTCCGGCGGCACGACGCCGGTCCTGAGTCTGGCCGGGACATCCGCCGGCGGCGGCTTCGGGTACACATCCGGGTCCCCGGTGGTCACCTCCTCCGGCACCACATCCGGGACCGCCGTGGTGTGGGTGGAGTACTCCGGCGGCTCCTACGGCACCGGCGGCCAGTTGCGCGCCTACAACGCGGTGCCCGACGGCAGCGGCACGCTGGCCCTGCTCGGGTCCTGGCCCATCGGCTTCACCTCCAAGTTCGCCACGCCGGCGACCGACCGCGGCCGGGTCTATGTCGGCACGCGCGGCGACGTCCAGAACGGCTCGACTCAGGGCACGGTGATGGCGTTCGGCAGCCCGACCACCTCGGCGCTCAGCGCGGCGACCCTGGATCTGGGCTCGGTGAACGTCGGCTCCTGGAGCACGGCGACGCTCACCGTGACCGCCACCAAGCCGGTGACGGTCAACGGGATCACGGCCTCGGCGCCGTTCGCCGTCGCGCCGGGGACGCTGCCGGCGACGCTGGCCACCGGGCAGACCCTGTCCGTCCCGGTGACCTTCAGCCCGGTCACCGCCGGAGCCGTCACCGGCATCATCAGCTTCACCACCAGCGCCGGAACGGTCGGCGTCGGAGTCACCGGCTACGGCACCAAGCCCGGCTTCTCGGCCGCGCCCGGCACGGTGGTGTTCAACCAGCAGCCGACCGGGACGTCGGCCACCACCAACGTGACGGTCACCAACACCGGAACCGGCTCGGAGACGATCAGCACCACGAGTGCGCCTACGACCCCTTACACAGTCACCGGCCTCCCGGCGAACGGGACGGTCGTCAAGCCCGGCGGCACGTTCTCCTTCAGCATCACCTACGCCCCCACCGCTGCCGGAACCGACACCGCCGCGGTGAAGGTCGGCTCCACCTCCGGAACGCTCACCCTGCCGGTCAACGGCTCGGCCATCACAGGCCAGGCGAACGTGGTGTTCAGCCCGAGCAGCCTGGACTTCGGCAGCGTCCCGGTCGGCACGACCGCCGCGGCGAGCTTCACCGTGTCCAACACCGGCAACATCCCCACGACGCTGTCCAAGGCCAAGGCGCCCGGCGGGGACTTCGCGGTGCCGAACCCGATCCCCGAGGGTCTGGTCCTCGGCGCCGGCCAGACCATCACGGTCACGGTGCGGTTCCAGCCCTCGGCGGCCGGCTCGCAGACGACCCAGTACACGATCACCCCTGACTCCGGGCAGGGAGTGATGAACGAGCCGATCACAGCGACCGGCGCGCCGGTACTGCCCGCGCCGCCGACCTCGTGGCAGGCGTACGGCTCGGCGACACTCCCGGCCGCGTCGGGCGGTGCGCTCCAGCTGACGCCCGCCACGAACAATATGGCCGGTGCCGCGTTCTACACCTCCGCCGTCCCGACCAACGGGCTGACCGCGGGTTTCACGGCACAAATGAGCGGCGGCACCGGCGGCGACGGGTTCACCTTCGCCCTGGTCGACGCCACTAAGGGCACTGTCACGAAGGCCGGCGCCCCGGGCGGTGGCATGGGCTTCTCCGGTCTGCCCGGTATCGCGGTGGTCGCAGCCGCGTCCTGGAACGGCAAGCTCGGCTACGGCAACTACGTCTGCCTGGCGCAGGGCCCCGGTGACGGCGGGCAGGACGTGAACTGCCTGGCCGCCGCCAAGCTGCCGAGCGCCTGGGGCTCGACGGCGCATCAGGTGTCTGTGACGGTCGCCGGCGGTTCGGTGAAGGTGTCGGTGGACGGCACGCAGCTGCTGAACTACGCGCCGGCCGCCGGCGTCCTCCCGGCCAGCGCGTTCGCCGGGTTCACCGGCAGCACCGGCGGGCTGAACAACGTCATCGCGGTCAGCGCGCCGAGCATCGCGCCGGGGACTTCCGCGCCGACCGGCCAGCCGCTGACGGCCGCGCCGAGTTCCGTGGCCTTCGGCACCGTGGCGATCGGGGCGTCGGCGTCCCAGAACGTGGTGCTGACCAACAACGGCGGCGTGACCGAGACCGTCACCTCGGTCACCGCGCCGGCCGCCCCGTTCACCGCGACCCTCCCGGCCGGCGGTGTCGCCCTCGCTCCGGCCGGCACGCTGACGGTGCCGGTGACGTTCACTCCGAGCGCGTCGACCCCCGGCTCGCAGAGCTCTGCGTTCGCCGTCACCACGACCAGCGGGACCGCGTCCGTCGCCCTGTCCGGCTTCGGCGGCACCGGCGGCGGCTCGGCGACGCTGCCGGCGTTGACCGATCCGACGTGGCAGGCCAACGGCAGCGCCACCGTGACCGCCGGGACCACGGCCGCCCCGAACGGCGCCGCGACGCTGACCGCGGACGGCGCCACCGGCTCGGCCGGGACGGTGGTGAACAGCACCGCGGTCAACCCGCTGGGGCTGACCGCCTCGTTCTCGGCGACCATCTCCGGCGCCGGCAGCTCCGGCGCCGACGGGATGACGTTCGCGCTGCTGGACGCGTCGCAGACCTCGAACACCGCGCTGGGCCAGAGCGGCGGCGGCCTCGGAGTGGCGGCACTGCCGGCGACGTTCGTCTCGCTGAACACGTTCGGGGACATGGGCGTCTACGGCCACTCCTCGTGGTGCGCGGTCGGGACCGCGTCCTACGGCAACGCGAACCTCAACGCGGTGGCGACCGACGTGTCGATCCCGGCCCTGCGGAACACCGGCGCCCACGCCGTGACGGTGACCGTGACGGCGGCTTCGCACCTGGTGGTGACCCTGGACGGGACGCAGGTGCTGGACGCCGCGGTGACGCTGCCGCCGAAGGTGCTGGTGGCCTTCACCGCGGGGGACGGCTCGCTGACCGACACGCACGCGGTGTCGAATCCGGCGGTGAGCTA
>JABFWL010000046.1 GCA_013362315.1 Catenulispora sp. | reverse complement strand
GGGGCTTCGTCGTGTCGGCGGCGGTCGGGTGGGTGGCCGTCGCTCGGCCGCGTCAGTGCTCCTGGTCGTTGCTGGTGGTTTGGACTAGTTCGACCAGTACCCCGTGGGCGTCTTTGGGGTGGAGGAAGTTGATGGTGGAGCCCATGGTTCCGTGGCGGGGGTGGTCGTAGAGGGCGCGGATGCCCTTGTTGACGATGTCGTCGGTGGTTGTTGTCACGTCGGCGGTGCCGAAGGCGATGTGGTGGACGCCTTCGCCGTTCTTGGACAGCCACTTGGCGATGGCGGAGTCTTCGCGGATGGGCTCTAGGAGTTGCAGGTAGGTGGCGCCGCCGTCGCTGGTGTCGTTGATCTTGAGCATGGCTTCGCGGACGCCTTGTTCTTCGTTGGTCTCGGCGTGGTGGACCTCGAAGCCGTAGGTGGTGCGGTAGAAGTCGATCGTTTCGTCGAGGTTGTGGCAGGCGATGCCGATGTGGTCGATGCGGGTGAGGGGGGAAGGCATGGGGACATCCTCCTGGTGACGGGGTGGTCGCGCCTAGTGGTTGTGGCGAAGGCGACACCGTAAGCTACTGACGGGTAATTTACTGGTGACTAGGCTGTTTAGCAGCAGTGGCTCTATCTTTCCCCTCACCCACGCGGCAGACACTGGAGAGCATCGTCGTGAGCACTCGATCTACGGACAACGCTGTCAAGTCGGTCATCGTTGCGGGCGCGCGTACCCCTATGGGGCGTCTGCTCGGCTCCCTCAAGAACTTCTCTGGTGCCGACCTCGGCGGGGTGGCGATCAAGGGTGCGCTGGAGCGTGCTGGTGTCGCGCCTGACCAGGTGCAGTACGTGATCATGGGGCAGGTGCTGCAGGCCGGGGCGGGGCAGATTCCGGCGCGGCAGGCTGCGGTGGCTGCGGGTATTCCGCTGAGCACGCCGGCGCTGACCGTGAACAAGGTGTGTCTGTCCGGGCTGGACGCGATCGCGTTGGCCGACCAGCTGATCCGGGCTGGGGAGTTCGACATCGTGGTGGCCGGCGGGCAGGAGTCGATGACCAACGCGCCGCACCTGCTGCCCAAGTCGCGGGAGGGCTTCAAGTACGGCGCGATCGAGATGCTGGACGCGATGGCGTATGACGGGCTGACCGATCCCTGGGAGAACATCCCGATGGGGCAGTCCACGGAGCGGCACAATGCTCGGCTCGGCATCGAACGGGGTCCGCAGGATGAGTTCGCGGCGCGGTCGCATCAGCGGGCTGCCGCGGCGCAGAAGAATGGTGTGTTCGACGCCGAGATCACTCCGGTGACGATTCCGCAGCGCAAGGGTGACCCGATCCAG
This sequence comes from Catenulispora sp., assembly GCA_013362315.1. Lineage (GTDB taxonomy): Bacteria > Actinomycetota > Actinomycetes > Streptomycetales > Catenulisporaceae > Catenulispora. The sequence continues at coordinate 8,828 of JABFWL010000046.1, read as the reverse complement.
GTCACCGCTGATGAGGGCATCCGGCCGGATACCACCGTCGAAGGGCTGGCCGGGCTGCGCCCGGCGTTCACGAAGGACGGCACGATCACCGCCGGCACCTCTTCGCAGATCTCTGACGGGGCTGCGGCCGTGGTCGTGATGTCCCGGACGAAGGCTGAGGAACTGGGGCTGGAGTGGATCGCCGAGATCGGCGCGCACGGCAACGTCGCCGGGCCTGACACCTCGCTGCAGTCCCAGCCGTCGAACGCCATCCAGCACGCTCTGGGCAAGCAGGGCTTGAGTGTCGCCGACCTGGACCTGATCGAGATCAACGAGGCCTTCGCGGCGGTCGGCGTGCAGTCCATGCGGGACCTGGGGGTCTCGGAGGAGATCGTCAACGTCAACGGCGGCGCCATCGCGCTGGGCCACCCGATCGGGATGTCCGGCGCGCGCCTGGTGCTGACCCTGGCGCTGGAGCTGCAGCGGCGGGGCGGTGGGACGGGGGCGGCGGCGCTGTGCGGCGGCGGCGGTCAGGGCGACGCGCTGATCATCACCGTGCCGAAGCGCGGCTGAAGCCTCCCCGGCAGTCCTCGATAGGATCAGCCGCCGTGGCCAGCACTGATGTGACAGACCTTGTCGAACGCGCCCGCAACGGCGACCCGCGTGCGGTGGCGCGGCTGATCTCCCACGTGGAGGACGGCTCGCCGGCGCTGCGTGACGTGATGGCGGCGCTGACGCCCTACGCGGGCACCGCGTATGTGGTCGGCCTCACCGGATCGCCGGGCGTCGGCAAGTCCACCTCCACCTCCGCGCTGGTCACGGCGCTGCGCAAACAGGGCAAGCGGGTCGGCGTCCTGGCCGTCGACCCCTCCTCGCCGTTCTCCGGCGGGGCGCTGCTCGGCGACCGGGTGCGGATGCAGGAGCACGCCACCGACCGCGACGTCTACATCCGCTCCATGGCCTCCCGCGGCCACCTCGGCGGCCTGTCCGCGGCCACGCCGCAGGCGGTGCGGGTGCTGGACGCCGCGGGCTGCGACGTGGTGCTGATCGAGACCGTCGGCGTCGGCCAGTCCGAGGTGGAGGTCGCCGGCACCGCCGACACCTCCGTGGTGTTGCTGGCCCCGGGCATGGGCGACGGCATCCAGGCCGCCAAGGCCGGGATCCTGGAGATCGGCGACGTCTTCGTGGTCAACAAGGCCGACCGCGACGGCGCCGACGCCACCGCCCGCGAACTCGGCCACATGCTGGCCCTCGGCGAGTCCCGCAACCCCGGCGACTGGCGCCCCCCGATCGTGAAGACCGTCGCGGCCACCGGCCAGGGCGTCGAGGAATTCGTCGAGGCACTCGAGAAGCACAGGACCTGGCTGGAGAACAACGGCAAACTGGCCGAGCGCCGCCGCTACCGCGCCGCCGTGGAGATCGAGAGCATCGCCCTGGCCACGCTGCGCGCCCGCATCGGCGACCTGCACGGCGACCGGCGGCTGACCGCCCTCGCCGACCGGGTCGTGGGCCGGCAGCTGGACCCGTACTCGGCCGCTGATGAGCTGGTGGCCGGGGTCAGCGACTGACCGGTGAAGCAGTGAGCGAAGTCACTGCCCGGCGGTGAGCTGCCCTACTTCTTCAGCGACTTGTGCAGCCAGAACGGCCCGGTCGGCAGCACCGAGGCGATCAGCACCGTCGCGAAGCGCTTGCCGTCCCAGTTCTGGGCCTGCCTCTGCTCCCAGGCCAGGGCCAGGTAGGCGAGGAAGAGCAGGCCGTGCAGGGAGCCGAAGACCATGGTGGCGGCGGGGAGGCCGGCGCCGTACTTCAGGGGCATGCCGACGCACAGCAGCAGGAGGAACGACACCCCCTCGGCGAGGGAGACGAGGCGGAACCGGGCGAGCTTCGCGTCGGTGGCGGTCGTCACATCGGCAGTGGTCACGGGGTCCTCGCTCTGCGGCTGGGCTATTGCCGACATGGTGTCGGCATGCGGTAGGAGAATACCTGAGTCGCTATGCCGCGTCGGCGGTCACCCCTACGCTGAGCACCATGCGTGACTGGAACAGGCGCCATTGCGCGCGGCGGGGGCACGAGACCTACGCACCGGTCGGCTCGGGGATCGAGACCGAGCTGGCCGCACGACTGCGGGTGGAGACCGTTCACGGGGCGGCGTGGCGGTGCCTGCGCTGCGGGGACTTCGTGATCGGGGAGCCGGGCGGGAGCGGGCCGGCGCACGACGCGCCGATCGTGCTGCGCGGCAAGGCGCTGCGCGACCTGCTGATCCTGCGGGTGCTGGCGGTGGAGCGGATCGCCCGCGGGGTGATCATCGCGTTCATCGCCTGGGCGGTGTGGAAGTTCGGCAGCAACCAGAACGCGATGCGGCAGCTGTTCGAGTCGGACCTGACCGCGTTCAAGCCGCTGGCCAACCACTTCGGCTGGGACGTGGAGCACGCCGGTGTGGTGGAGCGGATCCGCAAGGCCTTCGACTACAAGCCCAAGTCGGTGCACATCGTGGCCGGGCTGCTCGGCGGCTACGCGCTGCTGGAGGCGGTCGAGGGCATCGGGCTGTGGATGGTCAAGCGCTGGGGCGAGTACCTGACCGCCGTCGGCACCTCGATCTTCCTGCCGCTGGAGGTCTGGGACGGCTGGAACAAGATCCACGAGCACAAGTCCTGGATCCTCGCGGCCTGCACCTTCAGCATCAACGTCGGCGCCGTGGTGTACCTGCTGCTGACCAAGCGGCTGTTCGGAATCCGCGGCGGCGGCAAGGCGTTCGAGGCGGCCAAGCACGCCGACGCGTTGCTGACGGTGGAGATCGCGGCCTGTGAGAGCCCGATGCCACAGGCCCGCCTGGCTCCGGCGGAGGTGGCGCAGGCCCATGCCGGAGCGGGGGAGCTGGCGCTGGAGAAGGCGGCGCAGCTGTCGGCGGAGCCGGCGGCCGGCGAGGACTGACCGCGCAGCCGCTCAGCTGCTGCTCAGCAGTCGCGCGGCTGCCACCGGGCAGGCACGCGGCAGCCACCCGGCCGGGGGCGGGAACGTTTCCCATTCAACCAGCGCCGTTAAGCTGGATCCATGAGCGCCCACGCCACCGACCCCCCCTGGCTCGACGACGCCGAGCAGACCGTGTGGCGCCAGTACATCTCGATCATGCGGCTGCTGCCGGACCGCCTCAACGCCAGCCTCAGCCGCGGCCACGGCCTCACCCTCATCGACTACGAGGTGCTGGCCCGCCTGTCCGAGGCCCCGCTGCGCCGCCTGCGGATGACCGAGCTGGCCGAGGGGGCGCTGCTGTCCAAGAGCCGCCTGTCCCACCAGATCAGCCGCATGGAGAAGGAGGGCCTGGTCCGCCGCGAGCCGTGCGAGACCGACGGCCGCGGCTTCTTCGCGGTCCTGACCGACGCCGGCTGGGAGCGGCTGCTGCAGGCGGTCCCGACCCACGTGCGCGACGTGCGCGAGGTCTTCGTCACGCCGCTGAGCCGCGAGCAGCTGCTCGCGCTCGGCGAGGCGCTGGACGCGATCGAGAAGGCTTTGGGCGCCGAGCGGAACTGAAAGACGGAGCGGGACCGAAGAGCGGAGCAGGACTCAAACCCCGCTGACAACCCGCCTTCGAGTTGCGGCCCCTCCGCCCCGCTGCCACCGTGACGGCTATGGGCGCCTCGGAGCAGACCGGCACGGCTACCGCCGACGGACCCGGGGACGAGGCGCACTCCGTCATCCCCGGCATCGCCGAGCTACCAGCCTCGCGCAAGCACCGGGCGCTCGCCGTCTGCCTGCTCGTCGGCTTCATGACGCTGCTCGACGTCTCGATCGTCAACGTGGCGCTGCCCTCGATCCAGAAAGGGCTGGACGCCACGCCGGCCGACCTGTCCTGGGTCGTGTCCGGCTACGCCCTAACCTTCGGTCTGATCCTGGTGCCCGCCGGAGTGTTCGGCGACATGGTGGGCCGCCGGACCGCGTTCCTGACCGGCCTGGCCGCGTTCACCGTCGCCTCCGGCCTGTGCGGGATCGCGCCGAGCGCGGCGTTCCTGGTCATCGCACGGCTCGTGCAGGGGCTGGCCTCCGGCATCCTCGGACCGCAGATCTCCGGGCTCATCCAGGAGATGTTCAGCGGAGCCGAGCGGGCGCGCGCGTTCGGCTACTTCGGCGCCACGGTCGGGCTGGCCACGGCGGTCGGGCCGCTGGTCGGCGGGCTGCTCATCGCGGCCGGCGGCGGGCAGCACGGCTGGCGCTGGGTGTTCTTCGTCAACCTGCCGATCGGCGTGGTGGCCTTCGCCCTGGCGCTGCGGCTGATCCCGGGCTGCGTCGGCGCCGGGCTGGCGCGCACCAAGGGCCGCATCGACTGGCTCGGTGTTGTCCTGCTCGGCGGCTCGGTGGTGGCGATCATGCTGCCGCTGGTGCAGGAGCAGCAGTGGCACGGCCGCGCCAAGTGGTGGCTGATGGTGCTCGGCGTGCTGCTGCTGGCCGCGTTCGCGGCCTGGGAGCGCCGGGTCGCCGCGCGCGGGCTGAAGGCCAAGGGCGTCCAGACGCCGCTGGTGCCGCCCTCGCTGCTGCGCATCCGCTCCTACACCCGCGGCGCCACCCTGGCTCTGCTCTACTTCGCCGGCTTCACCACGATATTCTTCATCTTCACGCTCTATCTGCAGAGCGGTCTGCGCTACAGCGCCCTGGAAGCGGGCCTGGCGACGACGCCGTTCGCGCTCGGATCGGCGGTCAGTGCGACCCTCGGCGGCCGCCTGGTCGGCAAGCACGGCCGGGCGCTGGTGATCCTGGGCATCGTCCTGGTCACCGTCGCGACCGGCGCGGCGATCCTGGTCGTGCACTGGGTGCACGGCCGCGGCGCGGGCGTCGCCGCCGCGCTGCCGCTGCTGGTCGCCGGCGTCGGCTCCGGCCTGGTCATCGCGCCCAACCTGGCGCTGTCGCTGTCCGAGGTGCCGGTGCCCCGGGCCGGCACCGCCGGCGGCGTGATGCAGACCGGTCAGCGGCTCGGGTCGGCGCTCGGCATCGCCTGCGTCGGCGCGGTCTTCTTCTCCCGCGTCTCCCACGGCAAGGGCTTCGCGAACGCCTTCCAGGCCGGCGCCGTCGTGGCGATCTGCTTCGAGGCCGCCGCGCTGCTGGTCGGGATCATCGACTGGCGCGGACGCGAGGCGGCGGCCCGGTCGTCCACTTCCCGGACGCGGCTGGAGCGGTAGAGTCCACAGTGCGAGAATGTCTGTCTCAGCAGTGTCTGCTCGATAGTGTCTGGAGAACGGAGTCACCCATGCCCGCCCTGCGGTCCCGGACGAGTACCCACGGACGCAACATGGCGGGGGCGCGCGCGCTCTGGCGGGCCACCGGCATGGGCGACGACGACTTCGGCAAACCGATCGTCGCGATCGCCAACTCCTTCACCCAGTTCGTGCCCGGCCACGTGCATCTGCGCAACGTCGGCGAGATCGTCGCGGAGTCGGTCAAGCAGGCCGGCGGCGTGGCCAAGGAGTTCAACACCATCGCGGTGGACGACGGCATCGCCATGGGCCACGCCGGCATGCTCTACTCGCTGCCCAGCCGCGAGCTGATCGCCGACGCCGTGGAGTACATGGTGAACGCGCACTGCGCCGACGCGCTGGTGTGCATCTCCAACTGCGACAAGATCACCCCCGGCATGCTGATGGCCGCGCTGCGGCTGAACATCCCCACGGTGTTCGTCTCCGGCGGTCCGATGGAGGCCGGCAAGACCACCGCCATCGAGGGCGTGGTGCACTCCAAGATCGACCTGATCGACGCGATGATCGCCTCGGCCAACGACGCGGTCACCGAGGAGCAGCTGGGCGGGATCGAGCGCTCCGCGTGCCCGACGTGCGGCTCCTGTTCCGGCATGTTCACCGCCAACTCGATGAACTGCCTGGTGGAGGCGCTGGGCCTGGGACTGCCCGGCAACGGCTCGGTGCTGGCCACCCACGAGGCGCGCCGCCAGTTGTTCGAGCGCGCCGGCTCCACGGTCGTGGAGCTCGCCGGGCGCTACTACGAGGGCGACGACGAGTCGGTGCTGCCGCGCGCGATCGCCACCCCGGCCGCCTTCGGCAACGCGATGGCCCTGGACGTGGCCATGGGCGGCTCCACCAACACCGTGCTGCACCTGCTGGCCGCCGCGCAGGAGGCCGGTGTCGGCTTCGGGCTGAAGGACATCGACCACGTCTCGCGCCGCGTGCCGTGCATCTCCAAGGTCGCCCCGAGCAGCCAGTTCCATATGGAGGACGTGCACCGCGCCGGCGGCATCCCGGCCATCCTCGGCGAACTGAACCGCGGCGGCCTGCTGGACCAGGACGTGCATTCCGTCCACGCCCCGACGCTGCAGGCGTGGCTGGACGAGTGGGACGTGCGCGGCGGCAAGGCCTCGGAGGCCGCGGTGGAGCTGTTCCACGCCGCGCCCGGCGGCGTCCGCACTACTGAGCCGTTCTCCACCGCGAACCGCTGGGCGAGCCTGGACACGGACGCCGAGAACGGCTGTGTCCGCGACCTGGCCCACGCCTACACCAAGGACGGCGGCCTGGCCGTGCTGTGGGGCAACATGGCCGCGGACGGCGCGATCGTGAAGACCGCCGGCGTGGACGAGAAGATCTGGCAGTTCTCGGGCCCGGCGAAGGTCTTCGAGTCGCAGGACGCCGCCGTCGAGGCGATCCTGTCCAAGCAGATCGTCGAGGGCGACGTGGTGGTCATCCGCTACGAGGGCCCCAAGGGCGGCCCCGGTATGCAGGAGATGCTGTATCCGACCGCGTTCCTGAAGGGCATCGGGCTGGGCGCCAAGTGCGCGCTGGTCACCGACGGCCGCTTCTCCGGCGGCACCTCGGGCCTGTCCATCGGCCACGTCTCGCCGGAAGCCGCGTCCGGCGGGATCATCGCGCTGGTCGAGGACGGCGACACCGTGCGGATCGACATCGCGACCCGCAGCCTGCACCTGGACGTCGACCCCGAGGTGCTGGACGCGCGCCGTACCAAGCTGCTGACCGAGCTCGGCGGCTACCAGCCGCGCGACCGGGACCGGCCGGTGTCGGTGGCGCTGCGCGCCTACGCGGCGCTGGCGTCGAGCGCTTCGACCGGCGGCGTGCGCGACCTCGGGCAGATCGGCAAGTAGCGCCACGCGAGGGAACCCGGGATGACCCACCTGATCCGGTTCGGCGCGAAGCTGTCCCCGCAGGGCACGACGATCGCCGCGCTGCGCGCGTTCTGGCGCATGGCCGACGAGTCGGGGTTCGACCATTTGTGGGTCTACGACCATCTGGCCGGCGTCGGGAACAGCGCCACGGTGGCCGAGCCGGACCCGGCGATCGACCTGTTCGACGGCTGGACGCTGCTGGCCGCGATGGCTTCGCAGACCCGCGACGCGCGACTGGGGTGCATGGTCACCGCCAACTCGCTGCGGCATCCGGCGGTGCTGGCGAAGATCGCGACGACGGTCGACCATCTGTCCGGCGGCCGACTGGAGTTCGGCATCGGCACCGGCTGGGCCGAGTACGAGCACCGGATGCTGAACCTGGAACTCGGCAGCCCGCGGCACCGCATCGAGAAGCTGGCCGAAGCGCTGACGGTGATCAGGGCTCTGTGGTCACCGGAGCGTTCGGTGGACTTCGCCGGCGAGCACTACACACTGGACCAGGCGGTCCACTCCCCGAAGCCGCTCCAGCGCCCCCACCCGCCGATCTGGCTCGGCGGCACCGGTGAGAAGCGGATGCTGAAGCTGGTCGCCGAGCAGGCCGACGTCTGGAACACCGTGAACCACGACGGCGTCGAGGAAGCCGCCCGGCTGTCCGGCGTCCTGGACCGGTGGTGCTCCGAGGTCGGCCGGGATCCCGCACAGATCCGGCGCTCGGTGCAGCTGCGGCCGAACCCGCGCCGGGTCCTGGACGACGTCGCGCCCTGGCTGGACGCCGGGTTCACCGAGATCGTGCTGTTCTTCCGGCCGGAGCAGCCGCTCGCCGACCTGGAACAGGTCGCCGAGCGGCTGCCCGAGCTGCGCGCCCTGAGATAGCTCGGGCGCGCGGCCGCCTGATGCGTCAGCTCACGTTCAGCAAGGTGTCATCCACCACGAACGAGGTCTGCAGCGAGACGTCCTCGGTGCCGGTGAACTTCAGGGAGATGGTCTGGCCGATGTACGGGGCCAGGCTGAAGGAGTGGACGGTGTAACCGCTGGCCTTGTTCAGGTTGCTGTACGTGGCCAGAGTCGCGACCACGCTGCCGGAGGAGTTCAGCACCTGCACGCTGAGCTTGTCGTAGGCCGTGGTGGTCGTGGTCTCCGAGGTGTCGATGTGCAGATAGAAGGCGAAGGTCGCCGACTTGCACGTGGACGCGATCGAGACCTTCTGGACGAGGGTGTCGGTGTGGGTCGTGCCGTAGCCGTCCAGCCACGCCTTCCAGGAGCCCGAGTGGGCCGGCTCGGAAGAGCTGCTGTCGATGACGCCCGCGGTCGCGGTCCACGGCGTGGCGCTGCCGGTCTCGAAGCCGGGGTTGCCGAGCAGCTGGGCCGCGGTGCAGCCGCCGCCGACCGGGTTGACCGTCCAGCTGAACGTGGTGCTGCCCGAAGCGGTGCCCGAGGACGCCGTGACGGTGACACTGGACGTGCCGGCGGTGGTGGGAGTGCCGGTGATCGCGCCGGAGCCGCTGATCGACAGGCCGGCCGGCAGGCCGGTCGCGGAGTAGGTCAGCGACTTGCCGGAGGAGTCGGTGGCCGAGATCTGCAGGGTGCTGATCGCGGTGCCGACCGTCGAAGTCTGGCTACCGGGACTGGTCACCGAGACGGTCTCGGTGCCGCCGCCGTGGTTGACGATCGGGTGCGAGATGGCGCAGGCGTTGGTGTCGTTGGACCAGCTGGCCTGCTCGGCGTAGGTGCCGAAGGA
>JABFWL010000268.1 GCA_013362315.1 Catenulispora sp. | reverse complement strand
CGGACGGGCACGGCAGGCTGCTGACCCGGGTGCGCGAGCGGGCGCCGGGGCCGGTCACCGTGGTGACCGAGCCGCCGGCGGTGGGCGCGGTCCGGTACGCGGCGGGGCGGTGGGGGCGGGGGCGCTCGCGGGCTCTGAGCTGACGCGGTTTCCTGCTCCGAGATGACTGGCTTTGCTACTCCGCGCTGACACGCTTTGCTGCTCCGCGCCGACTGGCTTTGCGGAGTAGCGGCCCCGGGGCTCCGGTGGATCGCACCGTCGACAGCAGCGCGATCCACCGGAATCAGGACAGAGTCGCGGGCTGACCTGAAGCGTTCGTGAAGACGGCCGCCGAGGCCGGGGCCTGCTCTACCGCCCGGCCGGATTCCCGTCCCGGCGCAGCCGGTGTCCGGGGCCTGAGACCCACCCAGACCAGCGCGGCACCGGCCAGCGTGACGGCGACGTCGACCGCCAGCGCCAGGTGCGTGCCCGCCAGGTCGCCGCCGCGCGTGGCGGCCACGGCGCTCAGGATCGGGATGCCGGAGGTGATCGCGACCTGCTGGGTCATCAGCGTCAGGCCGGTGGCCAGGCCCTGTTCGGCGTCCGGCAGGCCGGACGTGCCGGTGACGGTGTAGGCGACGATCGCGGTGACGTGGCCGAAGAAGCCCACGAACAACGCCGGGATCAGCACCGCGAGCGCCCACCGCCCGGAGCCGGTCAGCAGCAGCGGCAGCGTCGCGAGCCCCTGCACCGCCAGGCCCGCGGCCAGCACGCGGCGCGCGCCGTGCCGGCCGATGAAGCGCCCGGCGGCCACCCCCGCGCCGATCGAGGCCAGCCCCGGCACGCCGAAGACGAACCCGGTGGCCAGCGGCGACAGGTGCAGCGTGCCCTGCAGGTAGAGGGTCATCAGGAAGATCATCGCCGGCTCCATGGTGAAGGCGACGAAGCCGCCGGCGTTCCCCCACGCGACGGTCGGGCGGCGCAGCACCGGGAGCGGCACCAGCGGCGCGGCCGCGCGGCGTTCGACGGCGACGAAGGCCACCAGCAGGAGCACGGCCGCGGCGCCGACGATCCCGTTCTTCTCGATGACGGCGTAGGTGGCGGCCAGCAGACCGGTGGTGACCGTGACCGCGCCGGGCAGGTCGAGGCGGGAGCGCCCGGGGTGCTCGCTGTGCCCGTCGTGCACGCTGTGCTCACGCCGATCAGCCGGGAGCAGCATCGGCGCCACCGCAAGGATCACCACCGCCACCGGAACGTTGATGAAGAACGCCGCCCGCCAGCTCAGCAGGCTGACCAAGCTGCCGCCGACCATCGCCCCGACCGTGAACCCGCCGGACAGCAGCGCGCCGTTGAGCCCGAGCGCCCGGTCCCGGGCCGCGCCCTCTTGGAAGGTGCTGGTAAGGAGGGACAGCGCGGCCGGCGTCGCCATGGCGGTAGCGAAGCCCTGCGACACTCGGGCCGTGAGCAGCAGCCCCGGCCCCCCGGCGAACCCGCCGAGCAGACTGGCCGCTACCAGCAGCGCGATGCCGCCGAGGAACAACCGGCGCCGCCCCGCCAGGTCCGCGAGCCGGCCGAACACCAGCGTGAATCCGGCGGCGGGGAGCATGTAGGCGGTGGTGATCCACGGCAGCGCGCCCCGGCTGAGCCCGACACCCGCGCCGATGTCCGGGAAGGCGACGTTGAGGATCGAGAAGTCGACGGCGAGCATGAACCCGGCGCCCAGCAGCACGAAGAGGATCAGGCGCTCGCGGGTGGTGAGGTGGATCGGGGCAGGAGGTATCGCGGACACGGTGCAGCTCCGTTCGATACGGATTCAGACACAGGAAGAGTGAGGGGCGGCCGCACACGAGGTCGGCCGCCCGATCAATAAGCGGTGGCTAAATGTCGCGCTGGTGAGCAGCGGCTTCAGCCGCTTCAGCCGCCTCGGCGACCGCCTTGATCCGCGCCAGCCGGCGGTCCCAGTCGGCGGCGAGGGTCGCCATCCATCGCGCCGTCGCGTCGAGTGCGGCGGAGCGGACCTCATAACGGACCTCGCGTCCGGCCCGGCGGCCGGTGACGAGCCCGGCGGCGTCGAGTACCGCCAGATGCTTCACCACCGCCTGCCGGGTGACCGGCAGTTCGGCGGCCAGGTCGGTGGCGGAGGCGGCGCCGCGCGCGGCGAGGACGTCCAGCAGCCGGCGGCGGGTCGGGTCGGCGAGCGCGGCCAGGACCTCGTCGACCGGCTCGGCCGCGACGCTCCCGGCGATTCCGACGCTCCCGGCATCCCCGGCCGCAGCTACTCCGACTCCGCCACCGCCCGGCTCGCTCGCCGCGCCCCGTGCGCGCGCCGAGCCGTCGCCTGTCGCCCCACGTGCCATACCGGCAACGCTACCGGCCCGGCTGGAGCGGTTCGGCGGGCCGGTCGCGCTGATCGCGCCGACCCCGCCGGCCTTGCCGCCCGCCTCCGTCACGCCGCCTCTTCGGCGCGCTTCGTCAGCGCGTCCAGCACCTGGCTCCAGCCCTCGGTGTTGTCCTTCAGCGCCCCGCGCCGCTGCTCCTCCGGCGCGTCGAGGGCTGCGAAGCCGCTCTCGACGACCCGGAGCCGCACACCCTCGGCCTCCGGCGTGAGGGTGAACTCGATCAGGGTCGTGTGTCCCTCGTCGAGCTCCCGGCCGGCGAAGGCGCTGGCCCAGCGGTAGGAGACGTAGCTCTTGGGGTCCACCTTCTCCACGCGGACCGGGAAGTCGCCGTACTCGTCGTGGTGGCTGACCGTGGTCTCGCCGGGGACGGCGGGGACGCCGGTGGGGCCGACCCAGAAGCCGGTGTCGGTCACCAGGGACCAGACCCGGTCCAGGGAGGCGGCGATCAGGGTCTCGCGCTCGATGCGGTCCTGGACGTCGATGCTCATGGTTGTACTCCTTGCTCGTGAATTCGCGTGGGGCTTTCTTGTGCAACTCCAGAGTTGCACATCGAGGTGGCCACGCGCAACCCTTGGGTTGCACGTCAGCTTCGCACCGCGGCCTGCCACGCCCGGACCAGCCCGAACGCGGTCACCAGCCACGCCGCGAAGGCGTGGCCGGCCCGTCGCGAACGGCGGACCGGCCACGCCGGTGGCATCGGTGCGGGTCAGCGGCCGAATACCGAGCTCGAGCCGGAGCTCGCGTTCGGCGCCAGTGCGTAGCCTGCCGCTCGCGTCGTGAACGTTCCACGCCCCTGGGTGCGGCTGCGCAGCCGGGTCGCGTACCCGAACACCTCGGCGAGCGGGACCGTGGCTGTGACCACGGCCGTGGTGGCGCGGGCCGTGTTGCCGGTGATGCGGCCGCGGCGGGATGCCAGGTCGCCGAGGACTGCGCCGAGGGTGTCGTCCGGCGTTGTGACGGTCAGCTCCACCACCGGTTCCAGGAGTGCCATGGTGCTGGCGCGGAGGGCGTCGCGGAGGGCCAGTTTGGCGGCGGTGCGGAAGGCCATTTCTGAGGAGTCCTTTACGTGGGTCGCGCCGTCGGTGAGTACCACGCGGAGGCCCGTGACCGGGTGGCCGGTGAGGGGGCCGGTGGCCAGGGCGTCGTGGCAGCCGGCTTCGACCGCGCGGATGTACTCGCGGGGGATGTGGCCGCCGGGGACCTTGGATTCGAAGGCGAAGCCGGTGTCGCCGGGGGTGCCGGTCAGGGGGTGGACCTCGAGGACCACGTGGGCGAACTGGCCGGAGCCGCCGTCCTGCTTGACGTGCCGGTAGACGAAGCCGGTCACGCCCTGGAGGACGGTCTCGCGGTAGGCGACCTGGGGGCGTCCCATCGTCACCGCGACGCCCTTGTCGCGGCGGATCTTCTCCACTGCTACCTCCAGGTGCAGTTCACCGAGGCCGGACAGGAGGGTCTGGCCGGTTTCTGGGTCGGTGCGGACCACCAGGGAGGGGTCCTCCTCGGCGGCGCGGGCTAGGGCCTGGGCCAGGCGTTCGGTGTCGGTGTTGCGCTCGGCTTCGACCGCCACCGATACCACCGGTTCGGCGGAGGCCGGGGCCTCCAGCAGGATCGGGGCGTCCGGGGCGCTCAGGGTCGCGCCGGTGCCGGCGCCCTTGAGTCCCACCAGTGCCACGATGTCGCCGGCCAGTGCCTGGTCGACCTCGGTGTGCCGGTCGGCCTGGACGCGCAGGATGCGGCCGACCCGCTCGGTGCGGCCGGCGGTGACGTCGAGCACTGCGTCGCCCTTGCGCAGGGTGCCGGAGTACAGGCGCACGTAGGTGAGCCGGCCGGTGGCGGTGGCCTGGACCTTGAACGCCAGCGCCGCCAGTGGCTGGTCCGGGTCGGCGCTCCGCTGTTCCTCGCCGCCGACAGCGCTTCCGGTGAGCCCGGCCACCGCTGGACGGTCCACCGGCGAGGGCAGGTACGCCACCACCGCGTCCAGCAGGGGCTCGATGCCCCGGTTCTTGTAGGCCGCGCCGCAGAGCACGACGACGATCTCGCCGGAGGCGGTCAGGTCGCGCAGGGCCGTGCTCAGCGTCTTCGCAGAGAGCTGTGACTGGTCGACGAACTCCTCCAGTGCCGTGGCGTGCCGCTCGGCCACCGTTTCCTCCAGCGCACGGCGTCGCCGTGCGGCCTCCGCTTGTAGCTCGGCGGGGATCTCGGACACCGTCATCGCGCCGGTGTCGTCGGTCCACGTCAGGGCCCGCATAGCGACCAGGTCCACGACGCCGGTGAAGCCGGCTTCGCTGCCGATCGGCAGTTGCACGGCGGCGGGGTGCGGGTGCAGCCGGTCGCGGATGGAGTCGACGGCGGCGTCCAGGTCGGCGCCGGGCCGGTCCATCTTGTTGACGAACGCGAGGCGCGGCACGCCGTACCGGTCGGCCAGCCGCCACACCGACTCGCTCTGCGGCTCCACGCCGGCCACCGCGTCGAAGACCGCGACGGCGCCGTCGAGGACCCGCAGCGAGCGCTCCACCTCGGCGGAGAAGTCGACGTGTCCGGGAGTGTCGATGAGGTTCAGCCGGTGCCCGTCCCACGCGCAGCTGACGGCGGCGGCGAAGATGGTGATGCCGCGCGCCCGCTCCTGCGGGTCGTAGTCGGTGACGGTGGTGCCGTCGTGCACCTCGCCGCGTTTGTGGACGGCGCCGGTCAGGAACAGCACGCGTTCGGTGACGGTGGTCTTGCCGGCGTCGACGTGGGCCAGGATGCCCAGGTTGCGGACGAGGGACAGGGATTTGCGCGTAGCAGAGGAACGCATGATGGATCGGTCCTTCGAGAACTCGCTGTGAGATCCGCGAGGCGGGCCTCGCGGTGGATCAGGACAGCGCGATGCCCGGAGTGGGAAACAGCAGATCAGGCCCCTGTCAGTCAGGGGCCGAAGACTCCGGGAAAGGGTCTCAGCGCAGGCCGCGCAGCCGGCGCCGAGCCGGCGAGGACACGAGGATCACCTCGAAGGGGTGCCGGGAGGCGACGATGGCGGAGCCGCCGCGTGTCATGATCCCTCCCCGTCCTTGAGGCGTGTTCTTGCAGCGCTATGGCGAATCGCTAGTGAATCGCCAGGCTGCGCGTTCGCAGCGACAGTAGCGGACGGCGCCGGCCGGCGGTACTGGTTTCCCCGCTCGTGCCGGCCAACCCGACCCGTCACCAGAGTCCGGTGTGCCGACGGGGGTCGCGGATGGTTCACTGGCGCCATGCGCATCGAGCTCACCGTCGACGGCCATCCCGTCATCGTCCGGAATCTGGAGCCCGCCGACGAGGACGGCGTCCTCGGGGTGTTCGCGGCCTGCGAGGACTGGTTCGTCGCCGAGACCGGCCAGCCGTCGGCGCCCGGCGACGTCCAGAGCTCGTTCTACGCCGTGCCCAAGGGTGCTGATTTCGACGACAAGGTGCTCCTGGTCGTCGAGGCCGGGGCGGAGATCGTCGGGTTCGTGGACGCCGTCCGCCGCTATCCGCACATCGCGGCGGTCTCGATCGGCGCGTTCCTGATCCACCCGGACTTCCGCCGGCTCGGCATCGGCCGGGCCGTCGCCGAGGCCTTGTTCACCGCGGCGGCCGACGCCGACTTCGCTCAAGTGAACACGCACGTGACGCAGGGCTGGGAGCCGGGGCGGAAGTTCTTGGCGGCGTTGGGGTTCGGCTTCTCGGCACCGCGGCCGCCCGCCGAGACCGTCGACCGCAACACCGGACCAGGCGAGGACCGGCTCGTGATCCCGGCACAGATCGCTATCGGCTGAGAACAGATCGCTATCGGCTGAGAATTGAACACCCTCAGCGATTCCAGCGTCATCCTGTGTAGCCGTCGTGACCCTCCGTGCGATAGTCTTCACAAGAACTGAACATCGGTTCACTCGACACCGGTCTGCCCGGACCACGCTGGAATGCGCTGGCCTGGGCTGGAATCGCTGGAGTCACATCGGGAAACAGGCCTTTGATCCAGGGGGGAGCATGCGGGGAGCTCTCGGCTGGGCGCCGACCCGGGCCCGGCTGCTACCGCCGGACCTCACCGACTTCACCGGGCGGCCGGCCGAGCTCGCCGTGCTCGCCGACCCGGGCTCCTACCCCCCGGACGGCGCCGCGCTCTTCGCGGTGACCGGCGCCGGCGGCACCGGGAAGACCGCGCTGGCGGTGCGGGCGGCCCGGCTGGTCGGCGGCTCGTTCCCGGACGCCCACCTGTACGCCGACCTCGGCGGCTACACCGGCTCCCCGGTGCCGGTGGCCGATGTGCTGCGCCGGTTCCTGCGCGCGCTGGGCGCCGACGGGCCGCTCCCGGACGATCCGGACGAGCTGGTCGGCATGTTCCGCACCGTGCTGGCCGGGCAGCGGGTGCTGGTGGTGCTGGACGACGCCGCGGACGAGGCGCAGGTGCGGCCGCTGCTGCCGCCGGGGCCGGCCGCGCTGGCCGTGGTCACCAGCCGGAACTGGCTGGGCGGCCTGGCCGGGGCGGTGCCGCTGCGGCTGGGGCCGATGCCGGACGCCGAGGCGGCGGCGATGCTGGCCCGGCTGCTGGGCCCGCGCTGGACCGGCGAGGAGGACGCCCGGGACCTGCTGGCGCTGTGCGGGCACCTGCCGCTGGCGATCCGGATCGCGGCCGCCCGGCTGCTGTCCCGGCCGCAGATGAGCGTCGGAGACCTCTGCGACCAGCTGCGCGACGAGGGCCGGCGGCTGCGCCGGCTCACAGCCGGCGACACCACCGTGCACGGCGTCCTCGCCTCCTCCTACGAGGCGTTGGAGGACGGCGACCGGAAGCTGTTCCGCCGTCTGGCGCTGCTGCGCGGCTACGACTTCGGCGCCGACGCCGCGGCGCTGGCCGCCGGGATGGCGCGGGAGGAGGCCCGGGAGGCGCTGGACCGGCTGGCCGACCGCAGCGTGGTGCGGGCCGAGTCGCCACCGGGCCGCTACAGCCTGCACTCCCTGGCCCGGCTGTTCGCCACCGACCGGCTGTCCGCCGACGAGGAACCGGACGCGGTGCGCGCCGCCGAGGCACGGCACCTGGACTGGATGCTGGCCCGGCTGCACGATGCCGCGGACCTGGTGAATCCCTGCCTGGTGCGGTTGCCCAGGCAGGTGTGCACGAGCTTCGGCGACGATCCCGCAGACCACAGACATCAGACAACTGAGCTCGATCAACACGCTGTTCCACTGCTGGACTCGGCCTCTGACCAGCCTGCTGACGCACCATCCGGTTTCCTGACCGACCGCGAGGCCGCCCTCGCCTGGCTGGACGCCGAGCGTCACAACCTGCTGGCGCTGGTCCGGCACCATCGCCGCAGCGGCGCCCCGGCGGTCTGCTGGATCGTGCCGGACGCGCTGCGCGGCTACTTCCACGCCCGGCGGCACCTGCGCGAGTGGAGCCGGATGGCGGGCATCGGCCTGGCCGCCGCCTGCGCCGCCGGGGATCTGCGCGCGCAGGCCGCCATGCACCTGGGCCTGGGCATGGCCGAATACGCCGGCGGCCGCCTCGACGCGGCCGGGGAGCACTATCACCGCACCGTGGAGCTGGGCCTGGGCTCGGGCTGGCGCGAAGGCGAGGCCGCCGCCTACCGGAACCTGGCCGGGGTGGCGCTGCTGCACGGCGACTGCTCGGCCTCGGAGAAGTACATGTCGCTGTGGGCCGACCTGACGGAGGCGTTGGGCCTGCAGGACTCGTTGAAGAATCCCGGCAAACGCACGATGAGCGCCGCGTGTGGCGTGGACACGTTGCGCGCCGGGGCGATCGAGGCCGCCGCGGCGGCGTGCGCCGTCGATGAAGGCGGCGAGGCTGACGAAGATGCCGAAGACGCTACGGAGGATGCGGTCGACGCGGTCGCCGGCGGCGATGCGGTCGAGGCGTCGGGCGCGCACGCGGACTGGTCGAGCCTGAGCCGCCGGGAGCAGGCGGTGGCGCGGCTGGTGGTCCAGGGCCTGACCAACCAGCAGATCGCGAAGCGGATCCGCTGCTCGCCGGAGACGGTGAAGTTCCACCTGCGCAACATCTTCCGCAAGCTGGGGATCGGGTCGCGGGTGGAGATCGCCCGGTTCGTCCTCGTGCCCGGCGGCCCGACGTGACGGCCCGGTGGGCTGATGACCCCGACCTGACGGACCCGGAGCCGATGGCCACTGCGCGGCGCGGCAGCTGCTGACCGGCACGACGAAAATGCTCGGGCGCCGGTCCCACCAACCGGCGCCCGAGCTCGGCCGCCATCATGCGACCCGCCACCTGCCACGGCGGCCGCCTTGTCAGCCGGAGCGGGACGTCACGCTTGCGGCCGGGCTGTCGTCCGGTTCGAGGTCCCACGCGAGGGCCGCCTCGAACGCCGCGAGGGCCGCGGCTTCGAGCTCGGCGGCGTGCGCCTGGTCCCGTCCGATCGCGAGGAACTGTCCGGTCGGGACGCCCGCGGAGGCGGACTCCACGCCGGCGCCGGCGCGACTGGCAGTGGCGGTGCTTTCGGTGCCGTCAGCACTGTAGGCGCCGCCGCGACCGTCACCGTCGGCGCCGCCGAACGCGTCGCCGCTGAAGTCGTCGCCGCTGAAGTCGTCCCCGGTCAGCAGCACCCCGGTCCGGGTCCCCGGGTCGAAGGCCAGGCCGCGCCGCTCCAGCAGCGCCTCGGCGGCGGTATAGGAGGACCATGCGATCCGGTCCCGCGCGATCAGCACCCTGGTGCACAGGTAGCCGTCGCCGACAGCCAGCCGGGCCGCCGCGTCCAGATGCGTCGCCGCGGACAGGCCCTCGCGCAGCCCGGTGAACAACACCCGCCCGGACGGCGTGACGACCGCGTCCAGGGCGGCGTGGCCGCGGTGCCCGAGGCCGCGCACGGCCTCCATCACCTGCGCGGCCTCGGCCAGCAGCCCGGCCACGTCCGGGACCCGCTCGGCCGGCGTGGGCAGCACCAGGGCGGCGTCCGCCGACGCGGTGCGCGCGTAGCCGTGGAAGAGCAGCTTCGCCTCGTCGTCGCTCACCTGGTACTCCAAACGCAGTCGACCGCAGTCGTGGATGTAGTGCTCGACGACCACCGGCCGCCCGGTGCCGCCGGAGTAGCGGCGCCAGTTCTTGGCCAGGTACTCGCCGAGCGTCTCGCGGTCGCCGACGGCGACCGTGGTCTCGGCGTCGGCGCCGGGGCGGCCGCCGACCGGGACGATCAGTTCGTTGAGCTCGCCGCCGCCACCGATGCCGCCTCGGATGCCGGCGCTGCCACTCTTGCCCCCGCTGCCGCCGCTGTCGGGATCGGGCTCCGGCCGCACGAGAGCCGAACGGCCGCCGCACAGCAGCCGCCACACGAACTCCTCGGCCTCCCGCGGGCTGGTGCAGACCCGGCCCTCGGGGATCGGGACGCGGTTCCCGGCCGCGACCGCCCGGAACCGCGCCAGCGTGTCCACCCGCAGACTGTCGACCAGCGGAGTATCAGCTAGCAGAGTGTCGACCAGCCCGCCGTCACGCCCGGCGGGGTCCGCGGCCGCGCGCGATCGGTCCAGGCCCGCCGCACAGGCCAGGCGCCGGATCGCCGCGTCGGACCGGACCGGCAGAATCCGATCCACGCCGCGGGCACCCGCCAGAGCTCGGAGCTCCCCCACGAAGCCCGGGACGGCGAGCCGGTCGTCATCGAGCCGCCCGGCACCCGCCCGTCCCGCTGGGGGGACCGCGATCGCCGGTTCGCCGGCCGGCAGGGCGGCGAACCGGCGGAGGCGTTCCAGGAACTCCCCCCTCGGGTGCGACGGCAACACCACCACATCACCCGCCCGGGCCAGCCACACCAGACGGTGTGCCAGCGGCCCGGGCAGCCGGTTGCCGATCACGAGACGACTCATGGTTCCCAGCATCCGCGGGCGGCGGCCGGGGCGACAACTGCCCGTTGGGGTAGGCGGCGGCGGGCGGCGGCCGGTGACCTGCGGGAAGCCGGGCAGGTGATCACCTACCCGAACGGGTGGGTGCCAGGGCTCTGCGAATGTGCCTAGAGTCGGGAGGCGGAACGTCGCCCGCCGCGCGCGGGCGCGCGCGACGGCACGGGACGAACACGGGACATCAGTGGTGCATCGGTGGTGGGTCAGCGGTGCTGGGGAGCGGGTGCGGAGCATGCGGATCGCGGTGGTGGACGGCGTCGGCAGCGGCCGGTGGCTCACTCGGGAGCTGACGGGCCGCGGCGCGGAGTGCGTCCACGTCAAGAGCCGCCCGGTGCTGCCGCCGCATCTGGAGGCCTCGTTCCGGCCCGGCGAATACGCCCTCGACCTCGGCTACGACCACAATATCGGCCGGCTGGCGACGCGGCTGCGCAATCTCGGCGTGGTGCGGATCGCCGCCGGGCACGCCTGCGGCGTGCCGACCGCGCAGATCCTGGCCGGCCTGACCGGGCTGCCGGGGATGACCGAGCCGACCGGGCCTGATGAGCAAGGCGCCGTTGTCGGTGAGGAGCTTCAGCCGGCTGGTCTCGGTGCCGGTCTCGACGCCGCTTCCGGTCTCCCCTGGGACCGCCGCACGATGGCGCGCCGGCTGTACGAAGCCGGCCTGGACGCGCCGCTCGGGACCGAGGCGGCCTCCCCCGAAGCGGGGGCGGCCTGGTTCGCCGACGCCGGTCTCGGCAGCGTCGGGGCAGTGGTGCGGCCGGCCGGCGGCGCCGGACCCGAGCAGGTGTACTTCTGCCGGAGCGCCGCGGAGGTGCACGCGGCGGTCGCGGCAGTGCTCGGTACCCCAAGCGCCGGAGCGCAGGACCCGACGACGCAGGCGCCCGCCGTCTTCGGCGGCGTGCGCCGTACGGCGATCGTCCAGGAACTGCTGACCGGCCCGGAGTTCTCCGTCGACACCGTGGCGGCCGAAGGCGTGCGCCTGGTGGCCGAGACCTGGCGCCACACCGTGCACAGCACGCCCTCAGTCGGCCCGCTGGCCGACTTCGACGAGCCCGCCGACCCCCGCGCCGCCGAGATCGCGGCCCTGCACGGCTACGTGCTGCGGGCCCTGGACGCGCTCGGGATCCGGCACGGCGCCGCGCACAGCCGCGTGGTCCTGTCCCCGCGCGGCCCGGTGCTGGTCGACCCGGGTCCGGGGCTGGCCGACGGGGTGCTGCCGTGGGTGGCGGAGAAGTTCCTCGGATATTCGCACACCGGGTTGTTCGCCGAGAGCATCCTGGCGCCGCGGGACCTGGCGCGGCACGCCGGCCGGCTGCCGGAGCCCTGGCCGGAGCCGATGCGCCGGGTGGTGCTGGTGAACCGGCGGCCGGGAATCGTGCGGCCTTCGGCGCAGTGGACTGGGGCGCTGGAGGCGCTGCCGACCGCGATCGCGGTGGCGCCGGTCGCCGGCGCCGGGCTGGAGCTGCCGGTCACCCGGGACGCGGCGACCTCCCCGGGCTTCGTCTATCTCAGCGCGGCCGACCCGGCGTGGGTCGAGCGCGACTATCTGACGATCCGCGAGTGGGAACAACAGGGACCTTACACCGCGTGAGCGGGTCAGCTCCCCGACGGTGCGGCTGGCGCCGGTGACACCGGCGCCGATGACACCAGTGCTGACGACAACCTGGACCGGGCGCGGTTTGTAGCGCCGAACAAACCCGGCGCGCACGCGTGACCCGGGCGCTGGCAGGGCGTTTGCCAGGCGTGGACATCCAGGAAGCCGACATCGCCGCCATGGGCCGGGAAGCGCTCGAGCAGCTCATCGACCGCGCGGTGCGCCCGGACGTGCCGCTGCGGGTGCTGTTCGCGGCTCTGGACCGGTACACCGAACTGCTGCGGCCGGCACTCGACGACGAGGCGGAGTCCCCTGACTTCGCCGGCACGGACTTCGCCGACACAGACTTCGCCGGCATAGATTTTGCGGACACAGACTTCGCCGACACAGACTTCGCCGACACAGATTTCGCCGACACCGCCTCCGCCGCCGATTACGCAGGCTCCGGCGATCCCGCGGTCCCGCGCCACACCCCGTCAGGTCTCGATTCTGCAATACCTTGACGTGCTGTCGACCGGACCGGCTAGGTTTGCGCAGGGGGCTGGGGTGAATCCTTCTGGGCGGAACCCCTATCCTGCTGTCCCGGTTCGCCGGTTCGACATCGATTCAAACTGTGGGGGTCAGCAATGCAACCGCTGGACGCGGGGGATCCGACGCGGATCGGGCCGTACGCCATACTCGGCGTGCTCGGCAGCGGCGGCATGGGCAAGGTCTATCTGGGCCGCTCCACCGGCGGCCGGACGGTGGCCGTGAAGGCCGTGCGTCCGGAACTGGCCGACGACGCCGGCTTCCGCGTCCGCTTCCGGAACGAGGTCGAGGCCGCCAAGTCGGTGTCGGGGGCGTTCACCGCCGCGGTCGTCGACGCCGACACCGAGGCGCCGGTGCCGTGGTTCGCGACCGCGTTCATCGCCGGCATCTCCCTCGGGGACGCCGTGACCCGGTACGGGCCGCTGCCGGAGACCGCGCTGCGCACCCTGTCGGCCGGCCTCACCGAGGCCATCGCGGCGATCCACCGCACCGGGATCATCCACCGCGACCTGAAGCCGGCCAACGTGCTGCTGGCCCTGGACGGCCCCTACGTCATCGACTTCGGCATCACCCGCGCCACCGAGGGCACCGCGCTGACCACCGCCGGCACCGTCATGGGCTCGCCGGGGTTCATGTCGCCGGAGCAGGCCTCCGGGATCCGGGTGGGTCCGGAGACCGACATGTTCTCCCTCGGCGCCACCCTGGTGTTCGCCGCGACCGGCCGCAGCCCGTTCGGCGACGGCCCGACGCCGGCCCTGCTGTACCGGGTGGTGAGCACCGACCCCGACATCACCGGCGTACCGGACTCGCTGCGCGACATGATCAGCGCCTGCCTGAGCAAGGAGCC
The DNA here is from genome assembly GCA_013362315.1 of Catenulispora sp. Taxonomy (GTDB): domain Bacteria; phylum Actinomycetota; class Actinomycetes; order Streptomycetales; family Catenulisporaceae; genus Catenulispora. The sequence continues at coordinate 19,092 of JABFWL010000268.1, read as the reverse complement.
GGCCCGCCGGCCCACCACCCAGCAGATCAGCGACTACCTGGCGCACAACGCCCCGGCGCCGACCACCGGCGGCTGGCTGCCGCCGGCCTACACCGACGCGATCGTCGCGGCCAGCAACGTCATGACGCACATGGGCGCCGTTCCAGGGCCGGCCGGACACCTGAACCAGGGCCAGCCGGAGTACGCGCAGGGCTACGGCCCCGGTCCCAACACCACGCCGCCGCACGGCAGCTACCCGCAGTACGGCCCGACCGCGCAGAGCGGCGTCATGGGCATGGGCGGGATGGGTCCGAACGGGCCGGCCGGCATGGGCGGCCCGGGCATGGGCGGTCCCGGCGGCGGCACCGGCGGCAAGCTGAGCCGCCGCGCGCTGATCGGCCTGGTCGGCGGCGGTGTGGTGCTGCTCGGCGGCGGCACCGCCGCGGCGCTGGCGATGTCCGGCGACGACAAGAAGCCCAACCCGGGGCCGACCACCGGCAACGGACCGACGAGCCCGGCGTCCAGCGGCGGCTCCGGCCCGACCACCGCCGCCAACTCCTCCTCCGGGGCGCCGCCGAGCACCCCGGACAGCTCGACCACCGGCGGCGGGCAGTCCCCGACGTTCAGCGACCCCAACACCCCGCCGCAGCTCACCATCGGCGGCAACCAGCCGGTCACGGCGTGGACCCAGCAGACCACCGACGAGATCTGGGGCACCGCGGTCAACAAGGACGTGCTGCTGCTGATCGGCACGGAGAAGACGCACGGTCTGAACATGCAGGGCCAGACCAAGTGGCCGGACGTCGACTGCGGGTCGGGCACCGTGGGCATCATGACCGCGCTCGACGGCAACACCGTCTACTGCAGCGGCCTGAACGGCAAGGGCGACGAGCCGGTCTTCGCCATCGACATCGAGACCGGCCACGTGCTCTGGCAGGTGCTCCCGGACGACCACAACTGGTCTCCGCAGGGCGTCGCCGGCGTGCTCGGCAACCAGGTCTTCGTCACGGCGAACATCAACGTCCAGGGCGACGGCGTGATGGCCGTGGACAAGAACACGCACGCGATCCTGTGGAAGGCGAACACCCAGCGCATAGGCTCGCTGACGGTGCCGGCCAAGGGCAACCTGATCTTCGTCGGCGCCAAGACCCCGGGCGACGACAACTCCGGCACCATCACGGCGCTGGACGTCACCCAGAAGGGCAAGGAGGCCTGGCACTTCGACCAGAAGTACGCCACGCTCGGCTCGGCCGGCGAAAGCTTCTTCGCCTGCACCGACAAGTTCGTCATCCTGGGCGGCGAGAAGCTCACCGCGCTGGACATGGTGACCGGCAACCGGGCCTGGCAGGCCCGGATCGGCAACCCGGACAGCTCGCCCAGCATCTGCGACGGCCCGATCGTCGACGGCAAGGGCCGGGTCTTCGTCACCGCCGACGAGTACCTGGCGGCGGTCGACGCCACCAACGGCAAGGTGCTGTGGCAGGCCAAGGCGCCCAACCAGTTCTCGATCAGCAACCCGTTCACCGTCGCCGACGACACCGTGTACTGCGTGGACTACAAGGGCACGCTGTACGCGATCGACGCCAACAACGGCGCCACCAAGTGGGCCTACTCCAACGCGCTGCTCGCCGGCCAGTCGCCGACGACGCTGACCGCCGGCAACGGGAAGGTGTTCTACACCGCCGGGCACGCGGTCATGGCGTTCAACAGCAACGGGAAGTAGCGGCTGCTAAGGGTTCTTGTTCAGCGCGCGCCAAGCGGCGTCCGGCCCCCCTCGGGGGTCGGACGCCGTTGGGCGTTTTCGGGGCCGAAGTCAGCGAGACCGGCGGCCGGCGAGCAGGCTTCCGAGCGGGAGGGCGCAGACCCCGGCAGCTGCGAGCAGGCCGAACCAGAGGGCGTCCGGAGCTGCGGGATCGGAGGCCGGTCCGCTCTTCGCACTCTTTGCCGCAGCGGCGATCGGCTCGCCGGAGGTCGGCGGAGAGGACGGAGCGGCCGGCGTCGGGGTAGCGCTGCGGACGGCGACCAACGTGATCGTCGGTACCGGAACCGGTAGTGCGTCAGACGACAGCGGCCCCGACGGGGACGGAGCGGGAGTCGTCGTGCTCTGCGACGTGCCCGAAGGCGTCGGCGTAGGCGTGGTAGAGCCGGAAGACGTGGAGCCGGACGATCCTGTGGTGGCAGCCGACTTCGTTGGCGTCGTCGAGGACGAGGCCGAGGGTGAGGACGAGCCCGACCCCAGCTTCCCCACCGCCGCGACGTGCCCGTCGGCCGCCAGCCCCCAGTCCATCAGCCGCGCGGCCTGGTCGAAGATGTCGGTGCCGCCGAGCATCAGGGTCTCGATGACCGTGTGACCGCCGCGGACGGCGGCGCCGACGTAGGTGTGGCCGGCCTTCGTCGTGATGCCGCCCTTGACCCCGATCATGCCCGGGTAGCCGGTCAGCATCGGGTCGTGGCTCTTGAGCACGATGTCCTTGCCGCCGGGGCCGGGGAACGTGGCCTGGCGCAGGCTGCAATAGGCGCGGAAGGACGCGTTGCCGAGTCCGGCGCGCGCCAGCAGCGCCAGGTCGTACGCGCTGGTCACCTGGCCGTCGGCGTCGTAGCCGTCGGCGTCTTCGACCACGGTGTCGTAGGCGCCGAGCGCCCGCGCCTTCTTCTGCATCAGGGCGACGGTGGTGTCCAGGCCGCCGGCCAGGTGCGCCAGTTCGGCGACCGCGTCGTTGGCCGAGTCGAGGAACGTGGCCCGCCACAGGTCGGCCACGGTGTAGGTGACGCCGGCGGTCATGCCGACGACGCTGCCGTCGGGTTCGGCGGCGAAGTCGGCGGCCTTGGGCGTGACGGCGAGGGACGCCGACAGCCGTGGGATGAGGGTGTCGGCCGTCAGGACCTTGAGGGTGCTCGCCGGGTAGAGGGCGCGGTGCGGGTCCCGTTCGGCGAGGATCTGGCCGGTGTCGTAGTCGGCGACGACGTAGGAGGCCACGTCCACGTCCGGAGGCGCGGAGACCGGGTCGGCGGCGTGCGCCGCGCCCGAGGCCCCGGACGCGCCCAGGATCAGGACCGCGAGACCCGTGGCGGCGCAGGTGATGGCACAGAACACCGAGGCATGGACGCGCGATCTGACCGTCATCAGCGGACCGTATCAGGGCCTTGGAGCGCTGCTCAACACGGAAGAACCAGCGGTCTCCACCGCTTCTGTTGACACTGTCATATAACAGTGTCACGATCGACACTGTGAGCGGAGAACCGGCGCAGTGGACCATCGACCGGCTGGCGCGGCTGGCCGCGGCGGCGCTGGCCGCCGGTGCGCTCGCGCCGCAGCCCAACGGCCGGATCAGGGAGGTGCCCGACGTGCGGACCATCCGCTACTACACCTCGATCGGGCTGCTCGACCGGCCCGGCGCGATGCGGGGGCGCACCGCTTTGTACGGCCGGCGGCATCTGGCGCAGCTGGTCGCGATCAAGCGGCTGCAGGCGGCCGGGCTGACGCTGACCGAAGTGCAGCAGCGGCTGCTCGGGGCGGAGGTGGCGGCGGTGGAGCGGATCGCGATGCTGCCGCGGGATGTCGATGAACTGGAAGCGCTAGAAGCACGAGAGGCGCTAGAAGCACGGGAGGCGCCGACAGCTTCGGAGCCGTCGGTGTCCTCGGCCCCTGAGACGCCGGATTCGGTCGTGCCAGTCGCCCGTCAGCGCTTCTGGTCCGCCCGGCCGGAATCGCCGACCGCCGCGGCGGCACCCGCGCCGGCGCCCACCGCATCGCTGATGTCCGGCGTCCGTCTGGCTTCCGACGTGACACTGCTGTTGACGGCGGACTCCGGCCGCGTGCCGGATGCCGCTGAGCGAGCCGCGATCGCCGAGGCCGCGCGGCCGCTGCTGGACCTGCTCCACCGGCTCGGGCTGTCCGAGGCCTGACTCGCCTGAGCTGCCTGAGTTGCCTGAGTTGCCTGAGTTGCCTGACCCGGCCTGACCTGCTGTCCTACTTAAGGGGGAAACCGACCATGACTGTTCGAACCGGTGTCGTCGAGGTCTTCGAGGAGATGCCGCGCCTGGCGCCGGAAGGCGGCCTGGGGGCGTTGCGCACCGAGCGCGGCAACCTGCCGCTGGAGCAGGTGGACGTGCGCACGACCGTGGTCGGGCTGACCGCCCGCACCGAGCTCGCGCAGACCTTCCGGAACCCGTACGACGTGCCGTTGGAGGCCACGTACATCTTCCCGCTGCCGGATCGGGCGGCGGTGACGCGGCTGCGCATGCAGGCCGCGGGCCGGATCGTGGAGGGCGTGGTGAAGGAGCGGGAGACCGCGCGCGCCGACTACGACCAGGCGATCGCCGAGGGCCGGCGGGCCTCGATCGCCGAGGAGGAGCGGCCGGGGGTGTTCACGCTGCGGGTCGGCAACATCGTGCCGGGCGAGCAGGTGGTGGTGCGCACGACGCTGTCGGGGCGGCTGCCCTACGAGGACGGCCAGGCCACGTTCCGGTTCCCGCTGGTCGTCGCGCCCCGCTACATCCCCGGCGCCGCGCTGCCCGGCGAGCCGGTGGGCGATGGGACGGCCGCGGACACCGCGCAGGTGCCGGACGCCTCGCGGATCAGCGCGCCGGTGCTGCTGCCCGGCTTCCCGAACCCGGTGCGGCTGTCGATCGAGGTGGCGGTGGATCCGGCGGGGCTGCCGCTGGGCGCGCTGGCGTCGAGCCTGCACGGGGTCATGGTGAGCCGGGACGGCGAGCGGCACATTGTGCGGCTGGACCCGGGGGCGCGCTGCGACCGGGACTTCGTGCTGCGGCTCGGGTATGGCGGGCAGGCGGCGGCGACCTCGTTGGTGGTGGCGCGGGACGCGGTTGCTGGCACTGGCGCTGATACTGCCGCTGCCGCTGCCGCTGAAGCAGGGTCCGCGATTTCGGAGGTCTCTGCGGAGTCTGATCTGTCTCCGCAGGCTGCGACGTCCGCGCCGCCGGTCGGCACCTTCCTGCTCACCGTCCTGCCCCCGGAACCGACCGGTGCCGTCCGGCCGCGCGACGTGGTCCTGGTCCTGGACCGCTCGGGCAGCATGGGCGGCTGGAAGATGACGGCGGCCCGCCGCGCGGCGGCCCGCATCGTCGACACCCTCACCGCCGCCGACCACTTCGCGGTGCTGGCCTTCGACCATGAGGTCACCACTCCCCCGGACTTGCCGGAGGACGCCCTCGTCCCGGCCACCGACCGGCACCGGTTCCGCGCCGTGCAGCATCTGGCGACGATCGAGGCACGCGGCGGCACGGAGATGGCCGAACCGCTGCGGCGCGCCGCGGGGTTGCTGACGCCCGACGCCGGGGCGGACGAGTATCAGGGCGAGGGCAAGGACCGCGACCGGGACCGGGTGCTCATCCTCGTCACGGACGGTCAGGTCGGCAACGAAGACGCGCTGCTGTCCGCGCTGTCGGCGTCCCTGCCGCACCTTCGGGTGCACACCATCGGCATCGACACCGCCGTCAACGCCGGGTTCCTGAACCGCCTGGCGGCCGCCGGCGGTGGCCGCTGCGAGCTGGTGGAGTCCGAGGACCGCCTGGACGAGGCGATGGACGCCGTGCACCGTCGCGTCGGCACACCGCTGGTGACCGGGCTGCGAGTCACCGGCTCCGGCGGGCTGCAGCTGGATCAGGACTCGATCACGCCGTCGCGGCTGCCGGATCTGTTCGTCGGGGCACCGCTGGTGGTGGCGGGGCGGTTCACCGGCGGCGATGCGTCGAGCGAGGGCGTGGGCGGCGTCACCGTCAGCGGCACCGCTGCGGATGGCTCGCCCTGGACGCGCGATGTTCCGGCCGTGGTGTCTGATGAGGCGGACCTGGCGAGTTTCTGGGCGCGCGGGCGTATCAGGGATCTGGAGGATCGCTACGCCTCTGTCGTCGGCGGCCACGAGGAACTGGAGAAGACGATCGTCGACACCTCGGTGCGATTCAATGTGCTGTCTCGTTTTACCGCGTTCGTGGCCGTCGACACCGTCGTGGTCGCCGAAGGCGACACTCTCAAGCGGGTCACGCAGCCTGTTGACCTGCCCGCGGGCTGGCAGGCGGAACGGGACGTCGCATCGCCGGTCAGCATGCCGATGATGCCGATGATGGCGATGCCGGCGGCGCCGGCCGCACCGGCCGGTGCGGCGCCGGTGAGCGCCCTCGGCGGCGACGCGATGTCCCTGGACGTGCGATCGACGAAGAGCGTCCGGACGGCGGCGCCGAAGCCGCCCACGCCGCCGTGGGAGCAGATCGACGCCGCGGTGGCCGCCGGCCCCGGCGGCTACGGCTTCGGCGGAACCGGCGACCAGCCGCGCGGGGCCGCCCGCAAGCGCGTTTCGTTCTTGAGCGCGGACGAACTGGACGCGTTCGCGACGACCTGGCTCGCGCGCCTGGACGCCGTGAGCGGTGCGGAGGCCGGTGCCGAGGAGCAGGAGGCCGTGCTGTCCGAACTGTCGGCGGCGATCCATCAGATGGTCTTGCGGATCACGATACCGTTCCTCGCAGCGGCCACCGCGCTCATCGCAGCCCTCAAGGAAAGCACCAATCCGGCTGACCGGCTCCAGGCGGCGGCGACAGAGCTGAAGAAGCTCCGCAAGCCGCCGCCACGACCGTTCTGGAAGCGTTGAGCCGACAGCGGGTATCGGTGTCTCTCAGCCCTCGGCCATCAACGCCGCCGCGTGCTCCCCGATCATCATCGCGGCGGCGTTGGTGTTCCCGCCGACGATGGTCGGCATGATCGAGGCGTCGGCGACCCGCAGCCCCTCCACGCCGCGCACCCGCAGGGCCGGGTCCACGACCGCGCGCTCGTCGACGCCCATCCGGCAGGTGCCGACCGGGTGGTAGACCGTGGTGGCGCGGTGGGGAAGCTCGGCGGCCAGCGCGGCGCGGTCGGCGTGCGCCGTGCCCGGCGCCGTCTCGCCGCCCATGCGCCGCGTCAGGCTGCGGTGCGCCATCGCCTCGCGCACCAACTCCATTCCGTCCAGCAGCAGCTTCGCATCGGCCGGAGCGCGCAGGTAGGCGGGGTCGATCAGGGGCGCGGCGGTCGGATCGGCCGAGGCCAGCCGCACGGTGCCGCGGCTCTCGGGGTAGATCAGGGTCGGCATGACGGTCAGGGTGCGGCGCGGATCGGCCTTGTGCCGCACCGGGGCGTCCTGGTTCGGGCCGGGGTAGGACCAGGGCAGCACGTGGATCTGGATGTCCGGGATCGCCCCGGCGTCCGGGCCGCGCACGAAACCCACCGACTCGAACACCGTGCGCCCGACCCAGGTACCGCCGCGAGTCATCTCCCTGAGATAGCCGCGAGCGAAGTACGGCGCCGTGCCCTTGTTGCGGGCCTCCGGCATCAGGAAGCACATCGGCACGAAGAGGTGGTCGTGCAGGTTGTCGCCGACCGGCAGGTCCGCGACCACGCTGATGTCGAGGGAACGCAGGTGCTCCGCCGGGCCGATGCCCGACAGCTGGAGCAGCTGCGCCGATCCGTACACTCCGGCGGCGAGCACCACCTCGCGCTCAGCGCGGATCACCTGCCGCGTGCCGGTGTCGGTGATGATCTCGACGCCGACAGCGCGGCCCTTGTCCGATACGACGCGGGCGACGGTGACGCCCACGGCGATGTCGAGATTCGTCAGGCCGTGCTCGTCGAGATAGCCGACGGAGGAGCTATAGCGCAGGCCGCTGTCAGCACTCTGTTGGACGATGCCAATACCCTCCTGCGACTCGGCGTTGTAGTCGTCGAGGATCTTGACGCCTACGGTGTCGGCGAAGGCCTCCATGAAGCCCAGCGTGGCGGTGGTGACATCGGTCTGGCGCCGGACCTTGATCGGTCCGGAGCCACCGCGGTACTCGTTGTCGCCGTCTTCCCAGCTCTCCAGCTTCTTGAAGCTCGGCAGCACATCGGCGTACGACCAACCGTCGCAGCCCTCTGCGGCCCAGGAGTCGTAGTTGGCCGCGTTGCCGCGGACGAACAGCATGCCGTTGATGGAACCGGAGCCGCCGAGGACCTTGCCGCGCGTCTGGGGGATGCGGCGGTTCAAGGCGTCAGTCTGCGGTACTGAGTAATAGCCCCAGTCAAGCCGCTTCTTCAGTTGGGGAACGCTGTGCACGGCGGCGATCAGCCCGGGCTTGCGCACGAGTTTCGTGCGGTCCGAGCCGCCGGCCTCCAAAAGCAGGACCTTGGCTCCGGGGTGTGTGCGGGCCAGGCGAGCGGCCAGCACACAGCCGGCGCTGCCTGCCCCGACGATGATGTAGTCGGCCTGTCCGGCCACCGAACGCTGCGCCATGGCACGTTCCCCTCCCGCGGCCCGGGCCGCGCGATCACGGTAGGTCGCTGCACTGTAGGGGCGGGAGCGTGAGGGTTCAATAGGCATCCACGCCCCTGGCCCCTCCCCCGCGCGAGCGATGCTAAGGCCCTGCGCGCCGACCCGACTCAGGCCTCGAGGTTGCTGCCGATCGTGCGGGTGCCCACGGGCAAGCCGAACAGCGGCGCGTACTGGGCCGTGACGTGCGGTGACACGCCCTGGTCGCACGATCCGGCGTACTGGGTGGCCGAGGGCGACCGGCTCGGAGCCGCCTACCCGCTGGCCGGCGCATGTCAACGACTACCTGCTGCGTGGCGGCGCACCGAAGTCGGCACTCTGCGAAGCGATGCCGTTGCCGCTCGACGACAGGGTCTCCGTGGCGGCCCGGTCATAGTCAACCGTCGCCGGCGAGCTGCTGCTGGTGCGCGTGCCCTGCTGAACTTCTATACCGCGACGTTGGGGACCGGTCCCAGCTTGCCTTGCACAAGATGGTTCCCTAAGGTCTCTGACCAAGAATCAGCGAAACCACTTTCCATTCGGGCACTGTCAGTCACCGGCCACCGCAGGAAGCGATGGCCCGCCTCGGGGGTTCCACCATGTCCACGCGTGATCGCCTTCCGTTCGTCGTCGCGCTGTCCGCTGCGGCTCTGCTCGCCGCCGGTTGTTCGTCTTCGGGCACCATAGGCCACGGCAGCGGTTCTTCCGGCGGCTCCTCGGGCGACTCCTCCGGCGGTTCATCGGGCGGCTCCTCATCCTCGGGCGGTCTGCTCGGCGGCTCGTCGGGCGGCTCGTCCGGCGGTTCCAAGGCGGGAGGTGCCGACGCGGGCTGCGCCGAGGCCCTGACCGCGATCCAGAGCGCCCTGAAGCTCCAGGGCAGCACCAACCCGCAGTCGGCCCTGTCCGGTCTGAAGTCCGCGAGCCGCCAGATGCACGATGCGGCCGGCAAGACCAAGAACCAGGACGCCAAGGACGCGATGAACAAGGTCTCCGACGACTTGTCGAGCATGGCGAGCGAGGTGCAGCGCGGGAAGACGCCGGACACCTCGCAGGCGATGAGCGACGCCGGGGCGGTCGCCGAGGCCTGCAACTTCAGCGGCTGACCGAGAGCCGGTCTGGAACCGGCCGACGGCTGACCCACAGGTGACGGAAGCTGCCCAGCAGCTGACCAGTTCGTCCACCGCAACCCGAAGATCTTTTCAGATCACCTCGGCACGCTATCCTCGTTCGGCATCGTCCCGTCCCTGCTCTCCGAACGAGGCTGAACCTGTGGCCCACCCACCCGTCCGCTGGGGCGTCCTGGCGACCGGCGCCATCGCCGCCACCTTCACCGAGGACCTGCTCACCCTCGACGACGCCGAGGTCGCGGCCGTCGGCTCGCGCTCCCCCGAGGCCGCGCGGGCCTTCGCCGACCGCTACGGCATCCCCCGCGCCCACGGCTCGTGGGCCGAGCTGGCAGCCGATCCGGACATCGACATCGTCTACGTCGCCACGCCGCACTCGGCGCACCACGCGGCTGCCGCGCTGTGCCTGGACGCGGGTAAGGCAGTCCTCTGCGAGAAGCCGCTGACCCTGGACGCCGTCCAGGCCCTGGACCTGGTGCACCGCGCCGAGGCGGCCGGGGTGTTCTTCATGGAGGCCATGTGGACCCGCACGGTCCCGGCCATACTGAAGATGGTCGAGACGGTCCACTCCGGCGTCATCGGCGAGCCGCGCCTGGTCACCGCCGACTTCTCCGTGGCCTTCAAGGCCGGCCCCGAGCACCGCGTGCGCGATCCCGCGCTCGGCGGCGGCGCGCTGCTCGACCTCGGCGTCTACCCGCTCACGCTGTCCCGGCTGGTATTCGGCGAGCCGCGCACCGTCCACGCCGCCGCGACGCTGACGCCGGAAGGGGTCGACGACACGACCGCCGTCACCCTCGTCCACCCCGGCGGCGGCATCGCCACGCTGACCTGCTCGATCTCGGCCGACGGCCCGTGGAGCGCGACCATCGCCGGCACCGAGGGCCGGATCGAGTTCGGACGGCACTTCAGCTGGCCGTCCGGGTTCAGCGTCTTCCGTAACGACGACCTCGTGCAGCGCGTGGAAGCGCCGTTCCTCGCCCGCGGCATGGTGCACGAGGCCATCGAGGCGCAGCGCTGCCTGCGCGAGGGCCTTCAGGAGAGCCCGCTGGCGCCCTGGGCGGAGACCCTGGGGGTGATGCGCACGATGGACGAGGTGCGGGCCCAGATCGGTGTCGCGTATCCGGCGGCGTGAGCCGAGCTCAAGCCCAGGCCAGAACCCGGTTAAGACTGCTCAAGCCCGGTCCGGCCACGGCGGCCTGACCGGGTCAGCCGGCGGCCGGCCGCGCGGCCCAAACCGTGCGCTCGGCGCGGACTGTGAGGTCGTCGCGGTGCAGGAGGTAACCCGGGCTGTCGGCGTCGAGCAGTCGGTCGACAGCGGCGAGGTCGTCGGGGTCCAGCGACCCTTCGAGGCTGTGACGTAGCCGCTGCATGCTGGCGAGAGCGAAGGCGCCGACCGCCTCGTTCTGGGAGCCCTCGACCTTCACGGCGACGGTGCGTTCGCCTTCCACGGTGAAACCAGCCGCCGCCAGCGTCGAACCCCAGTCGGCACCGAGGTGCGGCAGGCGCTCGGCACGGAGGCGGTCGCCGACCTCGTGGCAGCGTTCTTCCAAGCCGGGCCGGTCCTCGGGACCGTCCTCCGGGAGGAAGCGAGGGAAGGCCGCCAGCTCGACGAGCGCGAGCAGCCCGTCGGGTGCGAGGACTCCGCGAACGGTGCGCAGGGCGTCCTCGGGGCGGGCCATGTGATGCAGCGATGCCGACGCCCACACCAAGTCCGGGGTACCGAGGCTGGGCCAGGCAGAATGGTCGAGGTCTGCCTGCACGGTACGAATGCGATCGTCCACGCCCCGCACCTGTGCCTCTTCACGAAGCCGCTGGAGATGAGCGGCGGAGACGTCGACAGCGATGACCTGGGCCTCGGGGAAGCGGCGGAGGATGGCGAGGGTGCCCGCGCCGGTTCCTGAGCCGAGGTCGACGATGTGCCGTGGTGACGTCCGAAGGGGCAGCCAATCGACGATCGCGGCGGTCTGCTCGGCCAGGACCGCGGCTTCCAGCGCAAGGTAGTCTGCCTGGTCAGTGTCGTGATTGTGATGGTGCGTCTGGACATGGGTCATGCCTTAAGCGTAGGTGCATTGTGCGATTTGGGCATGGCTTCATGCCTAATACGCAAGAAGGTGGATGCGGACGATGCTTGCGGCGCAAAGCGACCCAGGCAGTCGTCAGCTCAATAGGCGGCTCAGTCGCCAGCTCAATCAGCCGTGTCGCGCTGATGGCTCCGGCGCGCATCGCGGTCGAAGATCCCCAGGATCTCGCACGGTCCGCCCTCGGCGCCGATGGCGTGCGGCAGCATCGTAGGGAACTCGGCGGCCTGGTTCGTCTCAACGCGGAAGCGCCGCTGCCCCAGCAGGAGTATCGCGGTCCCGGACAGCACGACCAGCCATTCCCGCCCCGGATGCGCGCGCATCCGGGCCAGATTGTCCGGCGGCGGCTCGGTCATCCGCTGACGCACCACCGTCATGCCCGGGTCGCCCTTGACCGGCCAGCGCATGAGCCCGTGCGCGCCGTCGATCACCGGGCTGGTCACCACATCGTCGGAAGCACTCTCGACCAGCTGGTCCAGCGACGTGTCCAGGGCGCGGGCCAGGGTGACGAGCTGGTCCAGGGCGAGGCGGCGCTGGCCGTTCTCGATCCGGGAGAGCGTGGACTGGCTGACGTTGGCGCGCACGGCCAGTTCCTCGAGCGACCAGCCCTGCGCCACCCGCAAGGCACGGAGGCGCTTGCGCACCAGGTTGTCCAGTTCGTCGCGCTCTTGCGTCATAGGCAACATCGTATGCCCCGGATGCATGCTTCCGACCGCTCAGAGCTCTGCATCGCAGGCTTGCGCGGGGAGTCCGAGCTCTGTGATGGCTTCTTTCGCCAATCTTCGCCACTCCGAGCAACCCTGGCACCGCCCCTTACACCGGCGCTACCGTGCGGATCAATGACCCCCTCAACGTGCCATATATCGCTCCTTTGTGCGCTTCTCGCGCCATTGTCCTTATCGGGATTGCTGTGTCGGCCCTGCCCCGCACCGCAGCTCGATATCTCCGTCACGGTGAACTCGCGTCCGGGCGCGTCCACCCCACTGATCCGGGCCGGCGACCCCGTGGTCGTCGACTACTTGCTGCACAACGGCGGCGAGGCGCGGCTGGTGGCCGTGCAGGTCACCGAACCGGACGCGCTCGGCGGCTCGGTGAGCTGCGCCGGGGGCGGGAACTCGGTGGTGCTGCGGCATGGCGCGAGTGCGGACTGCGTCGTGCGGCTCACCGCGGTGCCCGGAACGCACTCCGGGACGGTCACGGTGACCGCGCGCGCCGATGAGGACGGTGACGACGACGATGACGATCAGGACCAGGTCAGCGCGTCGGCTGCGGTCGGGTACCACGGCGTCGGCAGCTCGCTGGCTGCCACCGATCACGTATCGGTGAAGCCTGACACCGATGGTGGCACGGCGACGCTGACCTACGTCGTCACCAATACCGGGAACGCACCGCTGTTCGACTTCGCGGCGACCGATACGGCGCTGAGCTCCGGCGTGGCCTGCCCGCAGCCCGGCTCGGGTCTGGCGCCGGGTGCATCCCTGACCTGCACCGGCACGGAGCACTTGGCGCCCGGAACGTATCGCAGCGTCCTGGCCGCCTCGGCCGACGACCGGACGACGACCGTCGGCGCGGGCGGGCAGTCGGTGCCGCCGCCGAAGGCCACGGCCAGTGCGGCGGCGGACTTCACGATCGTCGCGTTGCCACCGCCGCCCGGCACGCCGTCTCCGACTCCTTCACCGACGCCGACTCCTTCACCGACGCCGACGCCTTCACCGAGCCCGCCGACCACGCCGCCGCCGAGCCCGCACCCGACTCCCAGCCCGACTCCGACGCCACCTGCTCCGACCAGTTCCGCGCCAGCGCCACCGGTCACCCCGCCACCGGTCACCTCGCCACCGTCTTCGGCGCCTCCGCCGAAGAGTCCCCCGCCACCTCCGTCAGCCACTCCCAGCACGCCCCAGCCGCCGAAAAAGGAAGCGGCGACGCTCCCGTCCCGTCCCGGACTCAAGACACCCCTGTTCCTCCTCGTCATGATGATGCCGGCCGCGGGCGCCGCGGCAGTACTGGCAGCACGTCGCAAGTAGCAGGGCCGGAAGCAGGCCGGATGGCCGGCCAGAAGCACGGCAAGCCTGGAAGCTCGGGAACCCCAGAAAGCACAGCCTCTCAGAAGGCACCAGACTCTCGCGGGAGCGTGGATGTCCAACGTAATCAGCGGCCTGATCGTGGTCGCCTTCGCCGCCCTTGTCGGTTTCCTCGGCTTACTGATCAAGGTGCGCTTCTTCCCGGTCAAGGAAGAGGAGGACCGCGAGGACGTCGCCGGCTACGTGACCATGGTCGTCGGCGTCGTCTACGCGCTGATCCTGGCGCTGGCCCTGGTCGCGGTGTGGGAGGACAAGGACAGCGCGCAGGGCCACGTCGCCACCGAGGCCAGCTCCCTCCACGAGGTCTCTTTGCTCGGCGGCGCCATGCTTCCGGCCGACCAACAGCGGATCCAGGCCGCCGCGACCTCCTACGCGCACTTCGTCGTCAGCGCCGAATGGCCGGCGATGCGCAACGGCAAGGAGATCGACGACACCGGCTGGAACCTGCTGTCGAACCTGCGTACCGCCATGCTGTCCTGCGACGTGGCCACCACCGCGCGCCAGGACGTCCTGTCCGACGCCACGACGCAGCTCACCACGCTCGCCGACGCGCGCCGGGGCCGACTGGACGACGCGGACAAGCGGATGCCGTCGGTCCTGTGGATCGGCCTGGTCCTCGGCGGCTTTCTGACCATCGGCCTGACCTTCGCCTACGGCATCGAGCAACGCTTCACGCACATCGGCATGGTGATGGGGATGGTGGCGCTGATCGGCTTCATGCTGATCCTCATCTACAACCTGGAGAACCCGTTCAACCACGGTTTGGGAGCCGGTCCGGAGCCCTTCACGCGCTACTTCGGCTGACCGGCCGGCGACCGGCGGTCCGCGGGTTTCTTCTCACCCGTTCGGATTCCGCCGATGGCGGCGGCGCCGCTGTTCAGCGGAATGTGGGGGCATGGCAACGGACATGGTGACCAAGCCCTCGGCGGGCCGCCGCGGCCGGCTGGCCGGTACCGCGCTGATCGCCGTCGCGGCCCTGACCGCGGCCGGCTGCGGAAGCAATTCCTCCACGCCGGGCGTGAGCGCGCTGTCCAGCGCGGCGTCGAAGGCGTCCGAAGCCGCCTCCTCGGCGATCGCCAAGGTCAAGGGCGGTGTCGACGCCGCCGGGGACGTGAGCGCGGGGGCGGTCACCATCGGCTCGGACGGCAAGGCCGTGACCCGGCTGAAGGTGAGCAACCCGACGTCGGAAGTCCACGACTACACCGTGGCGGTCAGCTTCCACGATGCCGGCGGCTCTCTCGTGGACGCCGCGGTGCTCACCGTGTCGCAGGTGCCGGCCAACGGTTCGAAGGACGCCACGGCCAAGAGCAACCGGGACTTGTCGGGAACGATCACCGTGAAGGTGACGGCCGCGGTTCGGCACTAAGTGATACCTCGCCTCTAGAACTGTTCGCAGGAATCCACACCTCCTTGTCGTCACCTTCGTCACCTCTGTCACCTCTGTCTACCGGGCACCGCTGTGTCAGCACGCGGAATCCCGAGTGAGGACTCTGCGTTCGGCCCCGAACCTCGTTACCATGCGCTGACGAGGATCGCCGGGTGGCGGCCGCGAAGACGCACAGCGATAGCGACAACGGAGGCGCGAAGATGGCCAGCGAGGTCCCGGACGAGCAGCAGTCGCAGGACGACTACCCATCGGTCGACCTGCGGATGGACGTACCGCACGCCGCGCGGGTCTACGACTATCTGATCGGCGGGAAGACCAACTTCGAGGCCGACCGGACCGCCGCCCACGCCTCCGTCGAGGCCTGGCCGTCGCTGCCGATATCGATGCGCACCACCCGCAACTTCATGCAGCGCGTGGTGCGCATCCTGGGCGAGCAGTACGGCATGCGGCAGTTCCTGGACATCGGCACCGGCATCCCCACCTCGCCGAACGTGCACGAGATCGCCCAGGCGATAGCGCCGGAGTCCCGGGTCGGGTACGTGGACAACGACCCGATCGTGCTGACCCATGCCCGGGCGCTGATGTCCAGCACCCCGGAGGGCCGCACCTGCTACATCGACGCGGACTTCCGCGACCCGGACTCCATCCTCAACAGCTCCCGCCTGCGCGATGTGATCGACTTCTCCCGCCCGGTGGCGCTGTCGCTGATCGCCATCGTGCACTTCGTCCTGGACGAGGACGACCCGCAGGGCATCGTGCGCCGGCTGATGGACGCGCTGGCCCCCGGCAGCTTCCTGGCGCTGACGGTGTTCACCGGCGACACCGACCCGGTGGGCGTGGGCGGCGTGAGCCGGGAGTACAACGCCCGCGGCATTCCGCTGCAGGTCCGGGACAAGGCCGAGACCGAGGCCTTCTTCAAGGGCCTGGAACTGCTCGACCCCGGCGTCGCCCTGGTCCACCACTGGCGGCCGGACGCCGACGCCGAGCCGATCCGCGACCAGGACATCGCGATGTACGCCGGGGTGGCTGTGAAACGCTAGACAGAGCAGAGCAGAGCGCAGCACAGCACTACTCAACACAGCACAGCGCGGCGCGGTTCCAGGCCCGTGCGAACGGTTTCGATCGCAGGGAGCGCCGGTGAAGCATCGCGGAGTGAGCACGGCCGACGAGCTCGCCGTGCGCCTCGGCCTGGAGCCGCTGCCGGCGGAGGGAGGCCGGTTCCGGCGGACCTGGGCCGGTCCCGAGGACGCTAGCGGTCGTCCGGCGGGGTCGGCGATCTTGATGCTGCTCACCGCCGAGCCCGGTGACTTCTCCGCCATGCACCGACTGCCGATCGACGAGGTCTGGCACTTCTATCGCGGGGACGCGTTGGAGCTGTTGCTGCTGCATGCCGACGGCCGCCACGAGGTGCGGTTGCTGGGCGGCGGAGACGGGGAGCTGGTGCAGACCGTGGTGCAGTTTGTTGTGCCGGCCGGGACGTGGATGGGGGCGCGGGTCGCACCGGGTGGGGCGTGGTCGTTGTTCGGCACGACGATGGCGCCCGGTTTCGTGCCGGCCGACTATGAGGGCGGGGATGTCGAGGAGTTGGTGCGGAGGTACCCGGAGCGGGAGGTACTGATCAGAGCTCTGTGTCGTGCCGACGGTCCGCGGCGTATGCCTGACGATCTCCATGGCAGCGACGGTCTCCACGGCGGCAACGATCTTCACGGTGAGGACGACCTGCACGGCCAGGACGACTCGACGAGGGCCGATCGGTGAGCCGCACCGACTCGGCCCTGCCGGACCTGACCGGCACCGTCGTGCTCGTCACCGGCGCGAGCGGCGGCATCGGCGCGGGCGTCGCCGGCCGGTTCGCCGCCGCCGGGGCCGCCGTCGTGCTGCACCACCACCGCAACCGCACCGCCGCCGAGGACCTGGCCGACCAGATCAGCGCCGACGGCGGCTCGGCCACGTTGCTCGGCGCCGACCTCACCGACGAAGCCGCCTGCCACGACCTCATCGTCCGCGCCACCGCCTGGCGCGGCCGCCTGGACACCCTGATCAACAACGCCGGCATCCAGCCGGTGCTCCCCTTGGAGCAGACCACAGCAGCGGACTGGCGTCAGATCCTGGACGCCAACCTCACCAGCGCAGTGTGCTGCACCCAGGCCGCGGCCCGCGCGATGCCCGACGGCGGCTCAGTGATCCACATCGCCTCGATCGAGGGCACCCACCCCGCCACCGGCCACGCCCACTACAGCGCGTCCAAGGCCGCCCTGATCATGTTCGCCCGCTCAGCAGCCCTCGAATACGGCCCCCGAGGCATCCGCGTCAACACCGTCTCCCCCGGCCTGATCCACCGCCCCGACCTCACCGAGACCTGGCCCGCCGGAATCGCCCGCTGGCACGCCGCCGCCCCACTCCACCGCCTCGGACACCCCGACGACATCGGCAACGCCTGCGTCTTCCTCGCCTCCCCCCTAGCCTCCTGGATCACCGGCCACAACCTCGTCGTCGACGGTGGAGTGAGCACGCATCCCACGTGGTGAGGCGGCACGCCAGGAGCACGCTACGGGGAATGCACTGATGGACGGCCGGACAGCGTGCGCGAAAAATAAGGGCTCTTATGCCTTACAAACAGCCCTGGTGGCGCAGCGGGTGGACGATAGCCGTCCTCACCCTGGCGTTTTTCACCATTCCCATCGCATGGGTGCTCACAGCGCTGCGCAAGGACTGGTCGAGACGACGGCGTTGGTCGACGGCGGGCGCCGCGGTCGTGTACGTGTTCGCCATAGCCGCGGCTGCGCCGAGCAAGCATCCGGCTTCCACCACGCCAGCCCAGAACGCCGCCGCGATGGCACCGTCTGCCACCACGACCGCATCTGCGACTCCGGTCACCGCCTCGACACCGGATGCACCAGCCGCCACGACCGCCGCAACGGCGCCGGCCAGCACCGCGGCCTCCCCGACAACGCATGTTGGGTCTTCGTCCGCGGCCTCGCCTGTGTCATCGGCGGCACCGCCCGCGACGTCCAGCGCGCCAACTCATCCGGCAAACACCTCAGCCGTGACGACTAAGCCCTCTGCGCAGGCCCCGCCGACGAAGACGCCGGCCTCGGCCCCTGCCACGACGCGTTCGTCGTCGGCCCCGGCGGAGCTCAGCGGCACCTGTGCGCACCACACCGTCGGCTCCTGCGGCTGGACGGTCGGCGTCCCGCCGATCGAGGTCGGTGAGACCGCCACCTGCAAGGATGGCAGCGCTTCGTTCTCCCCGCATCCCAGCGGCACCTGCGCAGGGAACGGCGGCGTGGAGTACTGGTACAAGTAGAAGAAGATCGGCGCGCCACCGTCCCCGGTGACGCGCCGACGTTTCCGCTACAGCGGCCGAATCACTCGATTCAGCCGACGATGCAGACGTTCCCGATGGCCGGGTCGAGCGCCGCGATGATGTCGACGGTGTTGCCGCAGATGGCGATCGGGATGTTGATCGCGATCGGGATGGCGTTGCCGGAGAGAATGCCCGGCGAGCCGACCGCGGTGCCGACGGCGGCCGCGCCGTTGTCGGCGGAGGCGGTGGCGGCGACGCCCGTGACGGACGCCGCCACGAGGGCGAAGGTGGCGAGAATCCTGCGAATGATCATGCGCTGTAGCATGCCGCAGCTCTTTCGCGCGCCGGTGGCGGCGCGCCCGTTATTTCACTCCTTTAGCCCATCGGTTCGGGTCATCGTATAGATCGACCTTTCCCCCGGTCCGCACCCGAGCCGGCGCCGGCCTGCCAAGCATCGCAGGGCATTGAGACACCGGGTCCGCTATAACTGTGGGCATGGCGGAACAAGTGAAGGTCGAACTCGGCGCGGTCCAGGAGACTCTGTTCATCCCGCTCGCCGGACGCGCGCGCGAATCCGGCAGGAAGCACCCGGTGGTCCGCGATCCGAAGGCCGTCGAGATCGTCGACGCCGTCGACTTCGACGTGCGCCGGTACAGCCGGGGCTGGGGCGGCGGGGTCACGGTGCTGCGCACGGCCGTCTTCGACGAGTACGTCCGCGCGTTCCTGGCCGAGCATCCGGACGGCACGGTCGTGGAGCTCGGCACCGGGCTGAACACCCGGTTCGACCGCGTGGACAACGGCCGCGTGCGCTGGATCGACCTGGACCTGCCCGACACCATCGCCCTGCGCCGCCGGTTCTTCGA
>JABFWL010000141.1 GCA_013362315.1 Catenulispora sp. | reverse complement strand
GACAGGGTGCGCGGCGCCGCGACCGGGCGCGGCGGCGCCACCGCGGCCAGGCTCTCGATCAGCTCGGCGACCTGCTGATCGGCCAGCCGCAGGTAGCGGTGCCGGCCTTGCCGGTGCTCGGCCAGCAGCCCGCCGGCGACCAGCGCGTTCAGGTGCTCGGTGGCGGTGGAGGGGGCGACGGCGGCGAGCCGGGCCAGCTCGGTCGGGGTCCAGGCGCGGCCGTCGAGCAGCGCGAGGCAGAAGGCGGCGCGGGTGCCGTCGGCCAGGAGGCGGGCCACCGAGGCCAGGCCGGGGGCTTGCGGGTCGGCGAGGGTGGCGGGTTCGGGTGGTGCGGTGGGTGTGGTCTGGCCGGCGGTGCTCATACCGCCGATTATCGTCCGCCGTCGCTTCGGCGGCCGCCGAAGCGACAGCCGCCTACGGTCGCGGTATGACTGGCATCAGCACGATTCCCATAGCTGCGACCATCCTGTACTTCGGCACTCCGGTGGTGCTGCTGACGACGCAGAACGACGACGGCTCGCCGAACCTGGCGCCCATGTCCTCGGCGTGGGCGCTGGGCCAGACGATCGTCCTGGGCCTGGGCCTCGACGGCCAGAGCGGCTACAACCTGCGGCAGCGCCCGGAGGTGGCGATCAGCGTTCCGGGGCCGCGCTTGTGGCGGCACGTGGAGCGCCTGGCCGGCGTGACCGGGCGGTATCCGGTGCCGGAGACGAAGCCCGCGGGGTGCCGGTTCGTCGCCGACAAGTTCGGCGAGGCGAAGCTGACTCCGCAGGACTCTGATCTCATAGCGCCGCCGCGAGTCGCCGAGTGCGGCTTGCAGTTCGAGGCCCGGGCGGTCCGGGTGGAGCCGGACAGCACGAAGGACTTCTTGATCGTCGAGGCGGAGGTGCTGAAGGTCCACGCCGATCCGGCGATCGTGGTGCCGGGCACGGACCATGTGGACCCGGGCGCCTGGAACCCGTTGATCTACAACTTCCGGCACTACTTCGGGCTCGGGCCGGAGCTGGGCCACACGTATCGGAGTCAGACCCCGCGCTGATTATCTGATCGACTGTCGCCACCTGCACTTTTTCATCTGACGTTCCGTTATATTACTTGTCAGTAAGCTCGTGACTTCTCACGCTCGCGGTAGTAGAACAAGTTCTCAAATTCCGCCCTGTGTGAGGAGCGTCACATGAGCGCAACAGCAAGGCGAGGACCAGGACCCCGGAGCGTTTCACGACGTGGCTTCCTGGCGGGAACAGGCTCCGTTCTGGGCGCGGCCGCGCTGGGCGGCTTCTCCGCCTCGCGCGCCGCTGCCGCCTCCGCGTACAGCACGCCGATCGGCAACGGGGCGCACGCGCAGGCGCTGGTCATCGGCACCGGCTACGGCGGCTCGGTGGCGGCGCTGCGGCTGGCGCAGGCCGGGGTGCGCGTCGAGATGGTCGAGATGGGGCTGGCCTGGGACACCCCCGGCTCGGACGGGAAGATCTTCTGCAACCTGACCAGCCCGGACTACCGCTCCTACTGGCTGCGGACGCAGACCAAGGCGCCGGTGAACTTCTTCCTCGGCTTCCCGATCGACCGCGCCATCCCGAAGTACACCGGCATCCTGGACGCCGAGGACTTCAGCGGCATCACGGTGTACCAGGGCCGGGGCATCGGCGGCGGCTCGCTGGTCAACGGCGGCATGGCCGTGACCCCCAAGCGGGAGAACTTCGGCATGATCCTGCCGTCGGTCAGCGCCGACGAGATGTACGACGTCTACTACCCGCGCGCCAACGCCGGGCTCGGCGTCGGGCTGGTGGACCCGGCCTGGTTCAACAACACCGCGTGGTACCAGTTCGCGCGCGTGGGCCGCAAGCAGGCGGGGCGGTCCGGCTTCCCGTTCGTGTTCGTGCCGGACGTGTACGACTGGAACTACATGCAGCAGGAGGACGCCGGGACGGTCCCGAAGTCGGCGCTCGGGCAGGAGCTGCTGTACGGGAACAACCACGGCAAGAAGTCGCTGCAGAAGACGTACATCCCGGCCGCGCTGGCGACCGGGAGGGTCAACATCTCGCCGCTGCACAAGGTGACGTCGGTGTCGCCGGCGCCGGGCGGCGGATACACGGTCCTGATGGACCAGCTGGACACCTCCGGGAACGTCGTCACCAGCAAGCAGGTGACGGCCGACAAGGTGTTCTTCGCCGCGGGCAGCGTCGGGACCAGCAAGCTGCTGGTGCGGCTGCGCGACACCGGGCAGCTGCCGAACCTGAACGCGCAGGTCGGGCAGGGCTGGGGCGACAACGGCAACGTCATGGTCGGCCGGGCCAACCAGATCTGGGATCCGACCGGCTCCAAGCAGTCCACGGTGCCCTGCGGCGGCATCGACAACTGGACCGCCGGCGGGGCGTTCGCCGAGGTGGCGCCACTGCCCACCGGCATCGAGACCTGGGCCAGTCTGTATCTGGCGATCACCAACAACCAGCACCGGGCGCAGTTCACCTGGAACGCCGCCACCCAGAAGGTGGACCTGAGCTGGCAGCAGGCGTGGAAGCAGGACGGGATCACGATGGCGAAGTCCATCTTCGACAAGATCAACTCCACGGAGGGCACGATCTACCGGACCGACCTGTTCGGCGTCTACAAGGCCTGGAACGACACGCTCACCTATCACCCGCTGGGCGGCGCCGTACTGAACCAGGCCACTGACAACTACGGTCGGCTGGCCGGCTACCGCGGCCTGTACGTGATCGACGGCGCCCTGATCCCCGGGAACACCACGGTCAACCCGTTCGTCACGATCACCGCGCTGGCGGAGCGGAACATCGAGAACATCATCGCCAACGGCGGCTGAGCGATGCTTCCGACGGCGGGCCGAGCCATGACCGCGACGGCAGACTGAGCCATGATTCCGACGACGGTCTGGGGCACCGGCAACATCGGGCGTGCGGCGATCCGGGCGGTCGCCGCGCATCCCCGCCTGGCGCTGAGCGCGGTGGTGGTGCGGAACCCTGCGAAGGTCGGCCGCGACGCCGGAGAGCTGGCCGGGCTCGGGCACGAACTCGGAATCCGCGCCACGGACGACGTGGCGGCCGGTTTGGCGGGGGCTCGTGCCGTGGTCTACGCGGCGTCCGGGGACGTCCGGCCGCAGGAGGCGCTGGACGACGTGAACCGGGCGATCCGCGGCGGGGCGGTGGTGGTCACGCCGGCTTTGTACGCGTTCTACGATCCGCCGAGCGCGCCGGCCGAACAACGGAACGCTGTGCTGGCGGCGATCGCGGCCGGAGGCGGTGCGCTGTTCGTCTCCGGGATAGATCCCGGGTGGGGAAACGATGTGCTGCCGCTGCTCATCAGCGGGCTGGGGTCGGAGATCGAGGCCGTCCGCTGTCAGGAGATCTTCGACTACTCGACCTACGACCAGCAAGAGGCGGTTCGGTATCTGGTCGGCATGGGGCAGCCGATGGACTACGAGCCGCCGATGACAGCCGCCACGGTGCCGACGATGGTGTGGGGCGGTCAGATCCGGCTGATGGCCCGGGCGCTGGAGGTGGACATCTCCGAGATCCTGGAGCACGTGGAGCGGGCGGCGTTGGCCGAATCGGTGGACACCAAGACGATGGGGCGGTTCGAAGCCGGGACGCAGGGCGGCGTGCGATTCGAAGTGCAGGGCATCGTCGCGGGTGAGCCGCGGATCGTCGTCGAGCACGTGACCCGGATCCATCCCTCGGTCGCGCCACAGTGGCCGCAGGCGCCGGACGGCGTCGGCGCGCATCGGGTGGTGATCGAGGGACGGCCCCGGATCGAGGTCACCGTCGAGGCGGAGGACGAGGACGGGAACCGCTCGGCGGGAGGCAACGCGACGGCGGTCGGCCGTCTGGTGAACGCGATCTGCTGGCTGGTGGGGCAGGAGCCGGGGATCTACGACGCGTTGGACGTGCCGTTGCGACCGTCGGCGGCGGCGGGCTTGTGGAAACGGACATCAGGAGGTGAGGCACGGTGATCATCGATGTGCCGGAAGGCAAGGAACCGATCGGCTACGTCTGGGGCGAGCTGGTCCCGGGGATCGGCCCGGCGGCGGCGAAGTTCTCGATGGCCGTGTACGAGCACACGACGTTGGGACTGCGGGAGTTCGAAGCGGCGCGGCTCCGGGTGGCGCAGATCAACGGCTGCCTGTTCTGCCTGGACTGGCGCACCGATCGCGACGGGGAGAAGGTCGAGGCCGGGTTCGACGCCGCCGTGGCGCAATGGCGGACGGCAGAGGTCTGCGATGAGCGGACTCGGCTGGCTGCGGAATACGCGGAGCGCTACGTGCTGGACCACCACGGGCTGGAGGGCGACGACGACTTCTGGTGCCGGATGCTTGCTCGGTACTCGCAACGGGAGATCGTCGAACTGACGATGTGCCTGGGCTCGTGGCTGGCCTTCGGGCGGCTGAACCGCGTGCTCGGCATCGACGCGGCGTGCGTGTTGCCAGGGCACTGATGAACCAGGCTCTGACGAACCAAGCCTGCGAACCACGCCACTGCGGAACCAGAAACCGACGAACTACCGTGTCAGCTCCACCATGGAGTCCTCGAAGTCCGGGAACTCGTCCCGCGCCGCCGCGACGACCTCCCGCGCCGTCATCCGCTGCCCCGCGGCGTGCTTCTCCGCGATGGCCGTGAACTCCGGATGCGGCTGCGAGCGCCGCGTCGGGTGCTCCACCGCCTCGTACGGACCGCTGCCGTCGGCGATCAGCCACAGGAAGCTGGACAGGTCGCAGGCCACCACACCGGTCTCCCCCTCGGGCCCGAGGAAGACGACGGGCTGCTCGGACAGTTGGGCGTCCTCCCGGACCAGCCAGAAGGCCGCATAGCCGCCGGAAGAGGTCTGGCCGAATATCCGGAACTGGTCGGCATCGGCATCGGGGTTCCCGGTCCAGCCCTGGAACCAGTCGGTGGCGTCGTCGGGGTCGAGGAACTCCTCGAAGGGGTCGAAGTCGACGGCGGGATGCGGATCCTCGTCGTCGTCCTCGACCATGGCCGGCTCCCCGCCGAAGCCGAGCGCGGCTATCGCGGCCAGCGCCGGCGGCAGGGCGAGGTCGTCGTCGGAATCGATAGTCACGAGGCGTAGATTAGCCGTGTTCCGGCCGTCTTCTCCAGAGTCCGCGACAGGTCAGAACGGGCCCTTAGAACCAAGGTGCGAACCGCCCCGGCGCGAACCGGTTCTCCGGATCGAAGTTCCCCTTCACCCGGCGCATCACCTCCACGGCGCCGGGCGCGCGCCCCCAGGACTCGACCATCGCGTCCACGCCCGGACGGCGCCGGCGCAGCATCACGAAGCCGCCGACCGCCTCGACCGAGGCGCGCCAGTTCTTCACCAGCTCGGCGTGCGCCTTCGCGTCGCCCCCGGTGACCCGGACCGTGTAGCCGCCGGTGGCCGGGCTGCACGTCAGCATCGCCTTCACGCCCGCCTGCTCGGCCCAGGCGGCCAGCGCGCGCACCAGGGCCGGGTCCACGCCGGGCCGGGTCGCGGCGCGCAGCACGGTGTCTCCGGGTTCGGCGATGACCCGCGCGGCGTGCGAGAACCAGAAGCTCTCGGACTCCTCGTGGTCCAGTTCGGCCAGGCTGCCGGAGAGCAGGGTGCGGGCCGCGGCGGCGCGGGCCGCGGCGCCGGCGGAGGTGCCGTCGAAGCGGACCGCGAGCACCTGCTCCGGCTCGCACCACTCGATCGCCGTCGGCTCGGTGGCCGAGCGGGTCAGGGCCCAGGTGAGGCGCTGCGCGGCCGCGGTGTCCACGTCGCGCACCATCACGGTGCGCGAGGTCTGCGGCAGCGGGTGCACGCGCAGCACCAGCTCGGCCACCACGCCCAGGGTGCCCAGCGAGCCGTGGCAGAGCTTGGCCAGGTCGTAGCCGGCGACGTTCTTGATGACGTGGCCGCCGCTCTTGGCGATCGCGCCGTCCGGGAACACCATGGTGGCGCCGATCACCAGCTCCCGCAGCGAGCCGTAGCCGAGCCGGCGGGGACCGGCGTCGCCGGTGGCGAGCAGGCCGCCGACGGTGGCCTCCGAGCGCGCCGGGTCGTAGGGCAGCCACTGCCCGTGCCGGGCGAGTTCGGCCTGCAGCACGTCCAGCCGGATGCCGCCTTGGACGTAGACGGTCATGTCGGCGGGCCGGTGGTCCAGGATCCGGTCCATGCCGGTCAGCGAGACCGTGGTGCGCGGGTCCCGGACCGGCGCGCCCCAGGTGGTGGCGGTGCCGGTGCCGCGGATCAGCACGGTGCCGGCGGTCACGGCGTCGCGCAGGTCCTTCACCGTGGTCGGGGTGATCGAGCGCGGGCCGGGGAGTGCCGACGCCGAAGCCGACGACGTCGAAGCCGACGGCGCGAAGGTCGGCGATGCTGACGACGCCGAGGACGCCGACGCCGCACCGTCGGCGGATCCGGACGCACCCCCGGGCAGGGCGTCGCCGGGCGTCGGGCCAGAGGAGGAGGGGCCTACCATCGTTGGATCTTTCCGGTCTCTTCCAGCGGATGCGGCTGGTACGCCCCGGCCCGCGCCTCGCCGCACAGCGCGGGGGTCGGGAACACCTTGCCGGGGTTGCACAGCCCTGACGGATCGAACGCGGCACGCAGACGGTCCATAGCCGCCAGGTCCGCGGGGGAGAACATCTTCGGCATCGAGCACGCCTTGTCCACGCCGATGCCGTGCTCGCCGGACAGCGAGCCGCCGAGCGCGACGCAGAGCTCGGCGATGTCGGCGGCCAGGCGCTCGGCGTCCGGCTCCTCGCCGTCGGCGGCGCGGTAGAGCACCAGCGGGTGCAGGTTGCCGTCGCCGGCGTGGAAGACGTTGGCCACGCGCAGCCCGGCGTCCGCCGCCAGCCGGGCGATCCCGGTTAGCGCCTCGGCGAGCCTGGTGCGCGGCACCACGCCGTCCTGGAGCAGGAACTCCGGCGACAGCCGGCCCATCGCGGCGAACGCCGCCTTGCGGCCGGCCCAGATCGCGGCCCGCTCGGCGGCGTCGGCGGCGATCCGCAGCCGGGTGCAGCCGTGGGCCGAACACAGGGCGCTGACTTCGTCGAACAGCTCCGCGCACTCCTGGCCGGGGCCGTCCAGCTCGATGATGAGGGACGCCGCGGCCTGCCGGTCGTAGCCGGCGTGCACCGCGTCCTCGCAGGCGCGGATCGCCAGGTTGTCCATCATCTCGATGGCCGCCGGCACGATCCCGGCGGCGATCACCGCGCTGACCGTGTCGCCGGCCGAGGCCACGTCCGGGAAGTCGGCGACCAGCGTCCGGACCACCTCGGGAGTGCGCAGCAGCCGCACCGCGATCCGGGTGGCGACCCCGCAGGTGCCCTCCGCGCCGACGAAGACGCCGCGCAGGTCGTACCCCGGCGCGTCGTAGCAGGGGGCTTCGATATCATCGGAACCGAGCACCGCCACCGAGCCGTCGGGGAGCACGGCTTCGACGGCGAGCACGTGGTGCGAGGTGAAGCCGTACTTCAGGCAGTGCGCGCCGCCGGAGTTCTCCGCGACGTTGCCGCCGATCGTGCAGACCACCTGCGAGGACGGGTCCGGGGCGTAGTAGAGGTCGAATTCGCCGGCGGCGGCGCTGATGGCCTGGTTGGTCACGCCCGGCTCGACGATCGCGATCCGCCGATCGGGGTCCACCTCAAGAATCCGGTTGAGGCGCGCCAGCCCGATCACGACCCCGGATTCGGCCGGCAGCGCCCCGCCGGACAGCCCGGTGCCGGCGCCGCGCGCGACGTACGGGACACCCTGCGCGAGGCACGCGCGCACGATCGCCGCCACCTGCTCGCGGTTGTCCGGCAGCAGCACCAGACCGGGCAGCACCCGATGCGCGGTCAGGGCGTCGGTCTCGTAGGCACGGCGTTCGGCGGCCCCGGCGAGCACCCGCAACGAGGGACCGCAGGCGGCCGTCACGTCCGCCAGAACCGCTCGCAGTGCCCGCTCGCGATCCACGCCGCGCCACCCCCTTTCCGCCCATCGTCCGCCCGCCCACGATCCTGGCAGTAGATCACCGCAGACTTCCAATAGCCGAGCACAGTTCCCCGCCGGGCGCCAGCGGGCGCCAGGGCCGTCACGGTCCGCACCCGGGTGGACACCCGGGGCGGCGGTCATGTATGAGTTCTGATATCCCCCGGCCCGGCACGGCTCCCGCTCCAAGTCGCTTTGCCCTTTGCGCACAAAGGAAATTGGCTCGTTCCGACGATTCATCGCCGACCAGAGAGGTCAGCCGCCCGTATGACACTGACTGCACCCCGCCCGCGCCTGGCGGCCACGCGCGACCGGGGCACCGTCGCCGTCCTGCTGTTCCGGGACGCCCCCCTGTTCGAGGCCTCGATCCCGATCACGGTGTTCGGCGTCGACCGGCGCGTCATGGGACTGCCGTACTACCGGCTGCTGGTCTGCGCCGGGGAGGCCGGCCCGCTGGCCACCACCGGCTCGCTGCGCCTGTCCACCCCGTTCGGGCTGTCCGGGGCCGACCAGGCCGGGACGGTGATCGTGCCGGCCTGGCGGGCGCCCGGCGAGCGGCCGCCGGAACCGGCGCTGGCCGCGGTGCGCAAGGCCCACAAGGAGGGCGCGCGGCTGGCCGCGTTCGACTCCGGGGTCTTCGTGCTGGCCGCGGCCGGCGTGCTGGACGGCCGCGGGGCCACCACGCACTGGATGTACGCCCCGGCCCTGGCCCGGCACCACCGCCGGGTGAAGGTGGACGCCCGCTCCATGCAGATCGACCACGGCGACGTCGTCACCGGCGCCGGCTCCTCAGCCGGGCTGGACCTGTGCCTGTACCTGGTTCGCACCGACCACGGCGCGGAAGCGGCCAGCGCCCTGGCCCGCCGCCTGGTGGTCGGCCCCGGACGGCGCAGCGGCCAGGCCGCGTACTTCGACCGGCACCTGCCCAGCGAGCTCGGCGCCGGCACCCCGATCGGCGACGCCATGGCCTGGGCCCTGGACCACCTGGCCGAGCCGTTCGACGTCGACGAGTTCGCCAAGCACTCGGCGATGTCCCGGCGCACCTTCGACCGGCGGTTCCTGGAGGTCACCGGCACCACTCCGCTGCGCTGGGTGAACTCCCAGCGGGTGATCGCCGCGCAGCGCATCCTGGAGTCCACCGACCTGCCGGTGGACGAGGTGGCGCGCCGCTCCGGCTTCGCCTCGGGACCGGCGATGCGCGCCAACTTCCTGCGGGTGCTGGGCACCCAGCCGGCGCGGTACCGGGAGGCGTACCTGGCCTCCAGAGCGCGCGGCAGCCGCGAGGGACACTAGCCACTCACCGAAGCCCGGGGGACTGGGCCGGGAGACTGGGCCCGGGCGACTGGGCCGGGAGACTATGCCCGGGGACTGAACCGGGAGACCGGGCCCGGGGGTCTAGGGTGGCTTCATGAGCGACAGGCTGGTGTGGATCGACTGCGAGATGACCGGGCTCGACCTGGAGAAGGACGCGCTGATCGAGGTGGCGGTCCTGGTCACCGACTCCGAGCTCAACGTCCTGGGCGACGGGGTCGACGTGGTCATCGCGCCGCCGGCCGACACGCTGCCGGGGTTGCTCGCCGGCATGGTCGAGGTGGTGCGCGACATGCACACCGCCTCCGGCCTGCTGGAGGCGCTGGCCGGCGGGATCCCGCTGGCCGAGGCCGAGCAGCGGGTCCTGGCCTACGTCCGCGAGCACGTGCCGGAGGCCGGCCGGGCGCAGCTGGCCGGGAACTCGGTCGGCACCGACCGCGGCTTCCTGGCCCGCGACATGCCGGAGCTGGAGCAGCACCTGCACTACCGGATCGTCGACGTCTCCTCGATCAAGGAGCTGGCCCGGCGCTGGTACCCGCGGGTGTACTTCAACGCCCCGAAGAAGACCGGCAACCACCGCGCGCTGGGCGACATCCGCGACTCGATCGCCGAGCTGCGCTACTACCGCGAGGCGATCTTCGTGCCGCAGCCGGGCCCGGACTCGGACACCGCGCGGGCGCTCGCGGCGCGGGTCGAGGCCGAGGAGTCGGCGGGCGCCTGACCTCCCCAAGTATGGGAGGAGTCCCTACGGAAAGGGTTGTGCAGAGCACCGCCGGATCCATGTATGCTTGGCGGTGCCAGCGCGGCGCGGACACGGGCAAGCCCAAGGTCAGCGGCGCGGGGGGCACATGGTGGCCGTAGCTCAGTTGGTAGAGTCCTGGGTTGTGATCCCAGTTGTCGCGGGTTCGAGCCC
>JABFWL010000039.1 GCA_013362315.1 Catenulispora sp. | reverse complement strand
CTCGCGGGCCAAGCTCATCTACACCAAGGACGAGCTGCTGGTCGGCCTGTCCGAGGGCATGGTGGACGCGCCGCACTCGATCTTCCCGGGCATGACCGCGAAGGACTACTACGAGGGCAAGGTCACCGCGGCCGCGCCGGGCACCGTCCCGCAGCCGCGCGCCTCGCAGCACAAGGACACAGACAGGGAGGAGGCGTGATGCATCCGGCACTCGGCCAACCCCTGGCCGCCGCCGCGGCGGGGGGGCTGACCAAGACCTCCACCGGCGAGGCGTTCCAGTTCTATGTCCTCGGCGCGGTGGCCGTGCTCGGCGCGCTGGGCATGGTGCTGAGCAAGAAGGCGGTGCACTCGGCGCTGTCGCTGGCCGCGACCATGATCTGCCTGGCGGTCTTCTACCTGGCGCAGGGCGCGTACTTCCTCGGCGTGGTGCAGATCGTCGTCTACACCGGCGCGATCATGATGCTCTTCCTGTTCGTGCTGATGCTGGTCGGCGTGTCCAGCGCCGACTCCCTGGTGGAGACCATCAAGGGCCAGCGCAAGCTGGCGGTGCTGGCCGGCGTCGCGTTCGCGGTGCTGATCATGGTCACCCTGGGTCACGCGCGGCTGGGCACGTTCAAGGGCGCCGGCGCCGCGAACGCCGGCGGCGGCAACGTGAAGAACCTCGCCGACCTGATCTTCAGCAAGTACTTCTGGGCCTTCGAGGTCACCTCGGCGCTGCTGATCACCGCGGCGGTCGGCGCGATGGTGCTGACCCACCGCGAGCGCCTGGTGGCCCGCAAGTCGCAGAAGGAACTGGTCGAGGAGCGGGTGCGCACCGGTGCGCGGATGACGCCGCTGCCGACGCCCGGCGTCTACGCCCGGCACAACGCGGTGGACATCCCCGCGCTGCTGCCGGACGGCTCGGTGGCCGAGGACTCGGTCAACGCCACGCTGGTGGCCCGCACCCCGGTGCGGGACGCGGTCGGGCTGACCGCGGTCACCAAGCAGGCGATGGCCGTGCCGCGGCAGGGTGACGCTCCCTCAGTCGAGAGCACAGTGAACGCCGGGAACGGAGACGTCGAATGAACCCGGAGAACTATCTCTTCCTGTCGGCGTTGCTGTTCACCATCGGCGCCTTCGGAGTCCTGATCCGGCGGAACGCCATCGTGGTGTTCATGTGCGTGGAGCTGATGCTCAACGCCGTGAACCTCTCGCTGGTGACCTTCTCCCGGATGCACGGCGACCTCACCGGCCAGGTCATCGCCTTCTTCACGATGGTGGTGGCGGCCGCGGAGGTCGTGGTCGGGCTCGCGATCATCGTGTCCGTGTTCCGTACCCGCCGCTCGGCCTCGGTCGACGACGCGAACCTGCTGAAGTACTGAGAGGCGGGCCGACGACACCATGCAAAGCTTGATCTGGCTTGTCCCGGGGCTGCCGCTCTTCGGCGCGGCGCTCCTGCTCCTGGGGGGCAAGCGCACCAACGCCTGGGGGCACCTGCTGGGATGCCTGACGGCGCTCGGCAGTTTCGCGCTCGGCGCCGGACTGTTCTTCACCATGCTCGGCAAGCACGGCGCCGAGCGCACCATGCACCAGCACCTGTACTCCTGGATCCCGGTGCCCGGGACGGGCGCCAACCCGTTCCAGGCCGACGTGGCCTTCCAGCTGGACCAGCTCTCGATGGTCTTCGTGCTGCTGATCACCGGTGTCGGATCGCTGATCCACATCTACTCGATCGGCTACATGAGCCACGACCCGGAGCGCCGGAAGTTCTTCAGCTACCTGAACCTCTTCCTGGCCGCCATGCTGGTGCTGGTCCTGGCGGACAACTACCTGCTGCTGTATGTCGGCTGGGAGGGCGTGGGCCTCGCCTCCTACCTGCTGATCGGCTTCTGGCAGCACAAGCCGAGCGCGGCGGCCGCGGCGAAGAAGGCGTTCGTCGTGAACCGGGTCGGCGACGTCGGCCTGTCGATCGCGGTGATGCTGATGTTCGTGACCTTCGGGTCGTTCAGCTTCACCACGGTCTTCGGCGCGGCGCACGGTGCGACGAGCGGCACGCTCACCGCGATCGGGATCATGCTGCTGCTGGCCGCCTGCGGCAAGTCGGCGCAGTTCCCGCTGCAGACCTGGCTCGGGGACGCGATGGAGGGCCCGACTCCGGTCAGCGCCCTGATCCACGCCGCGACCATGGTGACCGCCGGCGTCTACCTGATCGTCCGCTCGCACGCGATCTTCGACCTGTCGCCGAACGCGCGCCTGCTGGTGACCATCGTCGGCGCGATCACGCTGCTGTTCGGTGCCATCGTCGGTTGCGCGAAGGACGACATCAAGAAGGGCCTGGCCGGTTCCACGATGTCGCAGATCGGCTACATGATCCTGGCCGCGGGCCTCGGCCCGCTCGGCTACACCTTCGCGATCATGCACCTGGTGACGCACGGCTTCTTCAAGGCCGGGCTGTTCCTTGGCGCCGGGTCGGTCATGCACGGCATGAACGACGAGGTGGACATGCGCAGGTACGGCGCGCTGCGCAAGTACATGCCGATCACCTTCGGTACGTTCTTCCTCGGCTACCTCGCGATCATCGGCTGCCCGCCGTTCTCCGGGTACTACTCGAAGGACAAGATCATCGAGGCCGCGTTCAGCAAGGGCGGCACCTCGGGCTGGATCCTGGGCGGCGCGGCCCTGCTCGGCGCGCTGATCAC
>JABFWL010000681.1 GCA_013362315.1 Catenulispora sp. | reverse complement strand
CTTGCGGCCGCCGGTGCTCCAGCCCAGGCCGCCGACGAAGTTGCCGGCGTTGCTCCAGGAGGTGCTGTAGTTGCCGGCCGAGCCGAAGGTCATGCAGGCCGAGCCGGAGCCCTCGGTCCAGAACGAGTACCAGTACCCGTTGACGGTGTTGGTCTGGCTGGAGCAGATGGTCGTCGCGGCGCTGGCGCTTCCCGGCAGGAGCGCCATGACGCCGGCGAGCAACGCGGTGCACAGAGTGCTGATCAGAAGGCTGATCCTGCCACGGCCGTGCGCGCGATGGTTCGGACGCGTAAGAGCATCGTTCATATGTGGACTTCTCTCAATTCGCAATTCGCGCAGCGGGAAATGTTCGCGCACGGTGTGCCACGCGCGCGATCGGCATCACTGTGAGCCTGGTGGACGCGGGTGTCAATGTTTCGAAAAGGTTTCGATACTCGATCTTGCGAATGCCCACTAGGCGGCCTGAAGGAAGCTTGTGAAACTTTCGGAGCCAGGGGGCCCGCGGTTGTCGAGAGCGTTATTTCAATGCGGCCTGCGGGGATTCCTGGGACAGGACTGAGACAGGACTGGACTGACTGGGACAGGACGAGACCGGCTGGCCCTGTCCCACGATTGCGGGACTGCCGCCGCTCCCTGCTCCGCTCTAGCGTGGGCGCCAGCATCCGCCAGACCGAGCCGGTCCGAGCTGAAGGACGCCGGGCAGATCGGGCCGGCGTTCCGAATGTTTCGATCAAGCAGCTCGTGCAGGAGGGATCGGTGGGGGGACATGCGCTTGCCCGTGGGCGAGGCACGCGTCGCCACCAAGAGCCGTCAAAACAAGTCCTTGGCGGTTCTGGACCACGTCTGACAGCCATTTCAGATCGAAGCCGGCACGCTTGCCTCCACGTCTTGCGACGCTGCTATATCAGTGCGTGGATATCGAAACTTTCGAAGCTGACCAGGGTTGACAGAAAACTGATTCGTGGGGATCATCGATACGTCCTTCGGGACGTAGCAAACACATTGCGAAGTTCGCAGCACGGGGCCGCCTCAGCACGCCGGATGGCTTGGCCTCGGCGAGCAGTCTTCTGGTCAAGTTCTCGGCGGAACGTGTCCTCATGCCGCTCGCGCCGCCGGAAAACTCCATCTTCGTACGCCAATCATTGATCGAGTCACAACGGGGTGAGTTCGTCATGCGGTCTGCACACCGGCATCGCGCCTGTGGGAAAGAGAACCATGACAGTGCCCGCCTGGTGGCCCGAGAAGTCCGATGAAGCCCGCCGCGGATTCTTCCCCTCGGCGGATCCCGGCGAGGGCATCGGAACCGGCTTCGACACCGTACAGCGGCTCTCATCATGCGCCGTACCCGTGTCGCGAAGGTTGAGGTGACAATGTCCGAGATCGACACTCTGGACGCCGGGGCCGCATCGGCGAAGGAAGCGGGCGCGGACCAGGCGCCGTCCGGAAGCCCCGGACTCACAGCGACCGACATCGAACTGCTGCGCCTGCTCGCCCAGGGTGTGCCCATGGACACCATCGCGCGCCAGCTCTACACCTCGTGCCGCACCAACCGCCGGCGGATCCGGGCGCTGTGCGAGAAGCTCGGGGTCGGCACCCCCATCGAGGCCGTCGCCTGGGCCGCCAGGCGCGGATACATCTGATGGCGCGCTCGCCGCAGGCGCAGGAGCGATCCGCTGACCGGCGCGGGTCCACACCGAACGACCGGAAGGCGATCACGTCATGACCTCGGACTCCCCGCTGGCGGACTTCGAGCCCGCCCTCCTCGGCGCGCAGAGCATCCGGTTCCACCGCATCGACTGCGCGGCCGCCGGTGATCCGGTGACGGCGCCGCTGAACTGGGCTCAGCAGCACATGCTGATGCTGTTCCAGGCGCTGGAGCCGGAGACCCAGTCGCTGAACCTGAGCGTCTGGCTCGTCCTGCGGCCCGGCCTCAGCCTGGACGAAGTGATCGAGGCGCTGCGCGACCTGCTGATGAGCCACGAGGCGCTGCGCACCCGGTACGTCCCCCCGCCGCTCGGCCCGGCACAGCGCGTCCTGAGCGAGGTCAGCCTTCCGGTGGCGGTCGTCGACTGCGGCGAGAAGGTCCCGGACGCCACGGTGCCCGCTGTCGTCGCGGCACTCGCCGGGCAGCCCTTCGACCTCGAGAACGGATCGCCGATCCGAGCCGCCGTCGTCCTCGAGGACGGTTCGGCACGCTACGCCGCCTTCGCGTTGAACCACCTGATCACCGACGTCACGGGTTGGCAGTGGATCAAATACCATCTGCGGGCGCTGCTGAGCGACATTCCCGAGGACCCCCGCGCTCCGCGGGTCCCGTACCTGATGCGGGACGCGGCGCAATGGGAATCCTCGCCGGCCGGGGTGCGTCTGGGGTCCCGTGCCGTGGCCCAGCACGAGGCCACGTACCGCGCGATGCCGCAGACCATGCTGCCCAGACCGGTCCAGGAGGTCGAGGCGCCCCGGTACCGCTATCTCGAGTTCACCTCGCCCCTGCTGGCCATGGCGGTCCCTTATCTCGCCGCCCGGCACAACACGACTCCCGCTGCCGTGCTGTACGCGGGCATCTGCTCGGTGGCCGGGTTCGTCAGCGCTCTGCCAGGAGCCTTCATCCAGCTGACCGTCGGCAACCGGCTCGAGCCACAGCTCCACGGGGCGGTCGGCATGTACACCCAGGACGTCCCGGCCCGGGTCGACCTCGCCGACGCGAGCGTGGCGGATGTCATCGACCGTGCCACGCCGTCCATCTTGCAGGCCGCGCGATTCGGCAGGTATCCGCCGATCGATCTGGAAGCCGCGCGCAAGCGGCTGGAACTCGAGCGCGGAACCGCGTTCGACCTGTCCTGCTGGCTCAATGTCGTTCCCATCGCGCGGATCTCGTCCAGCGCGCAGCGCCCGTCCGCTTCCCAGCTGGCGCAGGCGCGGACGCAGGGTCACTGGCGGTGGATCGAGGGCACGGACAACAGCACGAGTACTTACTTCGTCTTCGCCAACGGCTCCGAGGACGCGCTCGTGCTGACGCTCATCGTGGACACCGCGGTACTACCCGCGCACGAGGCCCTCGCCTGGGTGCAGGCGGTGGAGCGGGTTCTGGGCGCATCGGTCTCCCAGGAGATCGCGGTCGCGCGAATCGGGGAGCACGCCGAGCTGAGCCAGGTCTCCCGCGGCGCCGACTGGACGCTCTCGGACGGCAACTGGGTCCGGCTCCCGGACGTGGCGGCACTGGTGCGCGGCGCGTCCGCAGCCGCCGTGACGGACGTCTTCGCGGTGCCGTCACCCGAGGGCTCACGGCTCACCGCCTTCATCGATGGCGGTCGGCATGACCTGGATCTCACACGGCTGCACGAGGAGTGCGTAGCGGCGTTGCCCGGAAACCGCACCGCCATGGCGCCGCAGGAGTACGTCGTGTGCTCCGGTAAGCCGCGCACGCGCGACCTGGCCGGCTGGGAGATGACGCCGGTGCTGGCGCGGGGATCCGGGCGGGTCGTCGGATAGCGGGTACCGACGGCCCGCGACGCCTCGGCTGTCGTCGCCGACCACCGGCGGCGTTGCCGGGGCCGGTTCAGCGGGGTCGGTTCAGCGCACCTCGGTTCAGCGCACAGTGACCAGCTTGCTGAACTCGTGCACGAGGTCGTAGCCGTCCCACACCGGTTCGAACGCCAGCGCCTCGCCGATCGGGACCAGCCTGTCGATGCCGCGGCCGCCCAGAGCCTCGACGAACGAGACGAGCTCGGCGCGGCTCAACCCGAAGTACCCCATGGTCTGGTGCCGCGTGGTGATCAGCGGTACCAGATCGAGCAGGCTCGCAAAGGTGGCGAGTCCGAACGTGCCGGTCCCGGACCAGCGGTCGAGCAGGCGGCCGGGGGCCAACGAGACGATCGCCAGCGCGTTGCTCACATGACGTATCGCCTCGACGTCGCCCTCGGCAGCGAGGCCGTAGGTCGCCACCCGCTTCTGGATGGCGATCTCGGGCTCGATGCGCGGCTCACGCTTCGCCACGACGGCTTCGAGCCGGTCCGAGAAGTCCCGGCGGGCGGCTTCGGCCTGAGCGGGCGACCCGATCCAGCACACGGTCAGCGGCGAAGCGCATGCCGCCTGCCCATACCAGTACGCGTCGTTGTAGAAGCCTTCCACGACGTCCTCACGTTCCGAAGAGCTCGCGGCCAGCCAACTTCGCGCCGAGATCGCACACAGCGAACACCGGTCGGCCATGGCCAGGTCACGGACGTCCGGGCCGAGCTGGAAGCGTCGCAGTTCCTGGACCGTCCGGTCGCCGCCCCACAGCACTCGCAGCCGGCAGGCCGCGCTCAACGCCGCGGTGACCTCCTCGTCGCGGCCGTACGCCACGACGGACTGGGAGTGCGACACGGCAGGCGCAGCGTCCTCGGCGCATTCGCAGAGCAGTTCCAGGAGCGGCTCGGTGGTTTCCGAACCCCGAGTGGGAAGCCGCACCACGTTGGCGTTGCCGGCGAGCATCGACAGCGCCCACGGGTACACCAGCAGGGAAGCCACATTCGCCGGTGGGATGTGGAACACCAGCCCGCGGGGAACCCGCACTTCGGCCGGGCGGTTCGCCAGGTCGGAAAGCAGGCGCCGCAGCCGGGAACGGCGCAGGAAGAAGCCGAGGGCCGCCAGCTCCGGATGGCTGCGGGTGAGCGTCGGCGCGAGCAGCCGCCGCGAGACCGTGTCGAGGAAGTCCACGACGCGTTCGTCGCCGAAGACCAGCCGGCCGTCTGGCGGCTCGGCGCTCAGCCGAGTGAGCAGTCCCGCGGTGCTCGACTCCTGCGGCTTGGGAAATCG
This sequence comes from Catenulispora sp., assembly GCA_013362315.1. Taxonomy (GTDB): domain Bacteria; phylum Actinomycetota; class Actinomycetes; order Streptomycetales; family Catenulisporaceae; genus Catenulispora. The sequence goes on along the minus strand of JABFWL010000681.1, from coordinate 27,542 downwards.
TTGCTGGATCATGGCGTCCCCACAGCGTCGCTGCACCCGCGGGCCTCAGCTCGGGGCAGCCGCCCGAGCACGGAGAAGCGCTTGCCCGGCCACTCGCCGTCGTCGATGCCGTGCACCACGCCCAGATCCTCGGTGAGCAGCACATGACCGGGGTAGGAGCGCGGCAGAGTACTGAGTACCTCGATCACGCCCGGGGTGCCCACCGGCGCCTCCCGCCAGGTCTGCGGATCCCTGATGATGACGTCGGCGAAGTCGGGGCAGTACAGGTCGTGCGTGTCCGGGCCCTGGAGGAAGACGGTGCCGATCTGCTCGGCCATCCCGTAGAAGTCGTGGACTCGGCGCAGGCCGCAAAGCTCGAGCCCGCGCCGGAACTCCTGCGCGCTGACGGCCCGGTCGGCCAGCTTCTTCCAGCCTCCCGTGTGCACGAGCACACCCTGGGACAGATCCAGCCCCTCCTGCACCAGGACGGGGTGCAGCCGCGACCAGATGAGGTACGTGAACCCGAAAACCAGGAACGGGCGCTCGCCGTGGGCCGCCAGGAACGCGCGCACCGCCGGCAGGTCGACCTGGTCGTCCGCGTCGAGCAGGAAAGTATGGTTCTTGCCGTACATCATCATGCCGAGGATCGCCGCGCCGCGGGTGGAGTGGGTGCCGCCGCGGGCGACCGTCGCGCTGGAATCGGCGATCAGCATCGGCAGCCGATGCGAGCCGATGACCGTGCGCAGCGTCTCCGAGAGTGCGCGCTGCTGCATCGACGCCGCGGCGCGGTCCAGATAGATCCGGCTCGCGTCTCCCGTCGTGCCGGAGGAGGTGACCGTCGTGAAGACCTCGGCGTCGGGCACGCTCTTGAACGTGTGGTGCTTGAACAGCCGGACCGGCAACCAGGGCAGATCGCGGCAGTGGGCGTAGTCGCGGCGGGGTGATTCGTCCATCGCCGCCAGGATCCGCGCGTACGGCGCGCACGACGCGTAGTGATGAGCCGTCAGTTCGGCCAGTTCCGGCAGGAGCTTGGCTTCGCGCTCCGGTTGGCTCAGGGTGAAACGTCCGCCGCGGAGCGTCGTCGTCATAAGGCCTCCAGGGCGCGATAGTCGGTCTTGCCGTTCGGGAGGGTCGGCAGGAGATCGAGGAACCGCACGTCCACCCCGGAGCGCGGGATACGCAGACTGTCCGCGACGTGCTGAGCCGACTCGGCTTCGCGCCCCTCGGGGCCCTGGACCCAGATCCGGATCGCGTCGTCGACCGCCACGGCCGCGACCGGTCCCTCGGCGGCGAGCGTGCGCTCCACGGCGTCCAGATCCACCCGGATGCCGAAGACCTTGCCGATGCGGCTGATCCTTCCGGACAGCCACAGGCAACCGTCCTCGTCGAGGCGGCCCAGATCGCCGGTGCGCAGGGTGCCGTCGAGCTCGTCGGGTGCGGCAAGGTCCAGCGCCTCCTGCGCGTAGCCCATCATCACGCCCGGCCCCCGGCAGATCACCTCGCCGCTCGCTCCGGGCTCGACGGTCTCGGTGCCGTCGGCCAGGCGGATGCTCAGCCGCACCCCCGCGATCGCCGGACCGACCGAGCCCAGCTTCTTCTCCAGCGCCTCCGGCGGCAGGATCGCGATACGCGGGCCGGCTTCGGTCTGGCCGTACATGACGGACAGCCCGCCGCCGGAGGCGCTGAGAAGCGTGTGGAAATGCTGCGCCGTGGCCTCCCGCAGCCGGCCGCCAGCCGCCGTCAGACTTCTGATGCGCGGGTAGCGCTCCGGTACCCACCGCATCCTGCGCAGCATCTCCAGCTGGCTGGGCACCAGGGGAAGCGTGGTGACGCCGTGCGTCTCCACCGCGGACCACAGGGCCCGGCCGGTGACATCGCCGTCGACGAGGACGACGGTCGCCCCGGCGCGCAGGTGGCTTGTCAGGACACTGAGTCCGTAGCTGTAGAAGAGGGGAAGCGTGGTCGCCGCCACGCTGTCGGGACCGATGGCCAGCGCGCCGGCGATCGCCTCGGCATTGGCCACGACACCGTGGCGCGAGAGCCGGACGAGCTTCGGCCGCCCGGTCGAGCCCGATGTGGCGAGCAGCACCCCGAGTTCGGGGTGCGGGCTCGGCGCGGGTTCGACGGTGCGCACCAGGCTGGGACCGAGGAGCGGCAGCGGCGCCACGCGGTAGCCGGCGCACTGTCCGAGGCGGGTGAGTTGCTCTTCGCCAAGCCCGGTGAGTATGGCGGGACGGAATCGGGCGAGTAGGTCCGCAAACTCCGGGTCCCCACAGGAGGGATCCACCGGCAGCACAGGTCGGCGCGCGGCCCACGCGCCCAGCATGTGCAAGGCAGTGGCGGCAGTGGACTGCGCCGACGTGAACACGGCACCGGGTGGCAAGGACTCCAGTTCGGCGGCGACGCCGTCGATCCGCGTCGCGAACCGCGCGCCCTCGAGCACGAGCCCGCAGGACGCCTCGATCAGGCGCGCACCGGGCGCGGCCAGGCGAGCCGTCACAACACGAGCCCTCCGTCGACACCGAGCACCTGTCCGGCGATGAAGCCCGCGTCGTCGCCGACGAGGAACCGCACCGCCTTCGCGACGTCGGCCGCGGTGCCGAGCCGGCCCATCGGCGTCGCGGTGCTGTACCGCTCCTTGGCCTCGGCCGGGAGCCCGGCGATGAGGTCGGTGTCGATGACGCCGGGGGCGACGGCGTTGACCCGGATCCCCCAGCGGCCGAGCTCCCGAGCGGCGGAGCGGGTGGCCCCGGCCACGGCGGCCTTCGAAGCGCTGTAGGCGATCTGGCCGGCGCTTCCGTCCCGTCCGGCGATCGATCCGAGCAGCACCATGGCGCCGGACTTGCGGCGCATCATCAGCCGCCCGGCCGCCTGGACGGTGGCGATCACTCCGGCGATGTTGGTGTCGAGCGTCGTGCGCACGTCCGCGCCGGTGACGGCGCCGAGCGGGGAGGAGAGCATGACTCCGGCGTTCGCGACCAGGATGTCCAGTCTGCCGTGCGGTCTGACCGCCGCGCTCACCGCCGGCGCGACCGCGTCGAAGGCACTCACGTCGAGGACGGCGCCCTCGACCTGCGCGCCGGTCTGCTCCGCGAGGTCTCGCGCGCGTTCGGCGGCCCGGCTCCCGTCGCGACCGCTGAGGATCACCGTGGCTCCGTGCACCGCCAGTTCGTGCGCCACGGCGTAGCCGATCCCCCGGGTCGCGCCGGTGACCAGGGCCACCCGCCCGTCGAGTTCAGCCATGCGCGCCGACATCGCGCAGCACCTTGACGGCGGCGTCGAAGCAGTCGATCTCGATCAGCTGCTCGGGGCCGATCTCGACGTCGAACTCAGACTCCATCGCGACGATCAGGGTCATGTGGCCCAGCGAGTCCCAGCGCGGGTGGTTCCGGTAGCGGATCACGCCCGGATCGACGCCGTCCTCCAGCTCGAGCGCCTGCACGAAGACGCCCCGTAGCCGCTCCTCGAGTACCATCCGCGAAAGACTCCCCACACACTCATCGACGTGACAATCACCTCGGCCAGCGTCTTAGGGATCTGATATCAGGGTCAAGAGCGCGACGGCCCGCGCGAGGAGGATCGGCCGGATGTGGCCAATCTGCGGCTGTCGCCTCGCCCGCGGAGCGTGACGCGTCGTGCCCGGGATCCGCGGGCGGAGATCTGGCCGGAAAGCTGGCCGATGACGGCCAGCCGCCACGCCGGACGTTGCGCGCCGCCGCCGCGCTCTTGCATCGTGACAACCGAGCCGCGGCGGTGTTGTCGAGTTGGGGAGGCTCTACGATGCTTTCAGCACTGGGGTTGAACGAGACGACGGAGAAGGTCTATCGCGGACTTCTGGCCTTTCCGGGGTTTGGCGTCGACGAGTTGTCGGCGCACTTGTTATTGCCCGAGGCCGACGTACATGCCGCGCTGGACGAGCTGGCCGACCTGGCACTGCTCCGAGTCTCGCGGGAAGATCCCGGAGTCCGGCTTCCCGTCAGCCTCCAGCGGGCGATGGCGATCTTGCTCCAACGGCAACAGAACGAGCTGGAAGCCCGCCGCGCCCAACTCGCCGCCAGCCGTGAACAGGTCACCGCCTTGCTCACCGAACCGACCACTACGCCCGGGGCCAGCGGCGATCCGATAGAGCGACTGCTGGGCTTGGACGCGATCCAGGGCCGCCTTGAAGAGCTGATGACCACGGCGACCGAGGAAGTGCTGACGCTGATCCCCGGCGGGCCGCAGGCCCCTGCGACGTTGGCCGCCGCTCGCCTGCTGGATGAGGATCTCGCGGTCCGCGGGCTGACCCGCCGCAGTGTCTACCAGGACAGTATGCGCGCCGATCGGACCAACATGGACTACGCCCGCTGGACGATCGGACTCGGCGCGCAGGTCCGCACCGCACCGCTGGTTCCGCCCCGAATGATCATCGTCGACCGCCGGATAGCGGTCCTGGCCCTCGACCCGGACGCCACCGCCCGCGGTATCGCCGTCCTGCGTGAGCCGGGGGTCCTGGCCGGGCTGCTGGCACTGTTCGAGCAGACGTGGAGCGACGGGACCGACCTCGATACGACCGAAGCCGGCGGCGAAGACGACATCACCCCGACGGAACGGGAACTGCTGAGAATGCTGGCCGCCGGACTCACCGACGAAGCCGCCGCCAAGCGTCTCGGTGTGTCGCTGCGTACCGTCAAACGCCGTATGGAAGTTCTGATGCGCCGCCTGGACGCCGGGTCCCGGTTCGAAGCCGGCCTCAAGGCCGGCCAACGCGGCTGGCTGTAGAACCGGTACCGGTCACGCCACCTGCAGCTGCACCGGCGCCGGACGACCACGGTGTAACAGCATCGGACGATGCCCGCGGGCAAGACGGCCCAGGATGCCGCCGAGGCAGGAGCTTCGATCCCATTTCGTCCCGTCCAGCACTCCCCAGCTGAGCATTGCGTCGATAAGCAGCGAATCGACCGGGACCCATACGTCTTCCACCAGGAACTCTGCCCAATAGTGGCCGTATGAGAAGGGAGGTGTCAGCGAGCGGCCATAGCAGAAGCGGGTGGTCAGGCCGCGGGCACGGCCCTCGTTCGCCAGCAGTCTCCCGAATCCGGAGCAGTCACTGATCCCCTGGCTGAGGATGAAATCCTCATGCCAGTTGAGGGGCGCCGGAATCTGCATGTACTTCAGCCAGCTGTAATCATCGATCAGCTCGAGGACCTTGGCAGGCAACTGCGGCCACGATCTGGCCAAGGTGAACACCTCGCTGTGCAGCTTCGTCGGCGACTCGGCAAACGTCACCACGCGCAGGCGCGGCAGGTCCGGGCGCAGGACGCTGAACTCGCACTTGCCGCAGGGCCTCGGCGAAGGACATTGCGCGACGACGTCGACACGATAGCTGTGCACCTCGCCATACTGGCGATTCAGCTCCCGAGCCCACCACTGCAGCATTTTGCGCTGCTGCGAGCCGGGGACGAGATGCAGTGCGATATTGTTCAGATCAACCTGGTCATACAGCCAGTCCTGGTTCACTCGCCGACAGGGCAGGCCGCTCTTCCGCAAGATCTCCTGAAGATTCGGGGTGATACGGAAAGACGACTCGGCGATATTGGCTGGAACTGTGAAGATGCGTGCACGATCGGGGATTCTGAGGAGCTTGGCCACCAGATCTCTAACACTGACTGATACTTCGAAATCGGAAAGAATCATCGCCCCGCCTCACCCCTGCGGCTCGGAAAAATGTTGTCGTCGTTGAAGATCGGCAGGCCTGAATCAGCCAAGCAGGTCCGTCAGAACACGCTCGGCCACGGCAAGCGCACCGTCCCCAGGGCCGATCAGACTGTCCACCGCCGAGCTGTCCAGTACCGGAGATTCCTGCTCCAGCAGGGCCATCAAGGCGTCAGGGTCCGCGTGTCGGTTCGCCAGGCGGGCGTTGGAGATCACTCCGCGGACGATCTCTGCTCCGACCGGCTCCGGCAGCGTCGCCTGCTGCAGCCAAGGCTCGATCGCACCGCCCCAGGACATGGCCGGTATCCCGGCCGGGCCCGAGAACGCTTTCATGAGCTTGACCTGCGAATAGTTCTGCGGCGGAAGCAGCTTGAGACTGACGCCGCTGCGCAGGCACTCCACGATCGTCGTCAGCCCTGGAGGGCAGACGACCGAACCGGCCGAGCGAGCGACGGTGCCGAACTCGCCTTGCGATCCCTCGCGCAGCGCGGGCGACAGCCGACTGCCGGCGAAGTGTCGTAGCACTGTGGTGTTTCCGAACAGGGCCAGCCGCGTCGCGTCCAGCCTCCCGCTCTCGACCAAGTGCTCCAGCGCTTCAAGGATATAGGGGGGATATGCCAGGGCGCCCCACCCCAGTCGCGATCCAGGGGCTTCTATGCCAGACAGACTGACGACGGTTCCGCCGTCCAGACGTGACTCGGTCGAAGTCTGCGAGGCGTTCCGCACGTCGGCCGGCAGTCGGCCGATGGCGGCGATCGCCGTGGCATTCGGCATTCCGGCGATGTTCCGCACCGGCACGGGAAGTACAGGGAGGTCCTGATAGAAGTAGGCGTGTATCAGATCCCTGATGGGCAGGGGCTCATCCCACAGCCAGGCCAGCGAATCGACGACATATACCTTCTCGCCCCTTGCCGCGGCGGCCGCTATGCCCTTGACGTTCATCATGGTCACCACGGCGTCAGCGCGCGCGGCGGCGGCGATGGAGCTCATGCTCGCGTCGAAAAGCCCGCCATCGACCGGGCTCCGGAAGTTCGCGGACGCTACGAGTTCGATCCGCACCAAGTCTCCGACAAGACTGCGGATAGCCCTGGCCACATGCAGTGCCTTCCCGAGGGGCCCGTATCCGAATTCGACCGGCATGATTCTGATGATCCGACGCCGGTCGGCACCGGCCTCGGCCATCGACACTGCACCCTCTCCCACCGACACCGCACCGGAGGCCATTACCGGCTCCAGGCGATCGTCACCGGCGCCAGGTCCAGGAGCGCCGTAATCCTGGCCTGCGCCGGGATCGCGGGTTCACCGGTATCTGAGGGGACAGCCGAACACTCCGGCTCGATCGCCAGACGATCGTCCTTGACGGCACGGTCACCGATGAGGCCGCCGTCCAGCCAGACCGCCGAAACCGCCGTCCGCGGAAATCCAAGAACCATGGTGCGCTCGGTCTCCTCGAATCGCGGGGATGCCCAGCGGACCGGAGAATCCGCCGCCATGCGCGCGATCGCGGTCATCGACTGACACCGCGTGCAGGCGATCCGAAGAAACTCGAACTCGTGATCCGTCCACACAGCGCCCCCCACCGCGTCGCGGCAGATGGGGCAGGAGTGACCCGCGACGGCGGCGGCCCCGCTCGCCGGGGGCGCGATCTCATCGATCGCGTCGCCCAACACCCGGCCGAGGGACTGGGAGAAACCCAGCGCCATCCGGCCGAGCTCGAACAGAAGGGCCGCAGGAGGCGACGAAGAAGCCATCGCCTGAGTGGTCGCAGCAATCTGCGACGCGGGTGCGGTGACCGCTTGCCCCCACTGGCTCTGACGCGACCACCATGACGCGCCCGCGCCCAGCCTGGCGACGTCTTCGGGTCCCTCAAGACCGTAGGTGGACGACCCGCCGCCGGCGACGAGGCGCCGAAGCTGTTCGCGTTGGCGGACTCCACGTTCCCGACGAGTGTTCTGCTTCATCATGATCTCAATCTCTCAATCCCAGGAATCACAACTTGGACACTCGGAGCCGCAAAGCGTCCAAAATGTCGTGCAGAGTATGTTCGCCGAAGAAGAGCCCCTCATCCATTTCGATCCCGAAGCGATCCTCAAGGGTCGCCAACAACTCCACGGCGGTCAGCGAGTCGCCGCCCTCCGTGAACCAGTTGCCTCCGAGTCCGTGGATCTGCCGTTCCAGGAGGTGGCTGCAGATGGCCCGGAAGACCTCGGCCAGATCGTCGTCATCCGGCCCGCGCTGCGTGTAGTCCTGGGGCCGAGCCCGTGTGGTGATCGCCGTCCGCACCTGGTCGCGCGATACTTTTCCGGCAGCATTGAGCGGTATGTGATCCGAGGTGACATAGATCTTCGGAATCTCATGAGGCTGCAGCGTCCACTCCAACGGAATATCGGGCAGGACGGCGTAGCCGTCCGCCAAGACCACCATCGCCGCGACCACTTCGCCCAGCGTCTCGTGCGGTACGCCGACCACGGCGACATCCGCCACCGCCGATTCCTGGCCGAGCACGCGCTCGACGGCCAGCGGCGAGACCTTCCGTCCGCCCACGTTGATGATGTCCTTGGCCCGGTCCACGAGGTAGACGTAGCCGTCGCCGTCCACGTAGCCGATGTCGCCGGTCGAGATCCAGTCCGCCTTGTCCCCGGCGTGCGGAGCCGCGTCACCGCTCGCCGGCAGGTAGGCCCGCGAAATCGCCTCGACGTGCCGGATCTGGATCTCGCCGACCTGGTTCACGGCGCACGTTCCCCGCTCGTCGACGATCCGTACCTCGGATCCCTCCACCGGTCTGCCGAGGGAGTCGGCCGGGTCGGTCCCCCAAACGTTCTTGATCTTGGCCCGGCCGGACTCGGTGAGCGAGTATTGATTCACGATCTTGGCGTTGGGAGCCGCCTGCTGGAGCCGGCCCAGAACTTCGGGCGGGCAGTACGCGGAACTCACCGAGATCTCCCGGATCCCGGAAAGCCAGGCCGCGTCCGTCGGACCCAGGCGCGCGAGCATCCGGGCCATGACCGGCGTGAGCCGTAGCGTTTCGACACCGTAGCGCTGTACCGCGGCCCGAAGCGTCTGCGCGCCGAAGTCGGGCAGGGTCACCACCATGGAGCCCCAGTTCAGCGGCGAGCGGAGCATCTCCTGGCAGAAGTTGGTCCCGAACGCGGCAGCGTGTAGGTCCACACCCCGGGCAGGCACGGCGAGGTCCACTGGTGGCGTCAGATCATAGGCGAACCCGATTTCGCCATAGGGGCACGCGACCCCCTGCGGATCGCCGGTGGACCCAGAGGTGAAGAGGATCTCGGCGATGTCGGTGGCGCACCGCCGCCTCACCGCCGCCGTGTCAATGCCTTGAGCAAGCTCAGCCGGCGGCCCGGTGCGGCCGATGATCACCGTCCCGGAGCCGTCAGCTGCCGGGGCGGCCAGCCACGATGCCTGACACGCCGTCGCCACCCGGGTTGACGCGTCATCCGGCAGGCCCTGAGCCAGTGGCACAGCCACCGCGCCGACGGCGAGCGTCGCTATGTACGCGACCGCGTAGTCCAGGAAGCTCTCCAGGGAGAACCGCAGCAGGACCACGTCATCAGGCCGGACTCCGCGGCCCTCGAACCGCATCGCGGTGTTCAGCGCCTTTTCCAGCCAGGTGCCATAGGACAGGACTTCCGGTCCCAGAGCCAGAGCGGCCTCGTCGGCGTACATACGGGCCCTCGCCTCGAGCAACTCGACAGGGCCGAGTATCTCGTCGGCCGGCGTATCCGGATCCGCTTTCTTCCCCATCACGAAAAGCCCTTCATTCGAAAGTGATTCCACGCAGCTCGACGGCCGCGACACAACGTTCCACGGCCTCGAGCGCGACGCCGCTGGTGACGACCCCGCCGGCAGCCAGGGCTCCATACCGGCCCGCGAAGTACCCGACCAGTTCGGTTCCCCGCACGTCCGGCGCGACGGTCAAGTAGCCGTCCAGAACCCCGCAGAAGCGGGCCCAGTCGATACTCCCCAGATCCGCCTCCCGGCTGGCCCGGCGCGCGTCGGACCAGTCGAGGACGCCGGACAGGCGGCCGCCGCGGGCCAGGATGTTCGGGCCGCGGAAATCGCCGTGCGTCGGGGTGTGGAAGGCCGACTTCCAGTCCGCCTCCGCTCGCCCGACACACTCAGGAACCCCTTTGGGCAGGTTCCCGACCTGGTCCCGGACGAACCTCCGGGCCAGGGCGAAGCGCCGGACTCTGCGGGGTCGCGAGTCGAGCTCGGCCGGGAAGGCGTCCACGGTCGCGCTGTGCAGGGCCGCCAGTTTGACGCCGGCCTCCCGCAGGACTGCCACGCCCGTCGGCGACGGCCGGCCGGGCAGCCGGGGGTAGACGACGAATTCGTGCCCGTCGACTTCCCCGTGCGCCGTGAGTTCGGGAACGGGAAGGCCCGCGTGTTCCGCCGCACGCCAGATTCGGCTCTCAGCCCGGGCATGGATCGGGGCGCACCACGCGATCCGGATGATGAGAGCCGCTGTCTCGACGACGATCGTGTTGCCCGACGCACTCAGCTGGAGGTCGCACACCTCCCGTCCGGTCAAGCGCTGGCTGCGCAGGATCCGCGCCAGGATCGTCCGTGTCGGCTCGCCTGCCGGCTTCGAGCTGTCCATCGCCTAGTAGGACCAAGCCGGGAGATTCTCCTGGGACAGAGCCCGATCATCGCTGTATCCCGCGGCCGAACTCGAACAGCCGGTGCAGATGCTCGCGCCGTTCTGGCGGAAGAACTGCCGCCGCTCCTCGAACTTCGGCGAGTCCAGCATGTAGGTGCCGTCCTCGTTGCGGACCTGCGCTCCGTAAAGCGCCGGAGTCGACCGATGGGGCAGCAGGCTGCAGGGAAACAAGTAGCCGGCCTTCGCATCGAGGTACATCACGTCGTCCGTCACGTGACAGAGGGGTCCAGACGGCCGTGGTGGGATCCCCTGGTCGAAATAGCGGTCCTGTTCCTCTTCTGTGTCGCCGTACCAGCGCTTGCCCATCGGCACCAGGCCGGACCCGGAGAACACTTCCTCTCCCGCTCTCAGCACGTCCTCACGGTCCGGGTAGGTGATCTCGCTGCTGAGCTTCAGCGCCGACAGTTCCCAGTGCGAAACCCCCGCCTCCTTCAGCGCTCGCCCCAGCATCGGCATGTCCTGATAATTGTGCGGCCCGACAACCGTGTTGACGCGCACGGAAATGGAGTGGCGCAGCGCCTCCTCGATCCCCGAGAACGCCTTCGCGAACAACCCCGGCGTGTTGCGATATTCGTCGTGCTGTGCGGCGTATGCCGCGTCGATACTCACGATCACCTGGTTCAGGCCGGCCTGGGCGAGGTCTCGCGCCATCAACGGCAGGCTGAAACCGTTGGTGATCAACGAGACCTGCGTCGGCATCTCCGAGCCCACGCGGATCAGGGACAGGATCTCCTTGTGCATGAGCGGTTCGCCGCCTGTGAAGCGCACATACCCGACGCCCAAGCCCTTAGCCTGGCTCAGGAGCGTCGAGAACTCGTCGGGAGGCAGCCGATAGCGATCTCGCGACAACGCGAATCCGCACATGAAGCAATCGGCGTTGCAAGCTTCCAGAACCCTGACGAACAAATACTTTCCGTTGCCTGCCATGTCTCCTCCAAGTTCACGTCGTGTCGCGGTTCGATTCCCATTCCTGCGCCGCCCGCAAAGCCTGTGCCAGTTGGGCGGCGGTCAGCCGCGCCGTGGTGTAGTGCAGGGTGATCTCTACTCGGGCCCGGCCAGAGCGGGACCTCGACGTCCAGACGGCATCGCACAGTGCCGTCGTCTGTAGCCAGAGTCGGTCGATCGAGGCCAGAACCTCGCCGGTCGTCGTCGCGACCGTGACTCGCATCGCGTCGGCACGGACCTGCAGCGAACCCCACATGGCGTCGTCCGAAGTGCCGTGCCAGACCTGCACTTCCCGGTTCCCGTCGGCGAAGGCGCGCTCCGCTTTCCGGAAGAGCGCGTCGAAGGGACTCACCAGGTCGACGCCGGACCGCCCTTCGACACCGGACCGCCCTTCGCCACCGCACGGTCCCGGTCGGCACTCGGGCCAGCCAGCCGCGATGGCGACGGACACGCCGTCGAGACCTGAGACATCCGTCACCGCCTGCCGACCGGCGTCCTGAAACGTCGCGGGATCGGAGCCCGCCAAGAGCATCTCGATGACGCCGGCCTTAGCCCCCGCCGGGCTGTCACTGCGGATGACCGTGAGCAAGAAGCCGCCCTCCCTTCGGCCCGGCGCCAGGTGAGCGGCCCGCGCGTTCGACGGTTTCGACGAGGAGCCCGGGATTCGCGCGTGCCTCGAGCAGATCGAGAAAGACCACCGGCGATATCGCGTTCAGCCCCCGGACGAGATGGCTGTAGGCGCGCGGACGACTGGAGTCCCACAGGACGACGATCGGCTTGCCCAGGGCCGAGACCCAGCCGAGCTCGACGGCGGTGCCCGCACTCGGGTACGCCGTGCCCTCGGCATCGGTCGGCAGCAGGGCCACATAGACGTCGCAGGACACGCACCAGGCATGATCGCGGCGGGTGACGTCCTGGGAGGAAAGGTCGACGATCGAGAACCGCTCAGCGAGGTGGGCGCTCCTCACCAGCGCGCCCGCCGCCTGAAGGACGGCCACGGTTTCGGTGACCAGCTCGCGCATTCCAGCGTCGAACACTCCGCCGGAAAACAGGCTTTTGATCGGACCGCCGCAGAGTACTTCTACTCCTTCAAGGCCCATCGGGGTTCCTCCTCGACTTCTGTCCGGAGCTTGGCTTCTGTAAGAATCTGGGCCGCCACGCGGGTCATCAGCCGCTGCAGGCCGTCGCTCGGCCCGGGGAAGCAGTCGGTCAGCGGCAGCCCGCGGTTCGTTACCGCCCAACGCTCAGGTACGGTCCGCAGGTCGGTCTCGGAGAAGGTGTGGGTCTGCGACCCGAGCCTGAGGGCCGCCCAATGGACGACCCGCACCGCGGTATTCGGCGTCAGAACGCCGCTGATGTCGGGACCGACCTGCGTGAGCCACTTCTTGGTGTCGGCCCCCGGAGCACCGCCGAGGCACTCGAACTCGAAGCCGCAGTCGTGCGCGACAACCGGGGAGTGATCCCCGGGGTCGCCGGCGACAACACCGGCCAGCTTGGCCAGGACAGCCGATTCGTAGCCGAGCGGGGCCAGGTCCTCGGCGTCGCCGGGGTCGGCCATCACCGGGGTGAGGCCCGCGGCTGCGAGAAAGCGGCCGATCATCTCCATCTTGGCGGCGTTGCCGGTCGCCACCCGGATCGTTCGGCTCATGGCAGGAGCCGGCCCAGCACGATGATGTTCGTCCCGGGGCGGTAGGCCTCCCGCAGCTGGGCCTCGATGGCAAAGCCCAGCCAGACCAGCAGCGCCACCATGTCGAACCTGGTGTCCGGAACGTGGATGTAGATCTTCCGGCGGCCTTCGGACGCCGCCAGCTCGAGCGCCTCGGCGATCAGCGCCCGGGCCGCGTCGGCGTTGTCGGCGACGCACGGCGACAGCTTCGCACCCCCGCCTCGCTTCGGGACGTAGACGGCTACCGCCGACACCACTCCATCCGTCCGGGCGGCCAACAGGCGCTTGCCCTTCTGGTGGTACGTCTGTCGGGATTCGCGGCAGGCGTCGACGATCGCCTGGTAGAACCCGATGTCGAGCTGGTCGAAGGAGTCCTGCAGCCGCGGCGAGAGAAAGGCTCTCAGCTCCTGCACGTCAGGATCCGTCCACAGCGCCGCGGTACTGCCGACCGCGTCGTTCCAACGACCGCGCGCCGCTTCGACGTCGTAGCGGGTCTCCGCCGCCGCCACGGCCGGGGGTCCGGCGGGATTGAACGCGCCGAGGACGAACTCGTCCTGGTCCCGTCGATACTGGCCGCGCAGGATCCCCTCGATCTTGAATCCGCGATCAAGGTTGAACAGCAGAGCCGGGACGTTGGACGCCGACACCGTCATATAGAGCTTGCGCACCCCGAGCCCCTCGTAGAGCTTGCGCTCGACGATGTCCCGCAAGGCGCTCGCGATCCCGGTCCGGCGGAACTCCGGGAGCACGGCGGTCGGGCCGATCTTGGCCGAACCGCCGCGCTTCATCGTCACGACCGTGAAGCCGGCGAGGCGCCCGTCGACATACGTCGTGTAGACGTTCTTGCTGAGCGTGAAGTAGCCGAAGGGGTCTTGGCCATTGCGGGCGTTGCTGAGGATCGACTCGGGAAAAGTGGCGTCCACCTCGTCGTAGTGCGAAGGGAGCTCCTTCAGCAACAAGGCGGTGAAGGCCTTCGCATCCGCCGGCGTCAGGATCTCGCGGACCTCCAGCCGCGGGGGCCGGTCCGCCACCCGTTCCGCGGTGGTGTCCGGGGGCGCCAGCACAGGCGCCGGCACCAGGTCGACTATCGTCTGCTCACTCATTTCACAGAAGCCTTTCTTTCCGAGCTCGGAGTGTTTCCGGGAGGCAGTCGCGTGAAGTCGGCCAGCCAGATCGGTGCGTCGCGGCAGGAGACCCGGGGCGCGTCGATCGCGGTCAGGCTGGTCCGGTGGATGCGAACCGGGGATCCGTCGAGATCCGCGAGGGGTCCTTCGACTCCCTGGGATCCCAGACTCCAGGCCCGGACTTGGTGATGGATCTCCAGGGCGGAACGCGTCCAGTCCACGACCTCGTCGTCGGCGTCGAAGGCGCCGGCATACGACGCCTGGCTGTCGTCCTGGTCAACGCCGGGGTCCTTGCCGAACACCCGGTCCAACGCGGGCGCCAACACCCGTTCGGCGGCGGCGTCGACGCGGCTCCAGATCGCACCGCCGAACTCGTCCGGGCCGACCGGGAAGCGGACGGCGGCCAGGATCCGCCCGGTGTCGAAACCGGCGTCCATCCGATGAGCCGTGAACCCGAGCTCTGAATCTCCCCGGCGGATCGCCCAGTCGACCGGGAACGGCCCACGGAACTCCGGCAGAGAAGAAGGATGCAGATTCACCGCTCCGAAGCGGGGGGCCTGCAGGGCGCGGGCCGGCAACCGCCACGGGAAGCCCCGCACGAGCAGCAGGTCAGGCGAGTAGCGCTCGATGACATCGCAGAGCGGATCCATACCGTCGACGACGTTCACACTGAGGCCAGGCGGGCACGAGCCCACGAGTGCCTTCGACAGTGTGACCATGCGCGGAGTGCTCAGACCGCTCGTCGGCGATTCGGCCCTGGTGCACACGGCGGCCACCGGCTGATATCCGCCCCGTCGGCAGACCCGCACCATCCCTCGAAGCGCCGAGACGTACTGGGACACGAGGAGGATGCGCATCCTCGGATCGGCGGTCACAAGGTCGGCGCTCACCGCAGTGCCTTAGCCGGGAGGTCGTGAACAGTCCCTTTCTCCAGCTGCTGATACACCTCGGACACGACATCGTCGATGGAGGCGACCGAAGTCTGGATGTCGTCGACCTTGCACGTCGAGGACAGTTCCTCCAGCAATCGGACGACCGACACCCGGGAGGCGTCGAAACGGTATTCGTGCCGCGTGCCGTCACTGCGCGTGAGCTCGGCGCCCTGCAGAGCCGGCGCGGCCAGGACATCGGTCGAGACCGTCATGACCCGGCGATCGGCGACGGTGGCCCGCAGGTCGTCGAACCCGCCGTCGAAGCGGACGGAGCCCTGGTGCACCATGACGACACGGGCGTCGAGCCGTTCCAGGTCCGCCATGTTGTGGCTGGTGATCAGAACGGTCTTCCGGTCCCGCCGGTTGAGGTGCTTGATCCAGTCGAGCATGCGTTCCCGGGCGATCACGTCCAGGCCCAGGGTCGGCTCGTCGAGCAGGATCAGCTCGGGATCGTGCAGCAGTGCCAGGGCCAGGTCGGCCCGCATCCGCTGGCCCAGGCTCAGTTCCCGGGCGAGGGTCTTCCAGATCGGCTGGAGCTCGAACTGCTCGCTGAGCTGGCCCAGCATGTCCCGGTAGACATCGTCCGGGATTCCCCAGGTGGCCTTCTTCCAGCGGAAGCTCGCGCCGATGGAGTGGTCCCACCACAGTTCGGTCCGCTGGCCGAACACCACCGCGATCCGGCGGACGTACTCGACCCGGTCGGCCGCCGGGCTCATCCCGAGCGCCCGGACCGAACCCCGGTCGGGCACCATGAGCCCGGACAGCAGTTTGATGGTCGTGCTCTTCCCGGCACCGTTGGGGCCCGCGTAGGCCACCATCTCACCCCGTCGCACCTCAAGGCTCACGCCCTTCAGCGCCTCGATGGTCTTCATCGTGGGGCGCAGCAGACTCCGGAAGGTCTCGCCCAAGGACTCGGGACGCTGCCGCTGGTGGTAGGTCTTCCAGACGTCAGCCAGCTCAACGACGATGTCCGAAGTCGGAGTACCGTCCGCTTCCGTAGCGTTCATACCTTCTCAAACCCCTTCGAAAAACCGCGAATGTGATCGCGGCCAGCGTCAGTGCCGCCGCAGGTCCGGCCAGCACGCCGACGCCCGGGCCATGGGCCGTCTGTAGTAGCTCTCTTGTCGGAATCCACCCGATGAAGCCGACCGGGACGACCGTCACCAGGGTGCTGAGGACGGCGCGCGGTGCGGCGTCCAACGGGTAGGCGCTCAGGTCGCTGACCACGGCGGCACTCACCGAGTTGACCTCTTCCGCCCCGCGCGGAGACCAGAACGCGAGTGCCCCCCAGAGGTACTGGTAGGCCACGATCACGCAAGCCGATCCCGCGACGTTCAGAAGCAGTGCGCCAAACCACAGAGCGTCGTGGGTCCGCGGAAGAGCCGTGACGGACCAGGCCAACGTGCCGACCCCGACGACCAGGGTGGCGGCGAGGTCGAACGGACTGAACCCCTCGGCCGCCAGCGCCTTCCACACCGGAATCGGCTGAACAAGCACATGGTCGAGCTGCCCGCGCCCGATCTTCCTGCTGATCATCAGCACGTTGCGGCCCGAGAAGATGTTCGCCAGACCTCGGGAGACCAGGACGAACCCCACCATGAAGAAGAGCTCTGTCGAGCTCCAGGGACCCACGCCGGTGAATCGGCCGGCCAGCAGCAGCATCGCCAGGACGGTGCTGACGTTGATCAGCGTCTCCCCGACGACCCAGCCCAGAGCCTGCCAACCGCCTCGGAGGAACGGCTCCAGCCCCATGCGTCCGTTCGCGGCCAGGAGCGACCTCATCTTCCTATCCACCCTGACCCACCACCTTGTCGCGGGACTTCGCAGCCCACCAGACGACGCCGGCCCAGAGCACGATGGCCCAGGCCGCCTGCGAGGCCAGCAGAGTCGCGGCGCCGGAGGACTGCGTGTAGACGCGCAGCGGCCCGGAGGCCATGGCCGCGAACGGCAGAACCTGGAGAACGCGGCCGACGTGCCAGGGCATCAAGCTCAGCGGGATCAGCGCTCCGGATATGACCGAGGTGCACGCCGCCCTGATGGCGTTGACGAACCAGATGCCGTTGCCGAGCCGCACCGTCAGAAGCGCGAACCAGAAGTCGACGGCCAGACCGACGACAATGGCGAGCAGCAGGCTCAGAACGAACAGCGACGGCGAACCGGCACCTGTCAGCGGCACGTGGAAGAGCAGCGCCGCGCCCGAGATCACGGCGGCCCCGACGAGCGTGATCGGCACGATCGCCCCGAGCATCTCGCTCGCGAACTGGGAGACGACGCCCATGGGCCAGAGCATCCGAACCGCCAGCGAGCCGTTCGCTATGTGCTCGGTCAAGCTGGTCTGGGGGTTGAGCAGAGGACCGACGGCTTGGGCGAGGGCGCTGTAGGTGAGCAAGGCGGACACCGTCAGCCCGCTCGCGGCGAGCCGGTCGGCGGGAAGGCTTCGCCAGATGCCCACCAGGACGCCGAACTGCAGCACTCGAAGCCCGAGACCGATGATCCGGAACGGCGTGTCGGACACCGGCATGGCCGCGGAGATGCGCATGGTCGCGAAGAAGGCGTGCACCGCGCGGTGCGCGCGGCCGCCGGCCGAAAGGCGATCAACTGTCCCAAGCGACACCGCGCACCCCCGGGAACTCGGCAGCCGACGGAATCAAGCCTCGAAGTTGAAGCTCGGTCTTGACCCGGGCGATGTAGTCCCGGTCGAGGACGCCGAAACGCTCGGTCTGCTTGGCGATGTCAGCCCACTGTGGATCGGCGGTGAAGAGCGTCGCCGTGCACTCGGACAGCAGAGCCAGGGGGCCGACATACCCGTCGACGGGAAGGTCCGGCGACAGCATGTCCTCCCAGCCTTGCAGGATGTTCGTGCGGCCGGCCAGGCGCGCCAGGAGCACGGATGTCAGCTGCGCGTTCCGCATGGAATCCTTGACAGCGACGGCGTCCAGTTCCTCGCAGATCCGGACACCCAGATCGGCATCGACGTCCCAGCCGGACACGAACGATTCCCAGTAGTAGACCACTGGTCCTCCCAGGGCCCTTCGGAGATGCCCGAACTTCTCCAACAGGGTGCTCGTCGAAGAACGGCCGTGGCGCGCGGGGATGGAGATCACGATCGCGTCCGCGCCCAGCTCCTCGGCCTCGAGCGCGCGCCGCTCCATGGTCCGCCAGTCAGAAGCCTGACAACCCGCGTAGACGGGCAGGCCATCGGCCAAGCGTATGGTCGCCTCAACAGTAGCCCGCCATTGGGACTGCGTCAGCCGCCATCCCTCGCCGGAACTGATGCACGGCATGAGCCCCGACACCCGGGGACGGACCGCCTGGATCTGAGCGCCGATTCCCTCCTCGGAGACGCCCAGCCCGCGGCCCATCGGCGTCACCAGGGGCGCGATCACGCCCGACGGACGGGCAGTCATGGCCGCATCAGAGCTGCCCGCAGAGCTTCGGCGCTGGCGGCGAACGCGGCCGGATCACGGGCCAACGCGATCCGGACGTAGGACTCGCCGCGCTGGTGGTCGCTCCAGAAGAAGTGCGTTCCCGGCAGGACGTGGACTCCCTCCCTGGCGAGTCGCGCCTGAAGTTCCGACGCGGTGCCCTGGTGCAGTCGCAGCCACGCCACGCTCACCGCCGCGGTAGGGGGCACGATCTCCAGGTCGGTGCCGCACAGCGCGTCAGTCAGGACTCGACGGTTCTGCGCCAGCAGATCCAGGACGGAGCCGAAGCCTTCGGAAGCACTGGCCTCGATGAACCCGGTGAGTACAGAGAGGGCGAAAGGCGAGACGTTCAGCAGGACGCCGGTATGGAGATCGCGGACCTGTGCCCAGATGTCCGCGCTGGCGCTCAGGATCCCGCATTTGACGTCCTGCGTCGGCCACGTCTTCCCGGTGTCCTCGATCGCCATGTAGCTGACGCCGGAGCGTTCCAGGATCTCGTAGACGTCGGGACGCCCCGGCCGGGCGCCGCTGTGCAGGAACGACGCGAACGAGAAGTCCAGGACCAGCGTCTTGCGGTGATCCGCGCAGAAGCGCACGATCTCTTCGAACCTCGACGAACCGTCGGTGAACGACGTCTCCCCGGTCGGGTTGTTGGGGTCGACCAGGATCAGGACGTCGGCGACGCCGTGGGCGGCGAGCGCCGCGTAGACGTCCGGGGACCGGAAGAGCACGGCTTCGGCCATCGGCTCGATGGGTAGCTCGTTCTGGACCAGGATGTCGTGGAGGTTGTCGAAGCAGGGCTCGATGAGAGTGACCGTGGCGCGCCGCAGCCGGAGCTGGGTGGCGACGATCGTCATCGCCACCGAGGCGGCATAGCACAGCAGAGCTCGATCGGGGGCTTCCACCATGGTCCGCTGACCCTGGAACCCGAAGAACGTGCGGATGAACTCCTTGTCGATGTCGGCCTGGGTGAGGGCCTGCGACCGGTCCCAGATCTCCGGCAGCGCGTCGATCACCTTCTGCTCGGCCCTGGACTGCCGTTGATGAGCATGGGCGTCGGAGACGTTGTGCCTGCCGGCGAGGGCTTCGAGTTCGTACTGGGTGAGGTCCGGCAGCCGAGGGGCCCCGGTGGCGACATCCGCACTCATGCGAAGACCTCCTCGCCGATCCGCGCCCCGGTGAGAACGGCGACGATCCCTTCGGCACAGCGGCGGCCGTCCTCCGGGCTCATCTGCGTGCCGATGACGATGACCCGCCCCCATAGGGACCGCTCGTGCGCGAGTATCTGCTCCTCACGGTCGCCCCACCATCCCTGGCTCGTCATCCACGGCTTGACCCAAGGCATCTCTATCAGGGACGGATACGTCGAGACGGGGATGTTCTCGGCGTTGAGTGCCTGGATGAGCCAGTCCCGATAGGAAGCCCACTCGGGCGGGAGGATGAGAGCGACGTCGAACCAAGCCGGCCTGGCGTCGGGCGCCTCCGACGACGCGCGGGCGCTCACGAATCCCGCCTCGTCGAGGACATCCTGGATCGCTGCCGCCGTGCGCAGGCGGTCCTTCGTTCGGTCTTCCAGCCGTCCGAGGGCGTGCATCGCGAGCACGGCTTCCATCTCACCGCCCCGGAAGTTGTAGCCCGGGACCTCACCGACCGTCCGGCCCGCTTTGCCGTGGTGGCCCACCATGCGCATCCGGTCGTTGAGGAGATCGGAGTCGCAGACGTTGAGACCGCCCTGGCCGGCTGTCACAAGCTTCTTGTGAGAACCCGCGAAGGAACCGATGTCGCCCCACGAACCGACCGGCTTGCCGGCGAGGAACGCCCCGTGCGCCTGCCCGGCGTCCTCGATGACGCGGGTCGCGTTGACGGCGGCCTGGATCGCCGGAACGTCGACGACGTTCCCCAGGAAGTGCGTCACCAGAAGTGCCGCAGGCTGCTGAGTCGCGCTCGGGATATAGCCTTCCGCAGTGCACTGCAGCGTGCGCACGTCAGTTTTGAGGAAGATCGGTCGAGCACGGTTGTGGTAGACCGCGTTGATCGCGGCCACGAAGCCGGAACTGCCGATGACGACCGACTGGTTCTCATCCGCGCCCACCGCGAAGACCGCGGTCACCAGCGCCGAGGACCCGGAACTATGGAAAAAGGCGTGCTTACGGCCGAGGCCGGCAGCGAATCGCCGCTCCAGCTCTTTCGCCTTCGGCCCACCGCCCCAATAGCAGGTCCGCCCACTTCGGACCACCGCGGCCACGTCATCCGCGGCCTCCGTGCACACTCCCGGATCCTCCCACGGGATGGAATCCAAATAGGGCACGCCGCCGTTGATGGCCAAATTCCGAGCTCCGGCTATCTCCTTGGGGGGCATCATCGACTTCAGCGATCTCTCCACTTGCCCAGCCTCACATTTCAATCGTCTGAGGATTCACAGATGTCACTCACGGTCCAACCGGTCAGAACAGGCGAGTTGTGGATCGCCCGGTAACACAGACCATGAGCGAGCGCTATGGCCGATTCCGGACCGCTGCGCAGGAACAAGGCCACGTCTATCGACTCGGGATCCGGCGGTTCACGTTCCCGGGCACTGACATATTCGAGCCGATCGGTCGGCGTCGAGTTGACCCACAGGATGTCGACCACGGCCTCGGGGGGCGGCCGCCCCGTGGCGGCGGTTGCCGAAGCCGTCAACCGGATGAGGATCAGATCCATGTCACGGGCCGTTCTCCCAGCACGCGGAGCAGGCGGGCGAAGACACAGTCGGCCCGGAGTCCGCCTGAGCGTTGATCGTGGTGCCCCGAGCTTCGGCGGCACTCGCCCCGACGGCCGTGTAGGCGGTACTGAGCAGTACGACGGCTCCGGCCAGGACGACGACAGGCTTGCGGGCCGCAGAACGGTTTCGGGCGGAGAACGGCTTGGAAAATGGCATGGCGGTATCCCCAAACGGCGTCGGTAGGTGATCGCCTCGGGCCCAGAACCGGTCCGGCGAGGCTGCGCGGTTCGCATCCGCGGCTGCTGCTGAGGAAGACTCTTCCAGCCGTTGACCTGGCCGAGAAGACTTATCCGGTGGCACCAACGTGCCTGGCACCTAGGTGCCAGGCTCACCGCCGCCGAGCAGATCCACGCCCCGGCGGGCGCCGCCTGTCACGTCAGAGCTCTGCGATACCTCCCCGACCAGATCACCGTCGCCGCCCGGCTGCCGGTCCACGCCGTGCGCCACGTCCGGTTATGACCGGCGATGGCGCCATGTGCCGGCCCCTGCCCCGATCATGGATCCCGTTCCGGATACACCATGGGATACCTCAGTAATCAGTTCTTCACGATGGCGACTCGCATCGGCAAACACCTCGCCCGACAGTCATCGCAACACCGCGCACCCGCCGACCCGGCGGTGGCGCCGACTCCCCGTCAGGAGGGCATCCGATGTCCCAGGCGACGACCCCGTCATGACCACCCCCACCGTCCTGGTGCCGGCCAGCCCGGCGCCGTTCGCGCTCGACCCCGGGTCGGCCGCGCTCATCCTCATCGACATGCAGCGGGACTTCCTCGAGCCCGGCGGGTTCGGGGAGTCGCTCGGCAACGACGTCTCCCTGCTGCGCAAGACCATCGCCCCGCTGCAGGCCGTGCTCGCCGCCGCCCGCGCGTCCGGCATGCCCGTGATCCACACCCGGGAGGGGCATCTGCCCGATCTGTCCGACTGCCCGCCGAGCAAGCTCCACCGCGGCGCGCCGTCGATGCGGATCGGCGACTTGGGGCCCAAGGGCCGCATCCTCATCCGCGGCGAGTACGGCCACGACATCGTCGACGAGTTGGCTCCGGTACCCGGCGAGCCGGTCGTCGACAAGCCCGGCAAGGGAGCGTTCTACGCGACCGCGTTCGGGGAGATCCTCGCCGGGCTCGGCGTCACCCAGCTGATCGTCACCGGCGTGACCACCGAGGTGTGCGTCCATACGACGGTCCGCGAGGCGAACGACCGCGGCTTCGACTGCCTGGTGCTCTCCGACTGCGTCGGCTCGTATTTCGCCGACTTCCAGCAGGCCGCGTTGGCGATGATCGCGGCTCAGGGCGGCATCTTCGGCTGGACGGCGACGTCCGCCGACTATCTGGCCGCGCTCGGATCGGCGGCCGGCGCGGACGCCGTCACGACGGTGTCCTGAGATCCCAGCGTTCTGAGATCTCGACGTTCTGAGATCTCGACGTTCTGAGATCCCGGTCTACTGAGGTCACAGGGCTCTGGGGTCTCAGAGCTTGATGTCACTACCG
Organism: Catenulispora sp.; assembly: GCA_013362315.1. GTDB lineage: Bacteria > Actinomycetota > Actinomycetes > Streptomycetales > Catenulisporaceae > Catenulispora. Next base: position 4,848 of record JABFWL010000681.1, on the reverse strand, counting down.
CCGTCGCCCGTCCGGCGCGAGGTTCGGCCGGGTACCACGGGCGGCACAGCACGGCTCGTCTGGCACCGCGCACCGCACATCACCGTGCATCACCGCACCTCGGCGCGACACCGCGCCGCACGCCCGGCCATCCAACCCAGCCATGGAGCCGCCATGTCCACGGTCACACCATCCCCGGCCGCCAACACGGAGACCCGCCCGCCGCTCGTACTCCCCTGGTGGGTGCCCGGCGACACCAACGCGTTCTTCGGCCTCGGATTCAACGTGCTGGTCAACGTGCTCGTCCTCACCGGACTCGTCGTCGGCGTCGTCGGCGTCTCCAAGCACGACGCGTTCCACACGATCCTGCCGGCGCTCGGCGTCGAACTGCTGATCGGCAACGTGTACTACACCTACCTCGCGCGGCGCCTGGCGCGCCGGGAGAACCGGACCGACGTCGCGGCGATGCCGTACGGGCCCTCGGTGCCGCACATGTTCATCGTGACGTTCGTCATCATGCTTCCCACCTACCTGGCGACGAAGGACCCGATCCGGGCCTGGGAGGCCGGTCTGGCCTGGGCGTTCGTCATCGGTGTCATCGTCCTGGTCGGCGCCTTCGTCGGGCCGTACATCCGGCGGTGGACGCCCCGCGCGGCGCTGCTCGGCACGCTGGCCGGCATCTCGGTGGCCTTCATCTCGATGCGGCCGGCCGGCCAGATGTGGGAGCAGGCCTGGATCGCGCTGCCGGTGCTCATGATCATCCTGATCGGCTTCTTCACCAACCTGCGCCTGCCCGGCAACATTCCGGTCGGCCTGGCCGCCCTGCTCGTCGGCACGGCCGTCGGCTGGGCCGGCGGGTTCATGTCCGCCCCGGACGTCTCGACCGCCGCCAAGGACATCGCGATCGGGCTGCCGACCTTCCAGTTCCACCTGCTGTTCACCGGCATCAGCCACATCGGGCCGCTGCTGTCCACGGCCATCCCGCTGGGCATCTACAACTTCACCGAGGGCATGACCAACGTGGAGAGCGCCTCGGTCGCGGGCGACGACTACAACCTGCGGTCCGTCCTGCTCGCGGACGGCACCGGGGCCATCGTCGGCGCCGCCCTGGGCAGCCCCTTCCCGCCGGCCGTCTACATCGGCCACCCCGGCTGGAAGGAGGCCGGCGGCCGCACGAGCTACTCCATGGCCTCCGGCATCGTTGTGGCAATCCTCTGTTTCACCGGCATGTTCGGCCTCCTCGGCGCACTGCTCCCGCTGCCGGCGATCGTTCCGATCCTGCTCTACATCGGCCTGCTCATCGGTGCCCAGGCCTTCCAGGCGGTCCCCCGCGCGCACGCGGCGGCGGTCATGATCGCCATCATCCCCAACGTCGCCTCCTGGGCCCAGGGCCAGATGGCGAACGTCCTGTCCGCCGTCGGCTACCAGAACGTGGACTTCTCCTCGGGCGCCAAGCTGATCCCGCCGACCAGCACCACCCCGGGCACCGTCCCGGAGAGCTCTCTGGTCAGCGCGGGCGTGATCTACAAAGGCCTGATGTACCTCGGCGACGGAGCGGTGCTCGCGGGCCTCATCCTCGGAGCCATCGTCGTCTTCCTGATCGACCGGGCGTTCGCCAAGGCCGCGATCTACTGCGCGGCCGGCGCCGTCCTGGCCTTCGTCGGCCTGATCCACGGCCCGAAGGTCGGTTGGGACATCAACGGCGAGGTGGCGCTCGGCTATGCGTTCGCCGCCGTCGTCTGCATCCTGTTCCACTTCCGCAAGGTGCCTGCGCGCGTCCCCGCCCCCGACGAGGCGCTGTTGGTCGCCGAACCGGCCTGAGGGTGGCCGGCGGGGCCGGAGCTCACCCCCGCACCGGCCCCACGGCCCGCCCGATGACGGCCGCGAACAACTGCGGCCGCTCCAGATGCACCGCGTGCCCGCACCCTTCCAGCACCTGGAAGGGCAGGCCCGCGAAACTGCTCAAGGCGCGCGCCGCTTCGTGCCGGGCCGGTGGCGACAGCTCGCCGACCGTCGTCGACGTCCGGCCGGGGTCGGGGACGGTCGCCGGCGCCGCCGGTTCGAAGGCGCCGAACATGGCGAAGTCGCGGCCCACCGCCTCGGGATCCGCCGGGGCCATCGAGGCGTCCCAGGCCGGCCCGTACAACGCCGCGCCGAACCCCGGCACGCCGCGCGCCCGGTACCCGGCCGCGACGGGCGCGAGCAGGCCGGGGACGAGGCTCCCGACGGCGGGTTCGTGCAGGACCGCGCCGGCCAGCGGCACGCCCGAAGCCAGCAGAGCCAGGCCCAGGGTCGCCCCACCGCTCACGCCGACCACCACCGCTCCTGCCGCCGGCTCGGCCAGGGACGCCAACTCCGTGTCCAGATCACCGCTGTAAGCCCGCTGCGGAGCCGCCACCTTGATGTCGGGCCGAGTCCGCGACAGGACTTCGCACACCGGGTTCCAGACCGCCGCGGTCGTAGCGGCGCCATGGATGAGGACCACTCGCGGGGCGGGCATGCCGGTCAGCATAGAGTGCGCGACGGCGGCCCGCGGTTCCGGCCAGGGCACTATGTCAGAGGGCTGCCAGACGGTGGTATTGACGCCGAAGTAACGCCCGGGCAACGGCCGCGACACGCCGTCTGCGCAGGATTACGGCATGGATTCCGCCGTGGATACGCTTCAGGATCCCGCTCCGTCGAATGTGTCGCCCAGCGAATCCGCCTACCGCCGGCTGCGCGACCGCCTGCTGGCCGGCGGGTTCCCGCTGACCCGGCGGCTGGCCGAGGAGCGGCTCGCGGCGGAGTTCGGGGTCTCGCGGACACCGGTCCGGCACGCGCTGATCCGCCTGCACGGCGAGGGGCTCGTCAGCCAGCACCCGCAGGGCGGCTACCGTCCCGCCGTTCCCGATCCGAACGACATCGCCTGCCTCTACGAGGCCCGCCGGTCACTGGAGATCGGCGCGCTCTGGCGGCCTCAGGAGGCCGGCACGTCGCACGACCGCCGGAAGCTGGACGCGCTGCGCGACGACTGGGAGGCGCTGCGCCGTGATCCGCCCGCGGCCGACGCCGGGTTCGTCGCCACCGACGAGGACTTCCACGTCCGGCTCGCCCAGGCCGCCGGCAACGAGGTCGTCGCCGATCTGCTGCGCTCGGTCAACGCCCGGATCCGGGTGATCCGGATCCACGACTTCCTGAGCGACGACCGCGTCGAGGCGACCATCGGCGAGCACCTGGGGATCCTGCGGGCCGTCGCCGCCGACGATCCGGTCGGCGCCGAGAGGCTCTTCCGCGCGCATCTCGCGCAATCCAAGGAGATCGCCGAGGAGCGGGCCCTGCGCGCCATCGCCCGGATGGCGACCCTCGACTGACACACTCGACTGGCACCTCGACCGCAGAGAGGCAGACCGATGACCGAGACCGAGGCTCAGGCGGCGCCCCAGAAGGTACCTCAGACGGCGCCGCGCACCTACGGCACCGTCGCGGCAGAACCGTACGCGTGGCCCTATGACGGTGTCCTGAATCCGGCCGCCACCGCCCTGATCTGCATCGACTGGCAGACGGACTTCTGCGGTCCCGGCGGCTACGTCGACACCATGGGCTACGACCTCGCCCTGACCAGAGCCCCGCTCATCCCGACCGCGCGCGTGCTGGCGGCGGCGCGCGCCCTCGGCTTCACCGTGATCCACACGCGGGAGGGCCACCGCGCCGACCTCGCCGACTGCCCGCCGAACAAGCTGTGGCGCTCGCGGCAGATCGGCGCGGGCATCGGCGATTCCGGGCCCTGCGGCCGCATCCTGGTCCGGGGCGAGCCCGGCTGGCAGATCGTCCCGGAGGCCGCGCCGCTGGACGGCGAGCTGATCGTCGACAAGCCCGGCAAGGGCGCCTTCTACGCCACCGACCTCGACCTGCTGCTGCGCACCCGCGGGATCACCCACATCATCCTGACCGGGATCACGACGGACGTCTGCGTCCACACCACGATGCGCGAGGCCAACGACCGCGGGTACGAGTGCCTGCTCCTGACCGACTGCACCGGGGCGACCGACCCGGCCAACCACGAGGCCGCGGTGCGGATGGTGACGATGCAGGGCGGCGTGTTCGGAGCCGTCGCGTCGTCGGAGGCGCTGCTGAAGACGCTCGACCGGGGCTGATCGCCGACGGTCGGCTCAACGGCGACCACCGTGGCGGCCGAGGGCTGATCGCGGGTGGTCAGAACGCGGCCACGACGCCGTGGACCTGCGACACCACCGAGCTGAAGACGCCGGCCGACACCGCGGTGGTACCGCCGAGCACCAAGACGTTCGGCGCGTAGCCGGCCCACTTCGTGAGTTCCGCCGAGGTCTGCGGGGATTCGCTCGCGGGGTTGGTGAGCAGCAGGGGGCCGCCGCCGACCGCGGAGAGGTAGGAACCGCCGGTGAGGGCGTCGGCGTAGCCGACGCCGGTGGCGATTCCGACGGAGAAGTAGGTGCCGTTGTGCTTGCCGCTGTCCAGGAAGAACCCGGCGACCTTGGCGGCGGTGTCGTAGCGGTTCGCGCCGACGAAGACCAACGTGTTGCCCGTCGTCGGGTTCTCATCGACGCCGGGCAGGGTACCGACCGCCTTCGCCGCGCCGCCGCCGATCGCCACGAGGTGGGTCGGCGCCTGCTCCGGAGTGGGGGCCGTGTGATCGAAGACGTCATGACGGCCTTCCCCCCATACTGTGACGACGCTCGGGCAGCGGATGTTATCAGCCCGGTCAACGCCGCCGGCAAATCAGTACTCGGATATGGCGGATCGAACCCCTACACCGGGTGGAACGCACCGCTCTCGCAGGCGTCGTATTCGGCTCTCGCGGCCTGGATGGTCGCGACATTGGCCTCGGCCCAGGACTTGACCATGAGCACCACC
>JABFWL010000456.1 GCA_013362315.1 Catenulispora sp. | reverse complement strand
CGCACGAGGCCCGGGTCGCCGCCTACTCCGACCGCGAGATCGTCGTACGCGACGGAAAATCCCGGGACATGGAGCGCGCCGTATGAGCATGCGTCAGATGTCCAGGGACCTCGCCATGGGAGCCCGGTTCGCCTTCACCGGCGGACGCGAGGGCTGGACCCGGGCCGTACTGACGGCCGTGGGCGTCGGGCTCGGGGTGACGCTGCTGCTGATCACGACGGCGATCCCGAGCGCGCTGTCCGCCCGGGACAAGCGGGGCACCGACCGGGACGACTTCACGTACAGCGCCAAGACGCTGCCGAAGTCGGACCGCACGCTGATCATCGCCAACGCGGAGACGACCTTCCGCGACAAGGACATCCGCGGCCGGTTCGTGGAACCCGAGGGCGGGAAGGCACCGCTGCCGCCGGGGGTTGCGAGGTTCCCGGCGAAGGGCGAGATGGTCGCCTCGCCGGCGCTGAAGAAACTGCTGGAGTCCGACTCGGGCAAGCTGCTGCGTGAGCGCTATCCCTACCGGATCACCGGGACGATCGGGAAGTCCGGCCTGATCGGACCCGCGGAACTCGCCTTCTACGCGGGCGCCACCGGCCTGGAGAACCATCTCTCCAACGGCTACGTCGAGCGCATCGACTACTTCGGCCCCTCCGCCAACCGCACGCCGGAAAAGCTGGACCCGGTCCTGATCCTGCTCATCATGATCATCTTCACGGTGCTACTGCTGCCGGTCGGTGTGTTCATCGCGGCGGCCGTCCGCTTCGGCGGCGAGCGCCGGGACCGGCGTCTCGCGGCGCTCAGGCTGGTCGGCGCGGACGGCCGGATGGCCCGTCGGATCGCCGGCGGTGAGGCCCTCGCGGGGGCGCTGCTCGGGCTGGTGCTCGGCGCCGTCTTCTTCGTGGCGGCCCGGCAGTCGGCGAGCGTGCTGGTGGTACGGAACGTCAGCGTCTTCCCCAGCGACCTCAACCCCTCCCCCGCGCTGGTCGCGCTGGTCGCCGTCGCCGTGCCGGCCGCGGCCGTCCTCGTCACCCTGTTCGCGCTGCGCGGGGTCGTCATCGAACCGCTCGGCGTGGTCCGTACGGCGAAGCCGCCGCGCCGCCGGCTGTGGTGGCGGCTGCTGCTGCCGCTGGGCGGCCTGGCGCTGCTGTACCCGATGATGGGCCAGGGCAACCACAACGGCCAGTTCAACGAGTGGATGGTGATCGGCGGCACCGTGCTGCTGCTGGTCGGCGTCACCGCGCTGCTGCCCTGGGTCGTCGAAGCCGTGGTGGCCCGGCTGAACTCTGGCTCGGTCTCCTGGCAACTGGCCGTGCGCAGGCTGCAGTTGAGCAGTGGCTCGGCCGCCCGCATGGTCAACGGCATCGCGGTCGCGGTGGCGGGGGCGATCGCGCTACAGATGCTGTTCTCCGGGGTCGAGCACGACTACACCAAGCAGACCCACAACGACCTGAACCGGGCTCAGATGCAGGTCTCCGTGCACGGCGACGTCCCGTTGGCCGAGGTGAGCCGGGCGCTGTCCGGGACCGAGGGGGTGCGCCACGCGTCGGCCCTCTCGCTGGGCTCCGCCGCGGAGCGGGCGAAGAACCCGGAGAGCTCGCTGGAGGTCGCCGTCGGCAATTGCGCGGAACTGCGCGAGGTGGCGCGACTGGCGTCCTGCCGGGACGGCGACGTCTTCCGGATCACCGGCGGCGAGAACGGCGACCAGGCGAAGGAGTTCGCCACGCCCGGCCGGACGCTGTACTTCGACCCCCGCTACGACGACCACCCGAGCCACACGGCAGCCTGGAAGGTGACCTCCGGCATCCTGACCGCCGAGGGGCGCCAGGACCCGACCGGCTACGAGCGCGGCGGTCTGCTCTTCACGCCGGGCGCACTGCCCGCGTCCGCGCAGGCCGGCCTGAGCCCCATGGTGTACGTGTCGCTGGACCAGTCGGTGCCGGACGCCCGTGACCACGTGCGCAACGCCGCGGTCCGGCTGGATCCGCTGTCAGAGACGTTCAACCTGGCGGCCAGCGAGCAGGCGTTGCAGTTCAAGCCCATCCGCAACGGCCTGTTCGTCGGCGCCACCTGCGTCCTCATGCTGATCGGCGCGAGCCTGCTGGTCTCCCAGCTGGAGCAGCTGCGGGAGCGCAGGAAGCTGCTCTCCTCGCTGGTCGCCTTCGGCACCCGGCGCCGCACGCTGAGCCTGTCGGTGCTGTGGCAGACGGCCATCCCGATCGCGCTGGGCCTGCTGCTCGCGTCGGTGGTCGGGCTGACGCTGGGCGCGGTGCTGCTGCGGATGACCGGCGAGACGGTGACCGTGGACTGGGCGAGCGTGCTGTCGATGACGGCGATCGGCGCGGGTGTCGTACTCACCGTGACCCTGCTCAGCCTGCCCCCGCTGCTGCGGCTGATGCGCCCGGACGGGCTGCGCACCGAGTAGCCGGACCAGGCCCAGGGCCCCTCCCCGATGCGGGGAGGGGCCCTGTCCGTTCACAGGCCGTACTCCCGCACCACCCGCCGTACCTGCGCGAACAGCATGCCCACATTGACCGACTTGCGGCAGACGACGACGGCGACGACGTCCTGCTGCTCGTTCATGCGCACGAACAGGTGGGTGAGGTTTTCGCTGTTGACCAGGATCTCCTGGAAGAAGTGGTTGTCGCTCTGGATCCCGCGGCGCTCCTTGAAGACGTCCTCGATCATCACGACC
>JABFWL010000295.1 GCA_013362315.1 Catenulispora sp. | reverse complement strand
CCGTCCTGGCCGCCGCGCTCCCGGCCGCGCTGCTCGTCGTCGTGCACGGCGCCAGCGCGAGCGCCCCGCCCCCGCCGGCCGGCTGGACCACCGTCTTCCAGGACGACTTCACCGGAGCGGCCGGATCCGCTCCCTCCGCCACGAACTGGCAGTACGACCTCGGCACGAGCTACCCCGGCGGCGCCGCGAACTGGGGCACCGGCGAGGTCGAGACCGACACGAACAGCACGAGCAACGTCTATCTGGACGGCGCCGGCAACCTGGCGATCAAGCCGATCCGGGACGGCGGCGGCAACTGGACCTCCGGGCGCATCGAGACCAAGCGCACTGACTTCCAGCCTCCGGCCGGCGGTGTGCTGCGGATGGAGGCGCGCATCCAGATGCCGAACGTGACCGGGGACGCGGCGGCCGGATACTGGCCGGCGTTCTGGTCGATGGGCGCTCCGGCCCGGCCGGCCTCGGCGACGAACTGGCCGAGCATCGGCGAGATCGACGTGATGGAGAACGTGCAGGGTCAGAACCTTGAGTACGGCACGTTCCACTGCGGAGTGGATCCCGGCGGCCCGTGCAACGAGACCACGGGCCTCGGCAACCACACCGCCTGCGTCACCGGTGGCACCTGCCAGGCCGCGTTCCACACCTACGCCGTCGAGTGGGACACCAGCACCTCGCCGCAGCAGCTGCGGTGGTACCTGGACGGCGTCCAGTTCCACCAGGTGACTTCCCATCAGGTGGACGCGACGACGTGGGCCAACGCCACGAACCACGGCTACTTCCTGATCCTGGACGTGGCGATGGGCGGCGGCTTCCCGGGCGCGTTCGGCGGCGGCCCGACGGCGGCGACGGCGTCCGGCGTGCCGATGCTGGTGGATTATGTCAGCATCCTGTCGAAGGGCTCTGGTTCGACGACGCCACCGACCACGCCGAGCACGACGCCGACCACACCGCCCACCACACCTTCCACCACGCCGAGCGGCAGCACGGTCAGCGCCTATTCGGCGATCGCGGCCGCGTCCGACACGGCGCGCAACGGCACGCAGACCCAGACCACCACCGATGGCCCGCCCGGCGGTTCGCAGGACGTCGGCTGGATCCACAACGGCTGCTGGCTGCGCTATGACAACGTCGACTTCGGTTCGACACCGGCGCGGCAGTTCTACGGACGCGTGGCCTCCGGCGCCGCCGGCGGCGTCAGCGGCCTGGTCGAAGTCCGCCTCGACAGCCCGACGAACCCGGTCGCCGGCAGCTTCGCCATCGCGAACACCGGCGGTTGGCAGAGCTGGCAGACCGTGCCGGCCAACATCTCGGCCGTGACCGGCGTCCACACCGTGTATCTGACGTTCACCAGCGGCCAGCCGGCCGACTACGTCAACCTCCACTGGTTCGACTTCGGGCACTGATCCCCACATATCGGGCACTGATTAGGTGGAGCGCTCGGCTGATCCAGAGGCAGGGGGATCCTCCGGATCAGCCGAGCTTTACACCTCTACTGACTGATCCCGCCCGGGAAACTGGGCGCCGCCGGACCGCCCAGTTTCGCCGCTCGCCGGTGTCGGTGAGGATGATGGATGTTCCGGAAGGTGAGGGAAACCGTGTCTGCCGACCCCGACCTGCTCTATCGGGCCCGCTCCGGCGACCGCGACGCGTTCGCCGAGCTGGTCGAGCCGTTCCGCGGCGAGCTGCACCTGCTCTGCTACCGGATGCTCGGCTCGCTCCAGGACGCCGAGGACACGCTGCAGGAGGTGCTGCTGGCGGCGTGGCTGGGCCTGGAGGGGTTCGAGGGGCGGTCCTCGGTGCGGACCTGGCTGCACCGGATCGCCACCAACCGGTGCCTCAACGCCCTGCGATCGAGCTCGCGACGGCCGGCCGCGACCGCGAAGCCGGCGCCCTCCGGGGCCGGCTGGGAGCCCGAGACCGCGTTGCCGGGCGAGGTGCCGTGGCTCCAGCCGTATCCGGACCTGCTGCTGGAGGGCTTGCCGGACGCCGGTCCCAGCCCCGAGGCCCGCTACGAGTCACGCGAGGCGGTCTCGCTGGCGTTCCTGACCGCCCTGCAACTGCTGCCGCCGAACCAGCGGGCCGTGCTGCTGCTGCGCGACGTGCTCGGCTATCGCGCCGCTGAGGTCGCGGACCTGTTGGACCTGACCGAGAGCGCGGTCACCAGCGCGCTCAAGCGAGCCCGGGTCACGCTGGACGCGAAGCGTGCGCCGGGATCGCCGGCTCCGGCGCCGGGGAGCCCGCAGGAGCAGGAGCTGACCGACCGGTTCGTCGCGGCGTTTCTGAGCCACGATGTCGAGGCCCTGATCGCGCTGATGACCGACGACGTCTGGGTCCGCATGCCGCCACTGCCGTTCGAATATCGCGGCGCCGGCGACGCCCGCCGCTTCTTCACCGCGATCCAGCCGCACCGCAGCCGGATCACCCGCCTGGTGCCGACCCGCGCCAACGGCTGCCCGGCGTGGGCGGAGTACGCGCGCGATCCGGTGACCGGAGTGCTGCACTGCGTCGGACTCCTGGTGGCCGCCTACGCGGGGGAGCAGATCAGCGAACTGACGCACTTCGAGGCTGCAGTGGCCGCCATGTTCGGGCTGCCGCGCACGATGGCGGAAAAAGCCTGACGCCATTAGCGATCCCGGCGGTGATAATGGCCGCCGTGGAAGAGGTCGAAGTCGTCGTCGCCCACCAGGCGCGCGTGACACTGCGGGTCGGCGCGGTGTTCCTCAAGGTCGACTCCGATCAGGCACGCACCGAGATCGAAGCCGAGGCGATGGCCCTGGCGCCGATCCCGACACCCGAGGTGCTGTGGCGCAAGCCGCCGGTGCTCGCGATCGCCGCTGTCCCGGGCACGGCGCTGGGCCGCCTCGGCGAGCCGTCGAAAACCTCGCCCCAGGCGTGGACGGCGGCCGGCGCGGCCCTTCGGCGACTGCACGACGCGCCGCTGCCGCCGTGGCCGGGCAAGGGAACCGTCGAGGAGCTGGCGGCCGAGCTCGACGCCGAGTGCGCGTGGCTCCTCGCGAACGACGTCCTGCCCGCCGACCTGGTGGCGCGCGGCCGCCGGGTCGCCGAGACCGTGCTCCGGCCGTGGACGCCGGCTTTCACGCATGGCGACCTGCAGTGCGCCCACGTGTTCGTCGACGCCGCCGACCGGATCAGCGGCGTCATCGACTGGTCCGAGGCAGGCTGCTTCGACCCGCTGTTCGATCTCGCCATCCTGACGATGGGGCACCCGGAGCACCTGCAGGACGTGCTCACCGGCTACGGCGCCGACCCGGAGGCCGGCGCCGACCCGAAAGCCGACGCCAGCCTGCAGGCCGACGCTGACCGGCCGGCCGGCGCCGACTCGAAAGCCAGCGCCCACCGCGACGTGATCCGCGGTTGGTGGTCCTTCCGCAGCCTGACCGCCGTCCGCTGGCTGATCGAGCACGGCTTCGACCCGGCGGCCCCGGGCTGCGAGCTCGACGTCCTGCGCCGGGCTACCGCTCCCAGCCCTGCTCGATCGCCGCGATGATCTTCGGCCGCAGCTCGCCGCCGGAGATCACCTCGTCCACCGAGCCCACCTCGACCGCCCGCTGGATGCTGTGCACCCGGTCGAACTCGGTCGCCACCTCGCCCAGCTTCTCGGCCCGGACCGAGACCCGCAGGTCGTCGAGCTCGGCGGCCAGGGCGGCCCGGTCCGCGCCGGACGCCGCGGTGATCCGCGCCTCCAGGTCCCGGATGCGCGGGTCGTTCGCGGTCCGGGCGTTCACCTCGCCGGAGAACACCACCGCCGCGGCCGGGGCGCCGCCGAGCACCGAGGCGTAGGAGCCCTCGACGGCCAGCACCGTCATGGTCGGGTTCAGCGCCTTGGAGAACACCACGAACGCGCCGCCGTGGTAGCGGGAGATCACGCAGAACACGATCGGGCCCTCGAAGTTCACGATCGCGCGGCCGATCTCGGCGCCGTACTCCAGCTGCAGCTTGCGCATCGACTCCGGCGAGCCGTCGAAGCCGGACAGGTTCGCCAGCACCACCAGCGGGCGGTTGCCGCTGGCGGAGTTGATGGCGCGCGCCACCTTCTTCGAGGACTGCGGGAACAGCGTGCCGGCGGTGTAGGTGTCCGGGCCGTCGGTGGGCGGGAAGCCCCGGCGCGGCACCTGCCGGGACTCGATGCCGATCAGGCAGACCGGGATGCCGCCCAGGTGCACGTCCTGCACCACCGCGGTCTCGGCGCCGGCCATGCCCGCCCAGCGCTCCAGGACCGCGTGGTCCTGGTCGGAGACGGCGCGCATCACGGTGCGGATGTCGAACGCCTTCTTGCGGTCCGGGTTCGCGGTCGCGCTGAAGATCTCGCCGACCGTGGTGAAGTCCGAGCCGGCGTAGGTGTGCGGGAAGCTGGAGATGTCGCGGTCGGCCGGGTCGTTGGTGGCGGCGCGGCGCGGCCGGTCCTCGCCCGGGGCGACGTAGGTGTGGTCGTAGTGTGCCATCAGCACGTCCCGCGCCGCCGTCAGGTTCGGCGCCCAGTACTGCGCCTGGCCGTTCGGCCCCATCACCCGGTCGTAGCCGCCGATGCCGAAGTTGTCCTCGGCCGAGACGCCGCCGGAGAAGTCCAGGGCGTGCTTGCCGGTGAGCACCATCGCCGAGTCCGGCGTCATCACCAGGACGCCCTTGGTGTGCATCAGCATCGTCGCCTCGGCGTTCCAGTACGGCTGCGCGCCGACCGTGGTGCCGGCCACCACGATGTTGATCTCGCCGCCGTCCTGCGTGTACTGCACGATGCGCTTGAGCGCCGCGGCGACCCAGTCCAGGTTCTCGGTGCCGGACTCCATCGAGATCCGCGCGCCGGCGGACAGCGCGTACCACTCGACCGGGACCTTCATCTGCTCGGCCAGGTCCAGCGCGCCGATCACCCGGCGGCACTCCGGTTCGGACAGCGCGCCCAGGGACTTCGTCGGGTCGCCGAGCAGCAGCACGCGGGTGACGCCCTCGCGGTGGCGCCGGGTCCGGGTGGTCACCACCCCGGCCACGATCGCCGCCTTGTTCCGGCCCTTGGGCCGGTCCACCGGCACCAGCTTGTGCTCGTCGTCGAGGTCGTACTCGGTGAAGTCGCCGAGGGAGTCGACGAGCTCGTACGGATACACCGTGTTCCGGCTGGCCGCCCGCAGCACCTTGAGCCGGTAGTCGTCCAGCGGCTCCACCGGGTCCAGCGTCGGCTCGCCGACGCTGAGCGTGGGCTGCCCGGAGGCGTCGAACCGGACCCGCACCGCGATCTTGATCAGCTCGCCGGTCTTCCACGACCGCTGCCGGCCGATCAGCTCGATCTCCTCCAGCCCGGCGCCGGCCGTGGACGGCAGGATGCGCCGCGCGATCAGTTCCAGCTCCGAGCGCTTGATGTCCGACGGCGGCCAGATGTAGACCACGATCCGGTTGGTGTTGAACCGATTGTTCGAGGCCCGGCGCTGCTGCGCGCGGCGGATGGAGTCCACGCAGGCCGCGATCGCGTCCTCGGCGGTGGGCAGCGCCACCAGCCGGCCGTCGTGCTCGCGCAGCTCGGCCAGGTCGCGGACCTGGGTGAAGGCGACCAGCCGGTCGTCGGCCGGGTTCTCCCGGGCCACGCACTGATACAGGTACACGTCCTCGTCCGAGGACGGCAGCCGCGTCAGGCCGAACTTGCTCAGCCGCTCCAGCTGCATCCGCTCGGCGATGTAGGGGTGCAGCCCGCGGATCAGCCGCTCCTCGGTCATGCCGGTGCTGGAGCGGCGGAACGTGAAGTGGTGGTGCATCACGGCGCCGCGGCGGCCGGCCACCGTGGTCGTCACCCGCCGCACCCGGCCGGGCAGCGGGTGCGCGCTGATCACCCGCTGCAGCTCGGCCGCGGCCTCGTCGGTGTCCGGCTGGTTCTCCCACAGCAGGTACACGTCGGCGTCCAGGGCGCCGTCGGCGGCGCCGATCTCGGCCAGCCCGTCCAGGGCGTCGCCGAGGCGCTCGAACGGCACCGCCGCCGAGGCCAGGCGCGAGCCGCCGTGGTCGGCGACGACGAAGGTGGTGCCCTGCGCCTTGGCGGTCTGCACGTTGGACAGGCCCTTGTTGCCGTAGTACCGGCGGGTCAGCACCTCCAGCATGGCCGAGTTGTCCAGGTCGGCGTGCACCAGGCGCTGGCCCAGCAGCCGGACCAGCGGCTCGGTGCTGCGCACCATCTCGGCGATCCGCTCGGCGCGGTCCTCGGCTTGCGGGTTCTCGTCCAGATACCGCAGGTTCTTGCGGACCGCGGCGTAGACCCGGGCGCGGTTGCGGCGCAGCAGCGGCTGCCCGAACCAGGCGTAGACCACGCCGCGCGCCAGGTCCGCGATGGTCGGGAAGCGCACCTGGGTGGCCGCCACCAGCCGCTCCAGCGCCAGCCCGGCGGGCTCGCGCAGGGCCTCGTCCGGCGGCGGCTCGCGCAGCCAGGTGCGCAGCAGCGCCGCCACCACCGGGGCGTCCGCGGCGGCTCGCTGCCGGGCCAGGAAGATGCGGAACACCGCCGCTTCCAGCTCCGGCGAGCGCTCCAGGTCGGCGATGCCGTAGTGGGCCAGCGCCTTGCTCAGCGCGGTCTGGAACCCCTCCGGCACGCCGGAGCGCTCCACGTCCAGGCTCTGCAGGTAGGTGTGGAAGTACTCGTGCGCGCTGTGCAGGTGCTCCTCGACGCCGGCCTCGTCGCCGCCGGGCTGGTCCCGGCCCAGCGCCGCCAGATCGGCGAACACCCCGATCAGGTCCAGCTCCCCGGCCAGCGGCCGCAGGCCGTCCTCGACCGCCGAGGCGCGGGCGCTGAAGTAGCCGTCCAGGACCCGGTCCTCGTCGTGCGGATCGACGTCGAAGCCCAGCAGCAGGCTGCGCAGGTCTTCCAGGCCCCGGGCCGCCCGCACCGGCGCCGGCACCCGCGACGGCGCCGCCGGCAGGTCCAGCTCGGCCGCGGTGGCCTCCGGCTTGCCGCCGGCCCCGCCCTCGGCGCTCTCCTCGACGACCGGCTCCAGCCGCAGCAGCGCCGCGCCGGTCTCCACCTGCGAGCCGACGCTGACCGCCAGCTCCTTCATCCGGGCCTTGAACGGCGCGCGCAGCACCGTCTCCATCTTCATGCTCTCCAGCACGACCACCGGCGCGCCGGCCTCGACCTCGGCCCCGACCTCCACCGGGGTGGCGATCACCAGCGCCGGCGCGGGGGAGCGGACCACGCCGCCCTCGTCCCGGCTCACCCGGTGCGTGACCCCGTCCACCTCGACCAGGTGCACCGCGCCGTGGGTGGCGGTCAGCAGCCGGAACCGCTCGCCGTTCACCACGATCTGCCCGGTGTGCCGGTCGAAGCGCTCCACGTCCACGTCGGCGGTGCGGGCCTGCTCACCGGTCTCGATGCCGACCCGGAAGCGCTGGGCCCCGACCCGCGCCACCCGCACCCGGTAGCCGGCGCCGCGCAGCTTCAGGTCCAGCGGCCGGCCGGGCTCGTGCTGCACCTGCGGACGGCCGCCGGCGGCGGTGGACAGCAGCCGGGCCCGCTCCAGCACCTCTTCGTCCTCGTAGGCGTCGATGGCCGCCGCCGCCAGCGCCACCGAGGCGTTGCGGTGCGAGACCAGACGCCCGTCCGCCCGCACCCGGTCGATCCAGCCGGTGTCAGCGGTGGCGTGCACCACCTCCGGCTGCTCCAGCAGGTCCAGCACGAAGCTCTTGTTCGTGGTGCCGCCCTCGATCACCACCGAGGTCTCGGCCATCGCCCGGCGCAGCCGGCCCAGCGCCTCGTCCCGGTCCCGGCCGTAGGCGATCACCTTGGCGATCATCGAGTCGAAGTCGGCCGGGATGGTGTCGCCCTCCGACACGCCGGTGTCCACCCGGATCCCGGGGCCGGCCGGCAGGTCCAGCCGCGCGATCCGGCCCGGCGAGGGCGCGAAGTCCCGGTCCGGGTCCTCGGCGTTCAGCCGGGCCTCGACCGCGTGCCCGCGCTCGGCCGGCGGCGCGCCCTCCAGCTTCCCGCCGCAGGCCACGTGCAGCTGCGCCTTCACCAGGTCGAAGCCGGTGGTCGCCTCGGTGATCGGGTGCTCCACCTGCAGCCGGGTGTTCACCTCCAGGAACGCGAACTGCTGCTCGCCGGGGTGGTACAGGAACTCCACCGTCGCCGCGCCCCGGTATCCGACCCGCACCGCCAGCCGCTCGGCCGAGGACTTCAGCTGCGCGGCCTGCTCGGCGGACAGCACCGGCGAGGCCGACTCCTCGATCACCTTCTGGTTGCGCCGCTGCACCGAGCAGTCACGCACGCCCAGGGCCCAGGCCGTGCCCTGGCCGTCGGCGATCACCTGCACCTCGACGTGCCGGGCCCCGGTGACCAGCCGCTCCAGGAACACCACGCCGGAACCGAAGGCGCGCGCCGCCTCGGCACTGGTGCGCTCGTAGGCGTCGGCCAGCTCGGCCTCGTCGGTGATGACCCGGATCCCGCGCCCGCCGCCGCCGGCGGTGGCCTTGAGCATCAGCGGGTAGCCGATCTGCGCCGCCGAGGCGATCGCCGCCTCCAGCGTCTCCACGGCGCCCCGGCTCCACGGCGCCACCGGCACGCCGACCTCCTCGGCGAGCAGCTTCGCGCCGATCTTGTCGCCGAGCTGCCGCATCGCCTCGGGGTCCGGGCCGATGAAGGTCACGCCGATCCGCTGGCAGAGCTCTGCGAACGCCGGGTCCTCGGCCACGAAGCCCCAACCCACCCAGGCCGCGTCGGCGCCGGTCTCGCGCAGCGCCCGCTCCAGCACGGCCAGATCCAGATACGGCCGGTTGGCCGCCGGCCCCAGGTCGTAGGCGATGTCGGCTTCGCGCACGAAGGTGGCGTCGCGGTCGACGTCGGTGTGCAGCGCGACGGTCTCGACCGGCGCGCCCTGCGCGCCGAGCTCCCGGACCGCGTGGATCAACCGCATCGCGGCCTCACCACGATTGACGATGGCGACTCGACGAAACACCGGCCGGCCCCTGCCTTCCACTCTTCGAAAGCACCAGACGCACGACCGGCCGGCTGGCCGGGGTCCCCGCACAGTCGATGGATCGGCCGGACGTACTGGATGTGACTGGTCGGAGTGTAGTGGATCCGGGAGGGACCGCTGCCGAGCCGTCGGCGGAATCCGGCCTACCGGCCAGTAGCCTCTCAGTCGGTCGCGGCCCTGTCACCAGCGGCGATGTCAGCAGCCGGTAGGGGACCCGCTCGCCGACTTAATCAAGTACTTGTTTTCACTGTAGGTCAGAGTGTAGGTGAGAGTCCAGATACTGCAGGTCTGGTTGGGCGTGTCCGACGGGCCGTAGCCGGCCGCCTGCTGACTGCGGAAGCTGATCTGGACCGTGCTCACCGGCCCCGGCCCGGCCGGGCTGAGGGACTTGAGCATTCCCTGGTCGTCGGTGCTGGTGGCTTCCGACTTCTTGAAGGCGGCGCGCTGCTGCGCGTCGTTCGTGTTGACGACCCCGGCGGGGTCGTAGAGCGCGAGCGCGGCGTCGAAGTTCTTGGCGTTCACGGCGGAGAAGTAGGAGTCGAACAGCGTCGCCACCTGGACCGCGCGGGCGTCGGTGACCAGCGCCGGATCGATCTGGACGGCGCCGACGACGCTGGTCGGGGGCGGGGGAGGCGGCGGGGTGGGGGTGGGAGTCGGCGGGGGGGTCGGGATGTCGGGGGTGGTCGGCGTGGGAGTGTCGGGCGAGGTGGTGTCGGTGGATGTGGTGTCGGCGGGTGTGGTGTCCGTCGGTGTCGGCGACGCCTTGGAGGTGCTGGTGCTGGAGCCCGCAATGGTGGACCCGTTGAGGCCGGAACGGCCGCCGGAGCCGCTGATGCTGGTCGAGGCGACGGTGCCGGTGGCGGAGCTGAACATGCCGGTGGCCGCCGCGGCTCCGGCCGCCGCACCGGCCACGACCACCACCGCGCCGGCGACGACGAGGGGAGTGAGGCGGCGGCGGGGCGGCTCCGGCGGCGAGGGGAGCGACGGCATGCCGGGGGTGCCGACGATGTCCTCGGCGCGGACCGTCATCGGGAGTTCGGGGGAGTAGGGCGGCAGCGCGGCTGCCGGTGGGGGAGCGAAGGGCGGCGCGGCGCTGTGCGGAGTAGCACTTGGTGGGATCGGCGGAATCGGCGGAATCGGCGGAATCGGCGACGACACGGTCACCGGAGGCATCTCCGCGTTGGCCGGGGGCCCGGGAGCGATGAGCGGCGGTATCGACACACCCACCGTGA
>JABFWL010000304.1 GCA_013362315.1 Catenulispora sp. | reverse complement strand
CCGTCACGAGCCGGCCGGGCAAGCCTCCCGTCGCGAGAGTCCGCAGGCCGCGCAGGCCTTCCACCCCGAGAATCCTCCGGCGCAGGCCCCGCCTACCGCCGGGCGCTTCACCGGTTTGCGCGCCGTCCGCTTCGAACGCCCCGGCGACCCCGGCACGTTGCGCATCGTGGATCAGCAGCCGACCGATCCCGGGCCCGGCCAGATCGAGGTGCTGGTCCGAGCCTTCCCGATCAACTTCTCCGACTTCCTGGCGGCCAAGGGCCTCTATCCGATGATGCCGGACTTCCCGTTCACCCCCGGTGTGGAGGTGTCCGGGATCGTGCGGCAGGTCGGTGCGGGGGTGAGCCGGCTCGCCGTCGGCGACGAGGTGATCGCGCTGACCACGCCCGAGATGGGTGGCCAGGCCTCGGTGGTGGTCACGGACGAGAACCTGGCGGTGCACAAGCCGGCCGGGCTGAGTCATGAGGAGGCCTGCGGGCTGCCGGTCGCCTTCCTGGCCATGAACCTGGCCCTGGAACGTGCGGCCGTCGCCCCCGGCGAGCGGGTCCTCATCCCCTCCGCGACCGGAACCAACGGCCTGATGGCCGTCCAGCTCGCGCAGCACCTCGGGGCCGAGGTGATCGCCACGGCCGGGTCGCCGCGCAAGGTCGAGTTCCTGGCGGGCCTGGGCGTCGCGGATGCCATCGACCACAGTGCCGGCGACGTCGCCGAGCAGGTGCTGCGCCGGACCGGCGGCCGGGGCGTCGACGTGGTCGTCAACACGCAGGGCGGCGACGCGCTGCAGACCGGCATCAACCTTCTGGCTCCCGACGGCCGGTACGTGGAGATCGCGGTGTTCGGCTTGCAGTCCTCCGGACGCGTCGACCTGTCGCACCTCGTCGACAACCAGAGCCTGATCAGCCTCAACACCAAGAAGTACCTTCTGGCGCACCCGGAGCGCCGGCTGGAGCAGCTGGAGAAACTGGTTTCCCGGATCGAGGACGGGGCGATCAAGCCGCATGTCGCCCGGGTCTTCACCCTCGATGAGCTGCCCGTGGCCTACGCGGCGAAGCGGGACCGGGCGACGATCGGGCGGATCGTGGTCTCGATGCCGGAGGTCGGGCAGACCGTAGAGCCGGAACCGGCCGCCGCCCCGCTCCGGCGGGACCCCGGCGGCGGCACCGGGAACGTGGACATCGCCGTCATCGGCCTGTCCGGCCGGTTCCCGGGCGCGCCGGACGTCGGCAGCCTGTGGCGGAACCTGGCCGACGGAACGAGCTCGATCGGCGAAGTACCGGCGTCCCGCTGGGCAGCCGACCGCTACTTCGACCCCGACCCCGCTCGCCTCGACGCCACCTACTGCCGTACCGGCGGCTTCCTCGACGACGTCGACCGCTTCGACGCCGCCTTCTTCAGCATGTCGGGCAAGGAAGCGGCGCAGACGGACCCGCAGCAGCGCATCTTCCTCGAGGAGAGCTGGCGCGCGCTGGAGGACGCCGGCTATCCGAGCGGATCGCTGGACGGGAGCCGCTGTGGGGTCTTCGTCGGCGTCGGCCCGAGCGAGTACCTGACCCGGATGAACAAGGCCGGGATCGTCAAGGAGGCCCAGGCGTTCTGGGGCAACGAGGCGTCGGTTCTGGCAGCGCGCATCTCCTACCGCCTCAACCTGCGCGGGCCGAGTGTGGCGGTGAACACCGCGTGCTCGTCTTCGCTCGTCGCCCTGCACCTGGCTTGCCAGAGCATCCGGACCGGCGAGAGCCGGATGGCGATCGCCGGCGGCGTGTTCCTGATGCTGGCGCCCGACTACCTCGTCGTGGCCAGCAACGGGAACATGCTCGCCCCGGACGGCCGGTGCAAGACCTTCGACGACGCCGCCGACGGGTTCGGCCCGGGCGAGGGCGTGGGCGCGGTGGTCCTCAAGCCCCTGGCCGACGCCCAGCGCGACGGCGACCACGTCTACGGCGTGATCAAGGGCTCGGCGGTCAACCAGGACGGCAAGACCAACGGCATCACCGCGCCGAGCGGCCGAGCCCAGACCGAGGTCGAGCTGGCCGCCTACGAACAGGCCGGTATCAGCCCGGACACCATCGGCTACGTCGAGGCGCATGGCACCGGCACCCGGCTCGGCGACCCGATCGAGGTCGACGCCCTGACGGCCGCGTTCGGCCAGCACACGGCGCGCCGCGGGTTCTGTGCGATCGGCTCGGTCAAGACCAACATCGGCCACACCGCGGCCGCCGCGGGCATCGCCGGGGTCATCAAGGTCCTGCTGGCGCTGCGACATCGCCAGATTCCCGCCTCGCTCAACTTCGCCGAGCCCAACCGGCACATCGACTTCGCCGATTCCCCGTTCTACGTCAACACCGTGCTGCGCGACTGGACGGCGCCGGCGGGCGGGCTACGGCGGGCTGCCGTCAGCGCCTTCGGGTTCAGCGGGACCAACGCCCACGTCGTCATCGAGGAGGCACCGCCACGCGCGGCGCGCGCATCCACGATCGGCGGCCCTTACGTCGTGCCGCTCTCGGCCCGCACCGGCACCGCGCTGAGCGCGGGAATGCGGCGTCTGGCCGACTGGATCGCCGAGGGGCGCGTGCCGACACTGCCGGAGGTCGCCTACACCCTGCAGTTCTACCGCGACCATTTCGCCGAGCGGGCGGTGTTCGTCGCGACAGACCTGACCGAGTTGGCGGACCGGCTGCGCGCCGGCGACGGGACCGTCGTGCCTGAGGGCTTCCCGGAGGCCGAGCGCTACCTGGCCGGAGAGCAGGTCGACTGGAGCCGGCTGTGGCACGGCGAACGGCACGACCGGACGCCATTGCCCGGCTACGCCTTCGACCGGACCCGCCACTGGTTCACAGAAAACGACACCGTCTACTCGGACGACACCGACCGGGGGGCACTGCCGCCCGGCCCCGATGACGGCATTCGCTCACTCCTGCACCGCCTGCGCGCCGGCGAGATCAGCGAACAGGAAGCGGAGGCGACCATGGAGGTGATGCTCGGTGACTGACAGCGTGAATGACCGGAAGTCGTTGCTCGCGGCGGTGCGGGCCGGCCGGCTGAGTGTGGAGGACGCGGTCAGCAGACTGCGTCGCGAGCCGCATCAGGCTCTTGAATCGGAGGCGACACAGGCATCACAGGGGCCGGATACAGCCGACGATACCGAGGCGCTACTCGACAGTCTGCGGCGCTGGCTCGCCGGGATCGTGGCCGCCGAGGCCCGGGTCGAGGTCGCGGTCGACCGCCCGGAACTCCCGTTGGAGCACTACGGCTTCGACTCGGTGATGGCCGTCAACGTCGTGCGGGTGCTGGAGCGAGACTTCGGGAAGCTGCCGACCACGCTCCTGTTCGAGCACCAGAGCATCGAGGCCATAGCCCAGCACCTGATCGCCGCGCATCGCGACGCGGTCCGGCGCCTCCTGCTCAAGCCGGCCGCGTCCGAGACGCCGCCCCCCGCGTCGGAACCGCCTTCCGCGCTGTCCTCACTCCCGTCCTGGGCGCCGGAGGTCGGCAGCCGGGACGAGGACATCGCGATCGTCGGCCTCAGTTGCGTCTTCCCCATGGCCGAGAACGCGGAGCGGTTCTGGGAGAACCTGGTGCACAGCCGCGACTGCGTCACCGAGATCCCGGCCGAGCGCTGGGACGCAGACCGGTACTTCGACCCGACCCCCGGAACGCCGGGGAAGTACTACACCAAATGGGGCGGCTTCATCGCCGACGTCGACTGCTTCGACGCGGCCTTCTTCCACCTCTCCCCGCGTGAGGCCGAGCGGATGGATCCGCAGGAGCGCCTGCTGCTGCAAGAGGTTTGGCACGCCATGGAGGACGCCGGGATCTGCCCGGACGGGCTCTCCGGCGACGACGTCGGTGTCTACGTCGGCACGATGTCCTCGCAGTACCAACTGCACGCGGCGGAACAGCGCCTCCTCGGCAACCCGCTCTTCCTGGGCTCTTCCTACGCCTCGATCGCCAACCGGGTCTCCTACACCTTCGGCTTCCGCGGCCCGAGCATGGCGCTCGACACGATGTGCTCCTCGTCGCTCACCGCGATCCACCTCGCCTGCGACGCCCTGCGCGGCGGCGACATCGGCGTCGCCGTCGCGGCCGGAGTCAGCCTCCTGGTTCACCCGAACAAGTACATCGACCTCAGCCAGGGCCGCTACGCGTCAACGGACGGACGCTGCCGCAGCTTCGGCGCCGGCGGCACCGGCTACGTCCCCGGCGAGGGCGCGGGTGTGGTGATCCTCAAGCCTCTGCGATCCGCCGAGGCGGCCGGGGACCGGATCCACGCGGTGATCCGGGGTAGTGCGCTCGGGCACGGCGGCAAGACCAACGGCTACACCGTGCCCAATCCCGTCGAGCAGTCACGGGTGATCGCCGCCGCGATCCGGCGAGCCGAGGTCTCCCCGGCGCAGATCGGCTACGTCGAGGCGCACGGCACCGGTACCGAGCTCGGGGACCCGATCGAGGTGGCGTCCCTGTCCAAGGTCATGGCCGGGCGCGCGCCGCAGGCCGGGGAGTGCGCCTTCGGGTCGGTGAAGTCGAACATCGGGCATCTGGAAAGCGCGGCGGGCGTTGCCGGCCTCATCAAAGTCGTGCTGCAGATGCGGCACCGGCAGCTGGTGCCCTCGCTGCACGCCGATACGCTGAATCCCGAGATCGACTTCACCGCGGCGCCGTTGCGTCCGCAGCGCACCTTGGCCTCGTGGGAACTGCCCCAGGGGCAGGACCGGCGGGTCGCAGGCATCAGTTCCTTCGGCGCGGGCGGAGCCAACGCTCACGTGATCGTCGCGGAATACCTCGCCGAGCCCGCGCAGAGCCCGATCGACACGGTGCGCGCTGACGGTCCCGAGCTGATCGTGCTGTCCGCGGCGAATGAGGAAGGTCTGCGCCGACAGGCCGCGCTGCTGGCGGATCACCTCGCCGTGACGCCGGCGACCGCGCGGGACGAACGCGGGTGGCTGGCCGACGTCGGATACACCCTGCGACAGGGACGGCAGGCGCTGGAGGAACGGCTGGCGATCGTCGCGGAGTCGGTGCCCGAAGCGGTCGCCGTGCTGCGCGGGTTCGGCGCTGCCCAGGCGACGGCGGCTGTCATCCGCGGCGGCATCGACCGCCCGGCCCCGGCCGGCGGCGAGCGGGCCGTCGCCGAGGCGGTGGCGGGCCGGGACTTGGACCGACTCGGACGCCTGTGGGCCGACGGGGCAAAGGTCGACTGGTCCGCGCTGGACCGCGTTCCGCGCCGCCGGATCGCGCTGCCGGCGTATCCCTTCGAACGCGAGCGGCACTGGCCGCGGATGCTCCCGGTGCCCGCGTCCGTGGAGTCCCGGCCCGTAGGTGAACCGGCTTCCGGCAATCCGCGCAGTTCCGTGACGGTGCTCGACGCGACCGATCCGCTGCTGCGTGACCACGTTGTGCACGGTCGCAGCATCCTGCCGGCCGCCGGGGTCGTGGATCTGGTGCAGGCTGCCGCCCGGGGAATCGGTCTGAGCGGTCCGTTGACGGTGCAGGACATCGTGTTCCAGAGCCCGGTGACCGTTGCGGACGGCGGGTCGGGCGAGGTCACCGTCGAGCTGGCGGACGCCGACGGTGACGTCGGGTTCCTGGTCCGGTCCCGGCCGCGCGCCGACGCCGAGCCGGTCGTCCATGCCCGAGGCCGGGTGCGCACCGGCGCCGATCCCGCAGCCGCCCTCGACCCGCAGGCCCTTGCCGCCGTCTGCCCCACCGTGCTGGACGCGGCGGCCTGCTACCGGCAGCTCGCCGGGCGCGGTCTCGAGTACGGGCCGGTACTGCGCGTCCTCGACGAGGTGCGCCGCGGCCCGGGCCAGGCCGTCGGCGCGCTGCGGGACGGCGCGTCGTCGGCCGGACTGCCCGCGATCCTGGACGGCGCGTTCCAGACACTCGTCGGATTCGAGCCGCCCGAAGCGGACGGTGCCGCGTTGGTGCCGTTCGCCGTGGACCGGCTGGATCTGCTCGGTCCGGTGGACACCGCCCGCTGGGTGCACGCTCGGGCCGCCGGCGGGAGCACCGATGACAGTGGCCGGCCTCGGATGTTCGACATCGACGTCGCGGCGGCAGACGGCGGGTTGGTGCTGCGGGTTCGCGGCCTGCTGGTGCGCCCCGCCGCGGCCCCGGCCGGGGAAGCGGTCGTGCTGCGCCCGAAGTGGGTGTCGGCCGAGCCGGCCGCCGGACGCCGGGGCGGACACCGGATCCTGCTGGTCGATCACGGGGGAGACCCCGACGGCGCCCTCACCGCCGCTCTGCGGGCCGCGCCCGATGTGGCCCGGCTCATCCGCATCCAGCCGGGCGCGCGGTTCGAGCGGATCGACGCGGCCGCCTACCGCATGGATCCCGCCGACCCCGACGACTGCGCTCGGCTGCTGGCCGAGCTCGACGGCGCCGGTCATGTCCGCAGTGCCGGGGCCACCGCGGGCGTCGACGGCTTCGACATCGTGCACATCCACGGCCCCGCCGACGGCGCGGCCGTCTCGCCCCGCCTGGTGGAAGAAGGCTTCTACCGCCCGCTCACCCTGGCCACGGCGCTGGCCCGGCACGCCTCGGCCGCGTCGGTGCGCCAGTTCCACGTTCATCCGATCCACGACGCGCGGGCCGTCCCGGCCTATGCCGCGACCGCTGCCTTCGGTCGGGCCCTGGCCGCCGAGCACCCGGGATTCCGCCTGGTCACTCTCGGGATCGAACCAGGCCCCGAGGGCTGGACCGGCTGGCCGTCCTCGCGCGTGGCCCGGCTGCTCGCCGAGCTGGCCGGGGACCCCGACGGCGGCGAGGAGATCCGATACGTCGGCGGCGAGCGGCAGCGGCGGGTGCGCGAGATGCTGTCGGCGGATACCGGGGCGGTGCCGGGTACCGTGCTGCGTTCGCAGGGTGTGTACATCGTGACCGGTGGATTCGGCGGCTTGGGCCGCGCTCTGGCCCGGTACCTCGCCGAGACCTATAACGCGCGGCTGGTGCTCGTCGGCCGCTCGGTGCCCGCGTCGGACGCCACCGTGAGCTTGGACACTGTCGCTTCCGTCGCGGCCGACGTCTCCACCGAAGCCGGCGCGTGCGAGGCCGCGTTCCGGGCACGCACGGAGTTCGGCCGCATCGACGGGGTGTTCCACCTGGCCGGTGTGCTCAGAGACGGTCTGATCTTCGGCAAACAGCGCGGTGACGCAGAGTCCGTACTGGCCCCCAAGATCTGGGGAGCGCACCACCTCGACCTCGCGACCCGCGGCGACCAGCTCGACTTCTTCGCCCTCTTCTCCTCGGCCAGCTCGGTGATCGGCATCCCCGGGCAAAGCGACTACGCCTACGCGAACGGCTTCCTCGACGCCTTCGCCGCCTGGCGGGAGGACATGCGGCGGGCGGGCGAGCGGTCCGGACGCACGGTGTCGATCGCGTGGCCGCTGTGGGAATCGGGCGGAATGGACATCGGCGAGTCGGCCAAGCAGGCGGCCCGGCGGGAGCTCGGCTGGATCGCGCTGCCGCAGGCGCGCGGCCTGCGGCTGCTGGAGACGGCGCTCGGTGGGGCCGAACCGGAGCTGGCGGTCTTCTTCGGGCATCGTCCACAGATCCTGAGCTCCTGCGGAGTGCCGGACAACAGCGCGATCCCCGCTCCGCCGTCGGGCCAGAGCCGGATCGAACAGGCGGTGCCCGTGGCTGCTTCCGGTACCGCGCCGGCCCTGCTGGCCCATGTGCGCCGCCTGGTCGCTGACGAGCTCAAACTCCCGGTCGAGCGGTTGCCGCTGCACCGCCGGTTCGACCAGGTCGGCATCGAGTCGGTGATGGCCATGAATGTGACCGCGGAGCTGGAGACCGTTTTCGGCCGGCTGCCGAAGACGTTGTTCTTCGAGTACCGGAGCGTGGCGGAACTGGCCGGGTATCTGCAGGCTGCATTTCCCGTGCAGGCCGCCACGTTCGGGGCGCCTGCGGGCGGTGATGGCGTGGCGGATTCCCCTGGCGCGCCGGACGTTCCGGATGGACCGGATGGACCGGATGGACCGGATGCGCAGGCTGCCCCGCCCCGGGCCGCGCTTACCGTCCCACCCAAGCCTTCTGCCGAACCGGACGCGGTCGCATCGATGGATTCCGCGGCATCGGAGCCGATCGCCATCGTGGGCCTGGCCGGCCGCTACCCGATGGCCGACACCCTCGAGGAGTTGTGGCGCAACCTGCGAAGCGGCCGCGACTGCGTCACCGAGATCCCGCCGGAGCGTTGGGACAAGGAGCGCTACTTCGACCCGTCCGGCGAGCGTCCCGCGACCGGCTACAGCAAGTGGGGCGGCTTCCTGCGGGACCTGGACCGCTTCGACCCGCTCTTCTTCAACATCCCGCCTCGGGAAGCCCGCCAGATGGACCCGCAGGAGCGGCTGTTCCTGGAGACCGCCTGGCACGCGCTGGAGGACGCCGGACACACCCGCCGGTCGCTGGACGGCCGGTGCGTCGGCGTGTTCGTCGGCGTCATGTACGCCCAATACCAGCTGTACGGCGCCGAACCGGGCTTGCAGGCCGAGGGCTTCGTGCCCGCCTCCCTGTCGGCCTCCGTCGCCAACCGGGTCTCCTACTGCCTGGACCTCACCGGTCCCAGCATCGCGCTCGACACCATGTGCTCCTCCTCGCTCACCGCGCTGCACCTGGCGTGCTCCAGCATCCGGCTCGGGGACTGCGACGAGGCCCTGGTAGGCGGGGTCAACGCGATCCTGCATCCGAACCGGTACTTGCAGCTCAGCCAGAACCATTTCGCCTCCACCGACGGACGCTGCCGAAGCTTCGGGGCCGGCGGCGACGGTTACGTGCCGGGCGAAGGCGTCGGCGCCGTGCTCATCAAGCCGCTGCGACGGGCGCTGGCCGATGGCGATCACGTCTACGGGGTGATCCGGGCGACCGGGGTGAACCACGGCGGGCGCAGCAACGGCTTCACGGTCCCGACGCCGGTCTCCCAGGCCGAGCTGATCAGCCGCACGCTGCGCGCCGCCGGGGTCGAACCGCAGGACGTCGGCTACATCGAGGCCCACGGCACGGGCACGGCGCTGGGCGATCCCATCGAGATCGCCGGGCTGCGCAAGGCTTTCGACGACCTCGGCGGGCGCCGCGGGCCGTCGTGTCCGGTGGGCTCGATCAAGTCGAACATCGGGCACCTGGAGTCGGCGGCGGGCATCGCCGGGCTCACCAAGGTGCTGCTTCAGATGCGGCACGGCGAACTGGTGCCGTCCCTGCACGCCGAGGAACTCAACCCGCACCTGGACCTCGACGGGCGCCTGCATGTTCAGCGAGTCCGCGAGGCGTGGCCGGCGGGCCCGGCCGAGCGGCCGCGGGTGGCGATCATCAGCTCGTTCGGGGCCGGTGGGTCCAACGGGCACGTGGTGGTCCAGGAGTACCGGCCGGCTGTCGCCGCGCGGCCGGCGCAGGCGAATGCCGGCGGCGGGCTCGGGGAGCTGATCGTGCTCTCGGCGCGTACTGAGGAGCAGCTCGGGGAGCTGGCCGGGCGGCTCGCTGACCGGCTCGATCCGGTATCGGCTGCGGACCGGTCCCAGGCCCCGGACTCGGCTCCAGACTCGGCCGGGGACCCGGTGCCGGTGCTGCGGTCGCTGCTGGGCGAGATCCTCGGCGTGCCGGGGGAGGACTTCTCCCTGGAAGACGACCTGGAGTCGCTGGGCCTTGACCAGTTCGCGCGTTCCTGGCTCGTGGCGCGGTACGGCGAGCAGACCGGCGCGCGCATCTCCACGGCCGGCCTGAACGGCTGGTGCAGCCTGCGCGACCTGGCGGCGCTGCTCACCCCGTTGCCCGTCGCGACCTCGAACAGCGTGGCGCTGCGGGACGTCGCCTTCACCCTGCGGGCCGGCCGCGAACCGCTGGCCGAGCGGCTTGCCTTTGTCGCCCGGGACCTGGCCGACACGGTGCGCACCCTGCGCGGGTTCGCCGCCGGCGAGTCGCCGGCCGGAATCGCGCGCGGACGCGTCGTCGGGGACGAGACGCCCCTGGCAGAGCTCTTCGACGGCAGCGCCGGACAGGCGTTCGTCGAAGGGCTGCACCGCGCCGGGGAGCTGGAGAAGCTGGCTGGGCTCTGGGCCGCCGGGGTGGATGTCCCATGGTCCGGACCCGCAGCTCGCCGGCTGTCGCTGGCGCTCTACCCGTTCGCCCGCGACCGCTACTGGGTTCCGGAGGTGGTGCGGCACGCCGCTGTCCCCCTGGAGGTGATACCGGAGCCAGAACGGGAGCCTGCACCGACGCCGGAGCCTGTGGCCGACCGGAACATGCCGGACGTGCACGGGATCATCGTCTCGGCCATGGCGGCGGTGCTGGAGGTACCACCCGAGGAGTTCGTCCTCGATGTCCCACACTTGGACTTCGGTATCGACTCGATCCTCGCCGTCGAGATCGTCGATCGCGTCAACCGGCAGCTCGGCGTGGACCTGAGGCCGACGGACTTCTTCAACCACGCGACCCTGCGACGTCTGGTAGCCCACGTCGAACAGTTGTGCGCCGAGGTGACCGCGCCGGTCCACCCGCCGGTCCACCCGCCGGAGATCGTCAGGGTCGACCCGGCACCGGCTCAGGCGCCCGTCGTCGCGGCGGAGATGGCAGAGGGCATCGCCGTGATCGGCATGTCGGCCCGCTTCCCCGACGCCCCCGACCTCGACCGGTTCTGGGCCAACCTGGTCGCCGGGCGCGACTCGGTACGGGAGATCCCGGGCGATCGCTGGGACGTCGAGGCCTTCTTTGACCCCGATCCGCAGGCCGCGGGCAAGACCTACAGCAAGTGGGGCTCGATTCTGGACGATGCCGCGGAGTTCGACCCCGACTTCTTCGGTATCTCGCCGAGGGAAGCCCGGCTGATGGATCCCCAGCAGCGGCTCTACCTCATGGAGGCGTGGCGGGCGCTGGAGAGCGCCGGTTACAGCGACCGGGCGCTGGACGGCCTGGCGGTCCACTCGTTCGTCGGCACCAGCACGGGCGACTACCACCACCTGCTGCGGTCGCGCGGCGTGGATCTCGAGGGCTACACCTTCACCGGGACGCACCCGGCGATCCTCGCCTCGCGGGCGTCGTACTTCCTGAATCTGACCGGGCCCAGCATGGCCGTGGACACCTCGTGCTCCTCCTCGCTGCTGGCCGTGCATCTGGCCTGCGAGGCCATCCGCTCGGGCCGTGCGGAGATGGCCGTGGCCGGGGGCGTGGCCGCTCTGTTCACTCCGGAGCTGCACGTCCTGGCCAGCAAGGCCGGGATGCTCTCGCCCACCGGCCGCTGCCGGGCGTTCGCCTCCTCCGCCGACGGCTTCGTCCCCGGCGAGGGGGTCGGCGCGGTCGTCCTCAAGGGGTTGGCTCAGGCGCTGCGGGACGGCGACCCGATCCGGGGCGTGATCCTCGGCTCCGGGACCAACCAGGACGGCCGGACCAACGGGATCACCGCGCCGAGCGCCCCGTCGCAGACCGCGCTGGAGCTCGAGGTCTACGAGCGCTTCGGGATCGACCCCGCGCGGATCGGCTACGTGGAGTGCCACGGCACGGGGACCCGCCTCGGCGACCCGATGGAGATCGAGGCGCTCACCGACGCCTTCCGGCGCCACACCGACCGCAGCGGCTACTGCGCGGTCGGGTCGGTGAAGTCCAACCTGGGCCACACCCTGACGGCTGCCGGGATCGCCGGGCTGATCAAGACCCTGCTGTGCCTGGAGCACCGCCAGTTGGTGCCCACGCTGCACGTGGACGCGCTCAACCCCTACATCCCCTTCGACCAGACGCCCTTCTATGTGAACACCCGGCTGCGCGACTGGACCGCGGAGCCCGGTCAGGGCCGACTGGCCGCGGTCAGTTCGTTCGGATTCAGCGGCACGAACGTGCACACGGTCGTGGCCGAGGCCCCGGCGCGGGCGGAGCGGCCGCCGGAAACGCCGGGCCGGCCGCGGCTGGTGCCGGTCTCGGCGAAGACCCGGCAGGCGCTGGGGGAGTCCCTGGCCCGGCTGCGGGACTGGCTGGACCAGCACGGCTCCGACCACGACTGGCGGGACGTCGCCTACACGCTGGGGGTGGGTCGCTCGCACTTCGCCGAGCGGGCGGTGTTCGTCGCTACGGACCACCGAGATCTCAGCCGGCAGATCTGGGACTGGCGCGAGAACGCCGGGCAGGATCACGGCCCCCTCGCCGACGTGGCTGCGGACTTCCTCACGGGTGCGGCGGTGGATTGGGAGGCGCTCTACAGCGGTGAGTCATGCCGGCGGATCGTGCTACCGACATACCCGTTCTCGACGGAGACCTATTGGGTTCCCCAGCCGCGTTCTGCCAGCGCGCCTGACAAGCAAGCGCCCGACGGGCAAGCACCTGACAGGACCGCCCTCGCAAAGCCCGCGGCCCTGCCGGATCCACTGCCAGGCCGCGAAATCCCGAAGCCGCCGAAGCCGCCGAAGCTGCCCCTGACCGTGCCTCACACACTGCGCCCCGACGACCCCGTGCTGCGCGATCACGTGGTGGACGGCCAGCCCCTGCTACCCGCCGCGGTCCAGTTGGCGCTCGCGATCCAGGCGCTCCACCGGGCGACGGAAGGCGCGCCGATCACCGTTCACCAGGCCGTCTGGCTGCGTCCGGTGTTCGTCGAGGCGGAACGGCGCATCGAGGTGCTGATCGCCGAGCAGGCCCCGGGCAAGCTCACCTTCGAGGTCCGCGGCACCGGCCCGGACGGCGCGACGCTGTTGTACACCCGCGGTGCGGCGAGCCGTGAGCCGGCCGAGGCGCAGCGGGTGGACATCGCCGCGTTGCGCGCGCGGTGCACCCGCGAAGTTTCCGTGAGCGGGTACTACGAGGAGTTCGAGAGAACGAAGACGCACTATGGACCGCTCTTCCGCACCCTCAAGGAGATCGGTGTCGGAGCCGGCGAGGGCATCGCAAGGCTCGAATGCTCCGACGGCGACGATCCCACGCTCCCCGTGGGCATGCTCGATGGCGCGATTCAGACGGTCGGCGCGCTCATCCCCGACGACGGTGACGGGCGACCGTTCGTTCCCTTCGCCATGGAGCGGGTAAGCGTCCTCGGCCCCATTCCGCGGACCGCCTATGCCTGCGTCCGCAGGCAGCAGACGGACAAGTACGCCGTGATCATCACCGACAGCGGCGGACAGCCCTGCGTCGTGATCGACGAATTCACCTACCGGAAGATGGAGGCGGTCCCGCGCGTCGAACTCTACCGGCCCACCTGGCGTGAGCTCGAACCGGTCCGGGACATGGACATCCCCGCCGCGCCCGGCGGCCGGGTGGTCGTCGTCGCGACCGACCACGACCACTCGCTGGCGGAGCGGATCGCGGCCCGCCACGGTGCCGACGCCGCGGTGGTCCGCCTCGGCCGCGACGACCTGGCCGGCGTACTCACCGCCGGTGAGCCGCCGCGCCGGGTCTACTTCCTCGGCGGCCTCGATGACGGCTCCCACGACCTCGGCGCCCCGTCGATCGAGACGGTGGAACGAAGTCAGGACCACGGTGTTCGAGCCCTGTTCCGGGTGATCAAGCTCCTCCTGGAAGCCGACGCGGGCGACCGTCCGCTCGACCTGGTGGCCGTCACCGCGAACGCACACGCGGTCAACGCGGCAGAGCGCACCAGACCCCTGGCCGCCACCCTGTTCGGGCTGCTCAGATCTCTGGCCAAGGAGCACCAGGCGTGGCGCGTCCGGTGCCTGGACATCGACGCCCGCGAACTGGCCGACGGAAGCCGAGCGGACGTGGTCCAGGCCATCATCGAGGAGCCGGCGCACCCGCGCGGGAACGAGGTGGCGCTGCGTGCCGGGCGCCGCTGGGCGCGGGAACTGGTCCCGGCCCGGGCGACCGAGCCGGACCGCCCGCCGTTCCGCGCCGGTGGCACGTACGTGATCGCCGGCGGAGCCCGGGGGATCGGCGCGCAACTCGCCCTGCATCTCGCCCGCCACGCCGCCGCGAACCTCGTGATCCTCGGCCGCAGACCTGCCGATGCGCGAATCCGGGAGCAGGTGCGTGACCTGCGGGACGCCGGGGGTCAGGCCCTTTACCTGGCCGTCGACATCGCGGACGAAAGCGCCGTCGTCGACGCGGTGGCCACTGCGAAAGCGCGGTTCGGGCCGATCCACGGGGTCTTCCACTCCGCGGTCGTCCTGCGGGACACCCGCATCGCGAACATGGACCTCGAACTCCTCGACGCGGCCCTGGCCCCGAAGGTGCGCGGCCTGGCGGCGCTCGCCGCGGCGGTGCGCGGGGAGCCGCTGGAGCAGTTCGTGATCTTCTCCTCGGCGAACTCCTTCAGCGGCAACGAGGGCCAGTCGAACTACGCGGCGGCCTGCACCTTCTCCGACGCCTACGGCCGATACCTCGCCGACGAGGGAGTGCCGGTCCACATCGTCAACTGGGGCTACTGGGGCGAGACCGGCGTGGTGGCCAAGGCGGGGTACCGCCGCCGGATGCGCGCCGTGGGCGTGCACTCGATCGGCACGGCCGAGGGGATGCGCGCCCTGGAGACGGTGATCGCCGCCGGCCTGCCGCAGGTCATGGCGATCAAGGCCGAGGCGCGCATCCTGGACCGGTTCGACATCGATCCCGTCGGCGCAGGAAAGCCAAGCCGCGTTGACACCGGATCCATCGGCCGAGCCGAGCCGGACAGGGTTGGCGTAGAGCCCGCCGGCGAACGCAAGCCGGACAGTGTCGGCCTGGAACCCGTGGGCGGAGGCGAGCCGGACATCGTCGACCCAGAGCTCCGGGAGGCGCACCGCGAACTCGAAGAGCTCTGCGTCGCCATGATCGCCCGCGCCGTCCAGCGTCTTGGCGCGTTCGGCGATCCGGGCGACCGGCTCGCCACCGACCTCGGCATCGCCCCTGCTCACGGGCCGTTGTGGACCACAATGCTCGACATCCTCGCCGATCGCGGTCTGCTGGACCGTATCGGGGATGAGCTGGCCGCCACCGAGCGGTTGGCGCGTACAGCCGAGCAGGACCTCGACGCCCGAGCCCGACGACTGCGCACCGAACGCCCGGCCGTATCAGCGCACGTCGACTTGCTCGAGCACTGCGCGCGCGACTACCCCCGGCTGCTGACCGGCGAGGTCGAGGCGGCCGAGGTGATGTTCCCCGCCGGGTCCGCGGCCAAGGTGGAGGGCATCTACCGGGGCGATCCGTTGTCCGGCCGGCTCAACGAGCTCGCCGCGGCGGCCGTCTCCGGATACGTACAAGCGCAGCCGGCCGGGGCGAAGGTGCGCGTGCTCGAGGTCGGGGCGGGAACCGGCGGCACGACCGGTGCCGTCCTGGACGCCTTGGCGGCCTGGGCCGATCGCGTCGAGTACACCTACACGGACGTCTCGCGGGGCTTCCTGCGGCACGGCCGCCGGTCGTTCGGCGATCGCGGCCTGCCGATCGCCTTCCGCCGGCTGGATATCGAGGCCGACCCGGCCGGGCAGGGGTTCGAGCAGGGTGGGTTCGACGTCGTCGTCGCGGCGAACGTCCTGCACGCCACCGGCGACCTGCGCGTCACGGCAGAGCACGTCGCCTGGCTGACAGCCGCTGGCGGACGGCTCGTGGTGGTCGAGCCGACCGCCTTCAACGTCTTCGAGACCTGCACTTTCGGCCTGCTCGAAGGCTGGTGGCGGGCGACCGACGGCCTGCGCCTGCCGGGATCGCCGGTGGCCGACGTGCCGACCTGGGAACGGATTCTGGCCGCCGCCGGCTTCCCGAGCACGGCGGCCCAGGCGCGCTCGTTCGGAGCGGCGTTCGGCCACCAGACGCTGGTCGCGGAGCGCGCGTCGGCCCCGGTCGCGGACGCACCGGCACCGGCACCGGCATCGGCTCCGGTATGGGCCGAGCCGGAACCGCGGCGATCGCCGTCCGGCGACGCCCGCGAATCGGTGCTGGACGCGCTCGCCGCGAGCATCTCCGAGAGCCTCGGCCGCTCCGACACCGCACTCGATCCGGACCGGCTGTTCACCGACTACGGCGTCGACTCGATCATCCTGGTGGAACTGGTCAAGTCCCTGAACGCGCGGCTCGAGATCGACCTGCCGACCACCGCGCTGTTCGACTACCCGACGCTGGGCGACCTCGCGGACTTCATCTGCGCCGAGCACCTGGTGGCACCTGCCTCGTCGGGGGCAGCCGGCCCGGTCCCGTCCGCACCGGAACCTTCCGCGCACGAGGAGGAACTCGACCTGCTACAGCGGTTGGCCAGCGGCGAGCTCTCTGTCGAGGACACCTACGCCCTCCTGGACGCACAAGGCTGATTGATCGGAGACCAGATGATGTCGGATCAGAGCCTGCGGGTCCTGACCGCGTACAACGAACTGTGGAAGCCCGGCGGCCTGGATGCCGTCGAGCGGGTGATCCACCCGCGCTTCGTCCGCCACGGCAGATCGGGCGAGTTCACCGGGGTGCCGGCGTTCGCACGCTACGTCACCCACTACACCGACGCCTTCCCGGACCTGCGGTTCACCGTCGACGACTGGATGGCACGCGGCGCGCGCATAGCGATCCGCTACAGCCTCACCGGCATCCATCGCGGCTCCTTCATGGGCGCGGTCGCGACCGGGCGGCCGATCGCCGCCGACGGCGTGGCGATCTACTCCGTCAGCGATTCCAAGCTCGCCGAGCTCTGGGATTACCTCGACCTCCTCACGATCGCCGAGCAGCTTGACGTGCCAGTGCAGTCCATCGACCCCTCGCTCTCCTGGAAATGAGGCCCCGCACGATGAAGAAGAACTATGTCGGGCTGTCGAACACGCTCCACGACAGTGCCCTGGCGATCGTCGACTCGCAGGGGGTTGTCCGGTATGCCGAGGCCACCGAGCGATATCTCCAGAACAAGCGCTCGATCAACTGCGTTCCCGATTTCTTCGCACATTCCGCGAAGGAGATCGCGCGCTACTGCGACCCCGACGCCGAACTGGTCGTCGCGCAGAGTTGGAGCGAGCGGGCCGCCGGCCTCATGGAGCAGGGGCTGAAGGAGATCCGGGACGACGAGCGCCGCCTGGTGGAGCTGTTCGGGGAGTTCCCCGACTTCATGCGGGGTCATATCTCCTCCCGGGAGTTCCTGTACTCCTCGCAAACCAACGTCCTGAGCCAGACCGGCAACACCCTCAAGTACGAGCTGAACCAACGCGACGACGCCCCCTATCTGCGCAGCCTTGAGCGCCGCGGCTACGACCACCATCTGACCCACGCCGCGGTCTCCTGCTACTCCAGCCCGTTCTCCGAGGCGGCCGTCGCGGTGATGGACGCCCTCGGCGAGGGATCCTCCACATGCTGCTACACCTACCGCGACGGCCGCATCAGCGAGATCAAGGACGTCCCGAACGCCAGCTCGGGCAGCCTCGGGTTCTTCTACACCTTCGTCTGCGCCACCTGTGGCTTCGGGCACCTGACCGGTGAAGAGTGGAAGGTGATGGGCCTGGCCGCCTACGGCAATCCCCGGGACGACCTCTACAACCTGTTCCGGCCGCTGCTGGAGGTCGACGGGCTCACCGTCCGGTTCGCGCCCGACGCGGCGCTCGTCGGGCCGTTCAAGAAGATCCACGACCTGCGCCGCAAGCCCGACCAGTCGCCGTTCGTCGCCGCGGACATCGCCCTGGCCGGGCAGCGGGTGTTCTCCGAGGTCTACTTCGAGCTGCTGAACAACCTCGCGAAGCTCGGGATCTCCGAGAACCTCGTCGTGGGGGGCGGCTGTGCGCTCAACTCCTCGGCCAACGGCCGGATCCTGCGGGAGACGCCCTTCACAAAGGTGCACATCTTCAGCGCCCCCGGCGACGACGGCAACGCGCTGGGCGCGGCGTGGCTGGCGTACTACGAGGACCACCCCGAGGCGCGCGCGCAGCGCACCCCCGCGTTCCAGTCCCCGTATCTGGGCTCGGAGATGTCCACCGACACCCTGACCAAGATGCGCAGCTTCGGCCCGGTGCGGCAGACGGAGCTGGAGACCGCCGAGGTCTGCCGGCGCACGGCCGCGGCCCTGGCCGAGGGCAAGCTGGTCGGCTGGGTCCAGGGCCGGGCCGAGTACGGGCCGCGGGCCCTGGGGAACCGCTCCATCCTGGCCGACGCTCGCGACCCGGGGATGAAGGACAAGATCAACTCCCGGGTCAAGTTCCGGGAGTCCTACCGGCCTTTCGCGCCCTCCATCCTGCACGAGCACGGGCCGGAATACATGGTCGACTATCAGGAGTCCCCGTATATGGAACGGACTCTGCGCTTCCGGGATGAGGTGCTCGACCGGATTCCCGCCGTCGTGCACGAGGACGGCACCGGCCGGCTGCAAAGCGTGAAGAAGGAATGGAACGAGAAGTACCACCTCCTCATCGAGGAGTTCTACCGGCTGACCGGCGTGCCGCTCATCTTGAACACGAGCTTCAACGTCATGGGAAAACCGATCATCCACACGGTCGAGGACGCGCTGTCGGTGTTCTACACGTCCGGTCTCGACCTCCTGGTCATCGGTGACGTCATCATCGAGAAGTGATAGGGGGCGCGGAAATGGAAGAACTCGAAGCGCGTTCGCACAGGGAATCGGAAGACCGCGCCGACATCTGCATAATCGGCGCCGGCATCATCGGTCTGCACAACGCCATCCAGTACGCCAAACGCGGTTTCAGCGTCGTCATCATCGACGAGCTGACCACCCGGTCGGTCAGCCGCTACAAGGTGGGGGAGTCGCTGTTCGGCGCGACGAACTCGTTCTTCCGGACGGTGAGCGATCTCGACGAGGCGATCAGCGGCTCGTTCATCAAGCGCGGCGTCTGGTTCGCCTACGGGATGGAGGGCAAGGAGCAGTTCGGGCCGGACGTCGCGGAGTGGGGGTTCCAGGGGGCGCTGCCGCAGCGCTGGATCGACCGCATCTCCGATCCCGGCTTCGCCCGCGTGATGTTCGAGGACGCGCAGATCGTGCGGCCCGAGATCGAGGCGGTCATGCGCGAGCGGCTCGGGAAGTTCGAGAACGTGACCTTCAACGACCGGGGCCTGGTCCGCGACGTGCGGTTCGGGCCGGGCGAGGCCGACCACGAGGTCGACTGGAGCTCCCGGGACTCGGGCGCCTCCGGGACCGTGCGCGCCCGGTGGGTGGTCGACTGCTCGGGTCGCAAGCGGTTCCTGGTCAACCGGTTGGGCCACGACGTGCCGCTGGACGACGGCTTCACCACCTCCGCGGCCTGGGGGCAGTTCGAGTCCGCCTTCGACCCCTCGGACGACCGCTGGGACTTCGTCCTGGGCAAGGACGAGGTGATCCGCCGCGACCTGGACACCGTGCACCTGTGGGGCGACGGCTACTGGATCTGGATCATCCGGCTGGCCGGCGACCGGGTCAGCATCGGCGTGAGCTACGACCGGAGCCGGCCGGACCACCAGGGCAGCGCCAGGGAGGTGTTCTGGCGGATCATCGGGCGCTACCCGCTGCTGGAGTTCGTCAAGGGCGCCACGACACTGGACTTCAGCGCGTACAAGTCCGTCCAGTACATCAGCGACACCTATGTCTCGGCCGATCGCTACGCGATATCCGGCGACGCCGCCTCCATCATCGACGCCTACTACAGCCAGGGCATGTCGCTCTCGGCCGTGTACTCCTGGCACGCGGCCAACATCGTCGAGCGGCACCTGCGCGACGGAGTCATGGACCGGGGGTACATCGACCACATCAACCGCGCGGCCAAGGCCGACTGGCTGATCATGCGCGGGATGGTGAAGTACAAGTACAGCCCGGCCATCGCCGACAGCAGGTTCTTCATCCTCGACCACGTCGTGGACTACCTCGTCTTCGCCGCCTTCCTGCCGGCTCGCTTCCGGACGGCGCAGTGGCTGTACCAGACCGGCGGCTACAGCAGCCGGGAGACCGACCCGCTCAAGGCGTCGCGCAGGAAGCTCGAACGGCGGCTGTCCCTGTCGCAGAGCGCTCCCTGGGGCAGGCTGAACCCGGTCACCGTCGCGAAGATCATCGACCGGCGCCGCGCGGGCCTGGCGAAGCGGGCCCAGTGGCGGCTGGACAACGGGGTCCGGCTGCGCGCCGCCACCGGCGTCATGCGGCCGGACGCCGCGGTGCCGGCGTTGTGGCGGCTTCCGTACGTCAACCGCATGCGCAACCCGAACCTGTCCCCGAAGGCCTTCAAGGAGCCGGCGTTCCTGTCGCCAGACCTGTCCGGGAAGCTGCCGCCCGGGCTCGGGATCTTCGGCACGATCCTGACGCCGATGGTCGCCGCCGCGCTCGCGTTCGACGTCGGCACCACGTTCCTGCGCCGCGGCACGCGGGCTGTGACGCGGCCGTTCCGGGGTCGCGGATCGCGGGCCTAGCGGCCGGGCCACTGGAGGCGAACCACTGTGATCGAACCGTTCAGACAACGCATGCAGGCAACCGGTCAAGACAAGGATATGACATGTCACTGATTTTCCAGGGGAACGCCCGCGGCGGCGGGCGCCGGCCGGCCGGGCGACGGCCGTGACCGGCGGTGCGGGCGACGGCCCGCTCGCGGTGATCGGGGCCGGGGTCATGGGAGCCGGCATCACGGCACTCGCGCTCGGGCACGGTGTCCCGGTGCGGCTGCTGGACGTCGACCCGGACAAGCTCGCCGCCGCGCCGGGCGACATCCGCGCCCATCTCCGGCAGGCCCAGCTGATGGGGGTGCTGCCGCCCGGGGTGGCGCCCGGGGAGCTGACCACGGCGGCATCCCTGGAGGGCGTCGAGGGCGCGACCGCCGTCATCGAGGCCGTCACCGAGCACCTGAAGACGAAGGTCGAACTGCACTGCGCGATCGCGGACGCGGCCGCGCCCGGCACGCTGCGCATCACGAACACGTCGTCGATCCCGGTGGCCGAGCTCGCCGAGGTGGTGCCCCGTCCGCAGGATCTGGTCGGCGTCCACTTCATGAACCCGCCCTCGCTGATCAAGACCATCGAGGTGATCCGCGGGCCGCAGACCGGCGACGCCGCGCTGGCCGCCGTCAGGGCACTGGCCCAGCGACTCGGGCGCCGGCCGATCGTCGTGGCCGACGGGCCCGGCTTCGTCACCAGCCTGTTGCTGCACCGCATGATCAACGCGGCGGCCGACATCGTGGAGCAGGGCCGGGCCACGGTCGCGGACGTCGACGCGCTCCTGGAGGGGTGTCTGGGCCACCCGACCGGACCGCTGCGGACCGCCGACCTGATCGGGATCGACAACCTCGTGGACTCGCTGCGGGTGCTGCACGAGCGCACCGGCGACGCCGGTTGCAGCCCCTCCCCGCTGCTGCTGCGCAAGGTCGCCGAGGGCGACTACGGCCGCAAGACCGGCCGCGGCTTCTACGAATACGCGGCCCGCTGATGGCGGGCCAGGTGGCGGTCGACGACGCAGTGCGGCAATACGTGCGCGACGTCTCCCTGCGCGAGGACGAGATCCTGCGGGACCTCGGGGCCGAGACGGCCGGCATGAGCGCCATGGCCGCGATGGTCACGATGCCGGAGGAGGGTCAGTTGCTGGCCCTGCTCACCCGGCTCGTGGACGCCCGGCTGGTGCTGGAGCTCGGCACGTTCACCGGCTACGGCGCGCTGTGCATGGCGCGCGCCCTGGCGCCGGGCGGCCGCCTCATCACCTGCGACGTCAGCGAACGCTGGACGCGCATCGCCCGGCGGTACTGGGCGCGTGCCGGACTGCAGGACCGGATCGAGCTGCGCCTGGAGGAGGCCGCGAAGGTCCTCGACGCGCTGCTGACCGATCCCGGCCCGGACAGCTTCGACCTGGTCTTCGTCGACGCCGACAAGACCGGATACCCCGACTACTTCGAACGCGCGCTGACCCTGGTGCGGCCCGGCGGCCTGATCGTCCTGGACAACACCCTGTTCTTCGGCCGGGTCGTCGATCCGGCCGCGCAGGACCCGGACACGCTGGCGATCCGGGAGCTCAACGCCGCGTTGCGCGGCGACGACCGCGTCGAGCTGTCGCTCATCCCGATGGCCGACGGCATCACCCTGGCGCGCAAGCTCTAGCCTGCCCGGCGCGCGCGGCGATCACCGCCTGGAGACGACCACCACCAGCGACGCCACCACCAGCGACGCCACCACACCAAAGACGACCGACCACCACAGGAAAAGGGATCGCATCATGCCTGAATCGGCCTCCGAACGACTGTCGGCCGCCGGGATCGAGCACCGGCTGCACGAGTTCCTCGTGGAGCGGACGAAGACCGAGTGGGAGCCCGGCCAGGACCTGTTCGCCTCCGGCGTGGTCTCGTCGCTGTTCGCGATGGAGCTCGTGGTCTTCGTGGAGAAGGCCTTCGACGTCGTCGTTGAGCGCGAGGACCTGGCGATGGACAACTTCCGCACCATCAGCGCCATGACCGACCTGGTGCTGCGGCTGAGGAAAGCCGCCGATGCCTGAGGACCTGGCGGGGATCGTGACCGAGGCGGTCGCCGAT
The DNA here is from genome assembly GCA_013362315.1 of Catenulispora sp. GTDB lineage: Bacteria > Actinomycetota > Actinomycetes > Streptomycetales > Catenulisporaceae > Catenulispora. Next base: position 10,068 of record JABFWL010000304.1, on the reverse strand, counting down.
TCCGCCGCGGAATGGGACCTGGCCGGCGAGATCCCCGTGGACCTGCTGCGGGGCCTGGGCGGCAAGGGCCTGCTGTGCCCGGAGGTCGAGACCGGCTTCGGCGGGCTCGGCCTGACCGGCCGGGAGTGCGGGCGCCTCACCGCCCACGTCGGCTCCTTGTGCAGCTCGCTCAGAAGCGTGATGACCTCGCAGGGCATGGGGGCCTGGACGATCCGGCGGCTCGGCGACCGCGCCCAGCGCGAGCAGTATCTGCGCCGGCTGACCGACGGCGAGCTCGTGGCCGTGGCGTTCAGCGAGCCGGACGCCGGCAGCGACCTGTCGGCCATGTCCACCGGGATCGGCGAGGACGGCGACAGCCTGGTCGTCGACGGGGTCAAGACCTGGATCACGGCCTCGGCGTACGCGGATCTGGTCGTCGTGTTCGGCCGGTACGGCGACGGCGGCGCGGCGGTGATCGTCCCGGCGACGGCCCCGGGCGTCCGGATCGATCCGGTTCCCGCGCCGCTGGGCTGCCGGGCCGCCGGGCACGCCACGGTCACGCTCGACGCGGTGCGCGTCCCCCGCGAGAACCTGCTCGGCGCGGCCGGGAATTCGCTGGCGATGCTCACCACGATCGCGCTGACCTACGGGCGTCTGTCGGTCGCCTGGGGGTGCGTCGGCATCCTGCGGGCCTGCCTGGACGCGGCCACCGAACACGCGCGCAGCCGGGAGCAAGCCGGTGTGCCGATCGCCCGGCACCAGCTCGTCGCCCGCCACCTGGCGGACCTGTACGTCGCCGAGCGCACCGCGACCCTGGTCTGCGAGGACGCCAGCCGATGCTGGGACGCCGGGTCGCCGGACCAGGTCTCGCGGGCCGTGCTGGCCAAGTACGTCGCCTCGCGGGCGGCGGCGCAGGGTGCTGCGAGGGCGGTTCAGGTGCTGGCCTCGGCCGCGGCGCGGGAGGGGGGCGTGGTGGCGCGGGCGTACCGGGACGCCAAGCTCATGGAGATCATCGAGGGCAGCACTGAGATCTGCCAGCTCGTGCTGGCCGATCGCGCGATGGGGGTGGGGCGATGACGATCGGCATCGGAGAGATCTGCTGCCTGCTGCCGCAGCGGCGGGTCGCCGTGGGCGAGCTGCCCGAACTGTCCGAGCTGGGGCCGCAGGGACTGGAGTTCCTGCAGACGGCCGGGGTGCGCACGGTCGGGGTGTTCGAGGACACGGACGTGGGCTCCCTGGCCGGCCGGGCCTGCCGGCAGCTGCTCGCCGAGCACGGCGGGAACCCCGACGTCATGATCATGGTGGGGCCGCGCGCCCCGGACGTCCTGATCGGGTCCGACGTCTGCAAGGCCCAGGCGCTCGGCGAGGTCAAGGACGCCTTCGCCTTCACCGTCGACGGACTGGGCTGTGCCGGCTCCTCGGCCGCGTGGGCGCTCGCCCGCGACCTGCTGATCGCCGACCCGTCCCGCGAGAGCGTCCTGATCACCTTCGCCAGCCTGCCGACCGGTGCCTTCCGGATCCGCTACCCGGTCACCGTCATCGGCGACGGGGCCTACGCCATGACCGTCGTGCGCGGCGGCCGGCCGGTGCTGCGAGCGCACCGGCAGGAGACCGACGGTACTTTCCACGACCTGTTCTATGTCGACTACAAGAGCGCGGGCCAGCAGGAGTGGCGCGAGGAGTGCCGCTCCATCGACCGGTACAGCTTCGAGCTGGCCATGCACAGCAGACACCGGCTCAGCGCGCTGGTCGACGGCGTGCTCGCGGACGCCGGGGTCACCAAGGCCGACGTCGGCGCGACCGTGATGCAGAACGTCACGAACAGCGCCTTCGACTTCTACGAGCAGACCCTGGACCTGCCGATCCACCGATTCTGCCGGGTCCATCTCGCCGACGTCGGCCACCTCGGAGCCATGGACGTCGTCCTCAACCTGCAGCGCGTGGTGTCCATGGGCGGCCTGGGCCGGGGCGACCTCGTACTGGTCCTCAACAACAGCCCTGTGGCGGCCTGGATCGTCACGCTCTGGGAAATCTAGGGAGCCCCGAACATGCCGAACGACCCGACCCTTGTCAAATGCCTGATCTGGGACCTCGACAACACCCTGTGGCAGGGGACGATCGCCGAGCAGGACGAGGTCGTCCTGAGCGACGCCGTCCGTGCGGCGATCATCGGCCTCGACGAGCGCGGCATCCTGCAGTCGGTGGCCAGCCGCAACGACTTCGACCACGCGTGGAGCCGGCTGGAGAAGCTGGGTGTGGCGGAGTACTTCGTCGCGCCGCGCATCGGGTGGTCGGCCAAGTCCGGCATGGTCCGCCAGATCGCCGACGAACTCGCCTTCGCCCCGAAGGCCATCGCGTTCATCGACGACATGCCCGCCGAGCGCGCCGAGGTCTCCCACCACCTTCCGGAGGTGCGCTGCTACCCGGCCGAGCGCGCCGCCGAGCTGACCGGGCTGCCCGAGTTCACGCCGAAGGTGGTGACCGCCGACGGACGGCGGCGCCGCCAGATGTACCAGGCGGCGGCCCGGCGGGAGGATGCCCGGGCCGAATTCGCCGGCCCCGACGAGGACTTCCTGCGCACGCTCGGAATCGTCCTGCGGATCGCGCGGGCCACCGACGAGGAGATCACCCGGGTCGAGGAACTCACCCTGCGCACCAGCCAGATGAACGCCACCGGCGTGCACTACTCGGACGCGGCGCTGCGTTCGCTGCTGGCCGATGAGTCCCATGAGGTGCTGGTGGTCACGCTCGACGACAAGTTCGGCGGGTATGGCGCGGTCGGCGTGCTGCTGATCGAGAAGTTCGAGCCGGTGTGGAACGTCAAGCTGCTGGCCACCTCGTGTCGCGTGGTCTTCTCCGGGGCGGGTTCGGTGCTGCTGCGATGGCTGGCCGATGCCGCCGCCGGCGCGGGGGTTCACCTGGTCGCGGACTTCCGCAAGACGGATCGTAACCGGATGGCCGAGGTCGCTTACAGCTTTGCCGGCTTCCGGGTCGAGGACTGCGGCTGCCAGGCGGCGATTCCGCCGGCGCCCGAGGCGGGTGTCGAGCGACTGCACCTGACGCCCGTGGCGCAGGAGGCGCCGGTCACGATGACGGTGCATGCTGTCGATCTGCGCGACGCGGCTGCGGAGGGCATCGTCTGGGGCCTTGCCCAGGGCGATGATCGCGGCATTGACGGGGCGGACTCGTGAACGGCGAGGTCGCACAGGTGCTCCAGTTGGTCCGCGAGCAGTCGATCTCGGCCGCCGAGGGGCAGCGACGGCTGCGCGAGCTTCGCTCGGCCGCCGAACCGCGGCCGCACCCCGCCGCCCCGACCGCCCGGCGTACGGCCGTGATCGGCATGGCCGCACACTTCAGCTCCGGCCGCTCCTACCGGGACCTGTGGCGGATGCTGAAGGAGGGCCGGTCCACGATCCGCGAGGTGCCGCGCGAGCGCTGGGACGCCGACGCCTTCTTCGACGTTGACGCGCGTACTCCAGGTCGCACCAACTCCCGATGGGGCGGCTTTCTGCTCGACGCGGACGAGTTCGACCCCTTGTTCTTCAACCTCTCGGGCACCGAGGCCGAGCAGATGGATCCGCAGCAGCGGCTCTTCCTGCAGTGCGGCTGGGCGGCGCTGGAGGACGCCGGGTACTGCGGCCCGGGGGTGCGCGGCGCGTCCTTCGGCGTGTTCGCGGGCGCGCCGGCCAGTGACTACCCGGTCGACAACGATCTGGGCGACGTCTACTCCGACGTGCACGTGCTCACCGGCAACGACAACGCCTTCCTCGCCTCGCGCCTGTCCTACCTGCTGGACCTGCACGGCCCGAGCCTGACGCTGAACACGGCGTGCTCCTCCTCGCTGGTCGCCGTCCATCTGGCCTGCCAGGCCATCGCGGCCGGCGAGTGCGAGACGGCGCTGGCCGGCGGGGTCTGCCTGTTCGTCGGACCCGGCTTCTACCTGTCCGCATCGAACGGCGGCATGCTCTCCCCGACCGGCCGGTGCCGCACGTTCGACCGGACCGCCGACGGGTTCGTACCCGGCGAGGGCGCGGGCCTGGTGGTGCTCAAGGATTACGATGCGGCGGTCCGCGACGGGGACACCATCCGCGGCGTGATCCTGGGCGGCGCGGTGAACCAGGACGGCAAGACGAACGGCATCACCGCCCCGAGCTCGCGGTCGCAGACCGCGGTCCAGCAGGCCGCCTACCGCCGGGCCGGGATCAGCGCCGACGCGATCGACTTCGTCGAGGCGCACGGGACCGGCACCCAGCTCGGTGACCCCATTGAGATCGAGGCGCTGACCCGGGCATTCGCTGAACACACCAGCCGGCGCGGGTACTGCGCGATCGGGTCGATCAAGACGAACCTGGGGCACACCGGTCAGGCGGCCGGGATCGCGGGGCTGCTCAAGGTCCTGCTGGCGCTGGAGCATCAGGTGATTCCGGCGAACCTGCACTTCGAGACGGCGAACGAGCGGATCGCTTTCCAGGACACGCCGTTCTACGTGCCGACGGTGCCGGTGGCGTGGCCTCGGCGTGCCGAGCGGCCGCGGGTGGCGGCGGTCAGCTCGTTCGGGTACAGCGGGACTAATGCGCACTTGGTGGTGCAGGAGGGTCCGGAGCGGGAGTCGGCTGGTGCGCTGAGCGGGCCGGGCACGTCGAGCACGCTGAGTGCGCCGCGGCTTGTGCCGGTCTCGGCCAAGACCCGGGAGGCGCTGGCCGAGCGGATCGCGGATCTGCGGTCCTGGCTCGATGGTGAAGGTGCCGCCCGCAGCCTTACCGACATCGCCTTCACCTTGCTGGTCGGGCGGGCGCACTTCACCGAGCGCGCGGCGTTCGCGGTCCGCGACGTGGCCGAACTCCGGGCCGTGCTGGACACGTGGCGCGATTCGGGCCGGCTGACCACGGGTTCGACGATGTCCGCGCGCGAAGAACTCGCCGCCGTCCATCAGCGGCTGGCCGCGGCGGGCGAAGACCCGGATGCCGCGCTCGCCGCATTGGCTGAGGCCGCCGGAGCCTACGAGCGGGGCGGCCTTCCAGATGCGAACGTCCTGTTCAGTGGTGTGCGCGCGAGTCGTATTCCGATGCCGACGTATCCGTTTGCCCGCGAGAAATACTGGAACCGGCCCATGCCGTCGGAGTCTGAGGACGGCGCCATACCGGCGTTCTCATTCCAGCCGACCGAGAACGACCCCGCTGTCGCGGGCCATGTGGTGTTGGGCCGGCCGATCCTGGCAGCTGCCTGGTCGCTCGCCCTCGCCCGGGAGGGTGTCCGCCGGGCCGGGCGTTCCGAGCTGACTCGTATGGAAGATGTGCGCTGGCGTCGGCCGCTGCCTGTTGGTGGAAACGTCCAGGTCGTCTATCAGGCCGAGGGCCGGGGTGTGCGGTTCTCGATCGACCTCGCGGATTCGGCCGAGGCGCAGCCCGCGGTCGAGGGCGTGTTGCTGCCGGCAGGTCCAGCCGAAGCGCTGCTCGAGCCGGTGCCAGATGGCCAGGTTCTCGACCGGCAGGTTCTCGACGGGCAGGAGTGCTACCGAAGATTCCGCGAATACGGGTTCGACTACGGTCCGGCCTTTCAGGTGCTGCGCCGGGTCCGCCTCGGCGCCGGACGGGCCGACGCGGACCTCGCCCCGGTCACCCCGGCCGGATTCGAGATCGATCCGGTGCTGCTCGACGGCGCCTTGCAGACCCTTCTCGCGCTCGGGCTCGACGAACCCGGCGCCGAGGTCGGGGTGCCCTACGCGCTGCGCGGTTGTGAGCTCCACGGATCCCTGGCAGCGGCTCGCCGCAGCCGGCTGCGGACCAGCCCGGATGGCACTGCGGACCTGGAGCTGACCGACGAGGACGGCAGGGCGCTGATCGTACTGCGCGGGCTCACGGTCGCCAACGGCGCGGGTTCGGACCAGGTGCTCCGGTTCGAGCCGGTCTGGGTGCCGGTGCCCCGGCCGGGTGCGGCGGTCAAAGCGGCCGGAGCCATGCTGGTCGTCGACCTGACCGCAGGCCGGTCCGCGATGGTGTCCGGGGCCGACGTGGCCGTGCCCGGCGATGCCTTCGCCCGGACCGGCGACGGCCGCTACACCCTCGATCCCCAATCGCCTGAGGACTACCGCCGTCTGCTGGCCGCCGTCTCGCCCGCGACCATCGTGCTGCTCACCGGCCCGGCGCGGGAGCCCGGCGACCTGTTCGCCTTCCACGCCGCCTCCGCGCTCTGCAGGGCCCTGATGGACGCCCGGCTGGCCGGGCCGGTCGGTGTGCGGATCGGCTATCCCGGACGCGGCGACGCCGACGAGCCCGCGCTGGCCGCCCTCGGCGCGTTCGCCCGAAGCGTGCGCCTGGAGAACCCCGATCTGCGCTGCCAGACTGTGGCGCTCGCCGACGGCCCGGACTGGGAGGTCCTGTCCGCCGCCGCGAGCGCCGACGAGCCGGTCGAGATCCGCGTCGTCGATGGCGCGGTGTCGGCCAGGCGGCTGCGCGAGCTTTCCGAGGCCACACCTTCGGCCCCGGCGTCGCACGCCGGCCGCACCTACGTCGTCACCGGCGGAACCGGCTACCTCGGCTCGCTGGTGGCGAGCCGGCTCGCCGGCCGGGGCGCCGAAGTCGTCGTGGTCGGCCGCTCAGCCCGGGCTGAAGACTCAGCGCGCATCCACTTCGAGCGTGCCGACGTCGCCGACGAGACAGCGATGGCCGAGGCACTCCGTCGGATCCGGTCGCGCTTCGGCGCTGTCCACGGCGTCGTGCACGCCTGCGGCGTCACCCGCGACGGCCTGCTGCGCGCGAAGCCGGAAGCCGACGTGGCCGAAGTCCTGCGGGCGAAAGTCGAAGGGGCCCTGGTCCTGGACCGTCTGACCCGCGAGGACCCACTGGACTTCGTCGTCTACTTCTCCTCGGTCGCCGCCGTGACGGGCAACGCCGGACAGACCGACTACGCCTACGCGAACGCTTTCCTGGACGCCCTCGCACGACGCCGCGCAGCCCGCGGCGGATCCGGCGTCACGCTCTCGATCGGCTGGCCCGCGTGGGCCGGCGGCGGCATGGCCCAAGAGATAGTGCTCGAAGACGGGGTATCGGCGCTCGACCGCGCCGAGGGGCTGGCCGCCTTCGAGGAGGCGCTCGGCTGGGGTGTCCCGCACGCGGTCGTCGCTTACGGAGACCCGGTCGAGGTGCGGGGGCTGCTCGTGCCGCAGGAGGCCGATCACACCCCCGAGGTCATCAGCGATGAAGCAGTGGCGCGAACACGCGAGGAAGCAGTATCCGTCCTCACCGAACGGCTCGCACAAGAGCTACGCATCCCAGCGGCGCGTATCGACCCTGACACCGAACTCGAGCACTACGGCATCGACTCGGTCATGGTGATGCAGCTGTCCAAGCGGCTGGAGCCGGACTTCGGCGAGCTGCCCAAGACGGCCTTCTTCGAGCACCGCACCCTGAACGAACTGGCCGGATACCTCGCAGCCCGATCGGCCGCGGCCGTCGCCCGCCGGGCGTCGGCGGTCCCGCAGCCGATCGTCGAGGACCGTGCCGAGATCGCGGAGCCGTCCCGTGCCGTCCGCAGTGCCGCTTCCGTCGCGCCGGTGGAGCGGCCGGGATCGGGCTACGACATCGCGGTCGTCGGCATCGCCGGACGCTACCCGATGGCCGGTGACCTCGCCGGATTCTGGCGCAACCTCAAGGACGGCCGGGACTGCGTCACCGAGATCCCGCCCGACCGCTGGCCCTTGGCCGGCTTCTACGATGCCGAGCGCGGGCCGGGCCGCAGCTACTCCAAGTGGGGCGGCTTCCTCGACGACGTCGAATGCTTCGATCCGCTCTTCTTCAACATCAGCCCCAAAGAATCTGACATGCTCGACCCCCAGGAGCGGCTGTTTCTGGAGACCGCCTGGCACGCGCTGGAAGACGCCGGATACAGCCGGTCCAGCCTGTCGGGCAGCAGTGTCGGCGTGTTCGTCGGCGTGATGTACGGCCACTACGAGCTGTTGCCCATGGCGCCGGACGGACGGATGGGCGTGTCCTCCTACGCCTCCATCGCGAACCGCGTGTCCTACCACCTCGACCTGCACGGGCCGAGCATCGCCCTGGACACGATGTGCTCCTCGTCGCTGACCGCGGTGCACCTCGCCTGCGCGAGCATCGCCGGCGGGGAGTGCGACGCGGCGCTGGCCGGCGGGGTGAACGTCACCGTCCATCCCCGTAAGTACCTGCAGCTGAGCCTCGCGGAGTTCATGTCCTCCGACGGGCGGTGCCGCAGCTTCGGTGCCGGCGGCGACGGCTATGTGCCCGGGGAGGGCGTCGGCGCGGTGCTGCTCAAGCCGCTCGCCAAGGCGATCGAGGACGGTGACCACGTCCGCGCGGTGATCCGGGGCAGCGCGATCAACCACGGCGGGAAGACCAACGGCTACACGGTGCCCGATCCCCGGGCCCAGGCGTCCGCGATCGCCACCGCGCTGCGCGTCGGCGGGGTCGCGGCCGGCGACATCGGATACATCGAGGCGCACGGCACCGGCACCGCGCTCGGCGACCCGATCGAGATCGCCGCACTGGGGCGCGCGCTGGCCGACGTCCCGGCCGGGCGGAGCATCCCGATCGGCTCGGTCAAGTCCGGCGTCGGCCACCTGGAGGCGGCCGCCGGCATCGCCGCGATCACCAAGGTCATCCTCCAGATGGAGCACCGGACTCTGGTTCCCTCGTTGCACGCCGAGGAGCCGAACCCGGAGATCGACTTCTCCGGCACGCCGTTCCGGGTCCAGCGGGAGGCGGCCGCCTGGCAGCCCGACTCCGGCCGCCTGATCGCCGGGATCAGCTCCTTCGGGGCCGGCGGTGCCAACGCGCATCTGGTCCTGGAGTCCTTGACCGCCCCGGCGGTGCCCCAGGAGCCGGTCGGGGACCAGATCATCGCGCTCAGCGCGAAGTCGCCCGAGCGGCTCGCCGAGTCGGCCCGCCGGCTGGCGGCGCACCTCGACGGTCTCGTCCCGGCCGGGGAAGGGCTGAAGGCCCGGCCCGATGCGGCAGGACTCGATCGGGAACTGCTGATCCACGTTCAGCAACTGCTCGGCGTCGGACCGGACGACCTCGGCTCGGACGATCCGCTCGAGGACTGCGGGTTCGACGCGGCCGCGCGCTCGGTCCTGGAAGGCTGGCTCGCGCAACGCTATGGCTTGGCGGAGCAGGGCCTGCCGGAGACGCTGACCACCGTGGCCCGGATGGCCGACTGGCTGCGCGGCCGGCTCGTGGTCCCCGCGGATGCCGCGACCGGCACGACCGGCGAAGCGCGGGGTGCGGCGCCGCGCCTGGCCGACATCGCGTTCACCCTGCAGTCCGGTCGGGAACCGATGCCCGTCCGTCTGGCGTTCGTCGCGGCGGATCTGCGCGATGCGATCAGGGTCCTGAGCGCCTTCGCCGCGGGCGAACAGGTGCCGGAAGCGCGGCTCGGCGGATTCGGCCCGGCCACGGAGGATCGTCCGGTGCTGGACCTGTCCGATGCTGCCGGCCGCGAGTACCTGCGTTCGTTGACCGAACAGGGCCGGCTCGATCGGGTGGCGGCGCTCTGGGCCGGGGGCGCCGGAATCGACTGGAAACTGCTGCACGGCGGCAGACCGCGCCGTCGGGTGCCGCTGCCGGGTTACCCGTTCGCCCGCGAGCGCCATTGGCTCCCGGTCGAGCCGGGAGCTGAACCGGAGACCGGGCAGACTCACAGGCCTGTGCCGAAAGCTTCGCCATCGGTTCCGGCTGAGGCGCTGCCCGCCTCGGTGTCCGACGACGCAGACACCGAACCATGGCTTCGCGAGCTGCTGACCGAAGCCGTCGCCGAGGTGATCGGCACAGCACCGGAACGGATCGATCCGAAGGGCAAGTTCTTCGACTACGGACTGGAATCCGTGACGATGAAGCAACTGGCGGTCCGAGCCTCGGACCAGCTGGGCTTCGCGGTCTCGCCGACGCTGTTCTTCGACCGGCCCAGTGTCGCGGAGGCGGCCGCCTGGATCCTCGAGGAGCATCCGACCGCGGTGCGCGGGGCGCACGCCGCCGGGCCGGGCCCGATAGCGGAATCACCAGGGCCAGACTCACCGACTCACTGGGAAGGACGGCTGTCCGTGCTGGAATCTCAGCCCAC